>NZ_KV815280.1:0-44156 GCF_001814205.1 Rothia sp. HMSC036D11
AAAAGGCTCTTTGTTTAAACAAAGAGCCTTTTTATGATCCAAGTACGCACGTATTACTCAGACGAACCTTCCGATGCCGACTTCGGGGAATCTGCACGAGCACCATCAGCGGCACTATCTATGTCATACGTTTCTGCCGAGCCAGCATCCCCGGCGCCCGCATTCTTCTGCGACTTCTGCCCCTGCTCTCTGCGAACCTGAACCAGCGGAATCTGCCCGGTGCTGAGGTCCTCAACCAATTCGTCGGTCAGAGTCGGGCCGTTCACCACTTGAGGCTGCGAAGCTGCCGCGGACTCAGCCTCCGAGGCGTCACTCGCCGCATCGTCAGGATGCTCGGTATAGAGGGGCACCGCATCCGTCGCCGGTTCAGCTTGCATAAGCACCCGACCCTTCTTGCGCTTGCGCCCAAAACGCTTCTTTTTGCCCGGTTTGAGCTCATGAAGCTGCACGTCAAGCCCGGATGTCGCAGTTGCCCCCGCACCCTTCGGCGGTTTACGTTCCAGGGTGTAGATAACGCGTGCAGGCTTCGGTTCCATGCCGATCTTGGCACGCATCCAGTTAATAATGCGATCCAGCCAGTTGTAGTCTGCGGTCGCCTCAACCACCTGGTGGTTACGCGGAATCATGCCCACATCGCTGAGCACGCGCGGGTATTCATCAATCTCTTGAATGCCCGCCATGTACATGTTCTCGCGGAACTGCTGTGCGAACTCGTGCTGCCCAATAAAGAGCAGGTCAGAGTAGGTTTTTGCGGTCAGCCGCTCGGTGTATGACTGCACGGAATCGCGGCTGCCTCGCTTGGCGCCGTAGGTGTCCCAGAAATAGAAGTACACGTTATTGGCGATAATCGCCGAACGAATCTTGTTTTGCAGATACCAGAGCACACCAACGGCGAGAAGCCCGATAATGATGATGACGAGCGAGCCAACCGGAATTGAATAGTCCACATAGTTATCGGCGCTGCGGGTTATAAACATGCGGTACAAATACGCACCGAACGAGATCAGCACCGGAATACCCAGGAAAATGGTGGCTATCGGAATCCAAATAAATGCGAAAAGCCACAGAATAAGACGATAGTAAATAATGGAGTCGCCAAACCCGATGGGGGTAGGCTTTACGGGAGAATGCGCGCGCTTCATCAGAAGATTGAACAGGCGGTTATTCTCAATACCGACCTTACGCAGCTTCGATTCGAGTGACGCACGCTTGAGGAAAACCCGGTAATTTTCAAGGATCTCGCGCTGTTCGGCGGTAATTTCATCCTCGGGCGGCAGGTCGCCAATATCAATTCCCGATTCCGCAAGCAATTTGCTCCACAGCTCTAAGCGGGCAAGTTCCGAGGGTTTGGCCTGGGTTTGTGATTGGTAGTTTTTATAGGAGATGAAAATGGTACTGGCACCGATGGCGAGCGTGACCATAGGCGCCATCCAGTCTTTAATATCCACGTGGTTATCCTCCCGGCGCGCGGCGACTGTAGCGACTGCCCTTGTGCGCATCCTAGTAACCTGAATGCGCGTATGCGGCGGCAAAGAACGCGTAAGCTGACGCGGCACCTACTCGCTGAAGCTGGTACTTCTACCGTAACATCTGAGCTTCTTTCTGCCGCGCTCATTTGGTTTCCACGTAAAATTTTATTCCCTAGATTATGCGTCTTTTGCGGTCTTTCCGGCGCCTACTTCCGCGCTAAAAGAGCCTTGATGTGAATAAAGAGTGTTTTCGCCACTTTATTCACATCAGGGCTCTTTTTAGCAGTGAAACTGGAGTTCGGTCTAGTGCTCTGCTTTCTCCAGTTCGGCGGGTACCGAGCGGAGCATCCGGTAGGTGAAGACCGACAGCACCGCCAGAAGCACGGCGCTAAAGGTCGCGGTTACCAGCACGCCCGAATCGAACGCGGCATGCGCCGAATGCAGCAGCTCAGCGCTTAGGTCCGACGGAAGCTGCCCGGCAACTGCGGTCGCGCCGCCGAGGGTTTCGCCCGCCGCATGGGCCGCATCCGCATTAAGACCGGCGGGAACCGTCACCTGTGCACGGTAAATCGCGGTCAGCATACCGCCGATCACCACGGTACCCAGCACGGTGCCGAACTCGTAGGCGGTCTCAGAAATCGCCGATGCAGCACCCGCTTTATTCGCTGGAACGCTGGAAAGAATTAGGTCATTCGAGATGGTCTGCGCCGCACCCACGCTCAACCCTAAGAACATGAAGGAAAGCATGAGCAGAAGGTCGTTGCGCGAACCGAAGAACACCACAAACAGGTACCCGAGGGCACCCAAGGCAAGCCCTGAAGACACAATCACCGCCGGGTGGAACCGCGAAACGAGCTTAGCGGCGTACAGGCCCGCAACAATGGTGCACGCCAGCCCGGGAATCAGGAACAGTCCAGCCTGCATGGGAGAGTACCCCGAAACCAGCTGCAAATGCTGCGAGACGAAGAGCAGGAACCCAACATCTACGAACATGGCGAACAGGTTCGCCAAAATCCCACCGGTGAACACGGTGTTTTTGAAGAGCCGAACATCGAGCATGGGGGTGGTTCCCGCACGCCCGCGGCGCAGCTGACGGCGCACGAAGAAGAACCCGAACACGGCACCAATAAGGGCGGTACTGAGCGCGAGCGCATCCACACCCGCTTCGGAAATATGGGTGAGACCGAAGGTTATGCCGATCATGGCGATCATAATCAGCAGGATGCTCACCATATCGAGCGGGCCGGGGTTTGGGTCTTTCGATTCGGGCACGGTCATGGGTGCGAGCACGAGGAACGGTACGAGTACGGGTACCGCCATGAGGAACACCGATCCCCACCAGAAATGGCTCAGCAGGAATCCGCCCACGACGGGACCGAGTGCTGCACCGGCGGAGAAGCCGGCCGCCCACACGGCGATTGCGGTGCGGCGTTCTTTCGGGTCACGGAAGATGTTGCGAATGAGTGAGAGCGTGGCGGGCATGAGCATGGCGCCGAAGAACCCAAGTACAGCGCGGGCGATGACAAGCAGCAGAGCGGTGGGCGCGAATGCGGCGAGTGCTGAGATAACCGCGAACCCGACGGAGCCGATTAGCAGGATTTTACGCCGCCCGATGCGGTCCCCCAGGCTTCCCATAGGCACGAGCAGCCCTGCAAGCACGAGCGAGTATGCGTCTACGATCCAGAGTTGCTCGCTGGAGGATGGTTCGAGCGCCTGCGCGATTGAGGGTACGGCGAATGCGAGCACGGTGTTATCGACCGAGACAAGCAGCACCGGCAGCATGAGCACGGTCAGGGCAATCCACCGTTTGATTTTCTGATCGGGCGCGTGAATAGGCAGCGCCTCGGTGACGGGGTATGAGTTGTTCATCGTTGTGTTCACACGCATCTGGGAGTTTTCGGCACTTGCGGCAGATGCGCCGGGCGGCAAGTGCTCATAGCCCGCAGAGGGGTTGCTGCTAGAGGCTTTGCTTGGGGTAGTAAGGATGCGCCACGCTGGCAACCACGGACACACTAACTATACCAACTAGACGGTAAAGTTTCTAATCCGTAGAATGGTGATTATGACTACCCCAGCCAGCGCATCCGAACCCCGTGCGACCCGCGCCAACAACTCGCGCGAGCAGATCTTAGACGCTTATGAACATCTGCTGGTACAGGCCGGTGAACGTGCCGCCACCCTTGATGCGGTCGCCGCCCAAGCGAAAGTTTCTAAGGGCGGGCTGCTCTATCATTTCGGCTCGAAAAAGGCACTCTTTGAGGCGCTTTTAGACCGCACCCGCACCTACGCAGACGAAGACCTTGAGAAGATGCGCGCCGCACCCGAGGGGGCCAGCGCCTATTACATCAACACCTCAACCTTTCAGGGCACCCCATTCGATATATGCCTGGTTGCCCTTTCGCGGTTGGCGCAGGATAAGAACCCGGCGGCACGCGAACTCATGGACGAGATTCAGGGGCAGTGGTATGAGCTGATTCGCGCGGAGATTGGGGACGATAAGATGGCGCGCACCGTGCTTTTGCTGGGGGACGGCATGTATTACAGTGCGGCGTTTGCGGGAGGTATGGCGAACCCGGCGGCGCGCAAACGCATCAAGGCTGATCGGGATATTCTGCTGGATGTGCTCGACATTCTCAGGCGCGCAGCACGGTAGTGTTCGTATCGGCATAACACCGCGAGCAGATAATATTTCGACGAAAAGATAGCAATCCGTTATCTGCTCGTCGAAATATTATCTGCTCGCGGGTAAGAAGCAGGCAAGAAACAGCCTCTACCCCTCGAAGGTGCGATGCAGTTTCGCCAGCGACAGCGCAATATTACGGCGGTTACGCGCGAACGCACCAAACGTACGAAATACAGGCGCAGCGGGGATAAACCCAAAAATTTTCGCTTCGGAAGCATCCCAGGTTTCACGCACGGTCACGGTGCCGTCGTGGTTATCTGCGATCTCCCAGGTCCAGTAGTGGTCGGCAGGCATGCGCCAGGAGAGGATCTGGTTCTTCTCGGCGCGCACGACCGTGGGAGACATGCGGTACGGGATGCCCAGGAACATTTTTTCGGTGAAGGTATCGCCTTCGCGCAGTTCGGGGGTGTCGCCGGATATCAGCCCGCGCACCGAACCGCCGCCGTCAAGCTCGGTATGGCGGGCGGGGTCGGCAATTAGGGCGTACACATCACTTGCCGCCGCCCGCAGAGTAGTTTCGGCGGAGATCATGGCGGGGTCCGTCTCAAGGAACTTTATCTGTGCAGTAGTCATACCTTTAACCCTACGCCCGTGAACACCCCACGACTAGCCGCGAGCAGGTGGTTTTTGGTCCGAGGAGGTTGGAAAATCCTACCTTGTCGGCGGAATCTAACCTGCTCGTGACTCCGAAGCTCTGCCCGCGCGAGCGCATCCTGTGAAAGAATAGAAGTGTTCCGTATCTTGCGTATTAGGATTCGTTATGATTTTTATTGTTGTGAAATTTCCCGTCAAGCCCGAATACGCCGAAAAATGGCTGGATTTAACCCGCGACTTCACCGAGGCAACCCGTGCCGAACCCGGCAACAAGTGGTTTGAGTGGTCGCGCAGCGTTGAGGATCCGAACGAGTTCGTGCTGGTAGAGGCGTTCGAGGACGACGGCGCGGCGGCTCATGTGAACTCCGCGCATTTCGCCCAAGCCATAGCCGATATGCGCCCGGCTCTGCGCGAGACTCCGAAGATTATCTCCCGCCAGATCGACGGTGACGGTTGGGACGCTATGGGCGAGCTGAACATCGAGAATTAGCCGCTTTACCTCAAGAGTCCAACCATGCAGCGCGTGTATCCGTCGGATGCGCGCGCCGTAAGTCGTGTAACGCCGTTTTTACCCTTAAAATGGTTATAGGGCACACAAAAATAAGTACAGGAGTCATGGATGAACTCATCACCACATTACGCAGCTGAGGTCCCCGAAGAACACGAGGCCGACCACAGTTCGGTTTCGTTAGCGGTTTCTACCGTGATTCTTGCATTACGCCACAAAAAGAATAGTGCGCGCCCAAGTCTTTGGCTGCCGCTGGTGCGCCGCTTGCGCGAACCTTATAAGGGACAGTGGGCGCTTCCCGGCGGTCCCTTGCAGTCCCAGCAGTCTCTAGAGCAGGCGGCGGGGTACACGCTCAAGCGCGCGACCGGTCTTGAGCCTGGGTACCTTGAGCAGCTGTATGCGTTCGGTGATGTTTTGCGTGCCCCGGAGGCACGTGCGGCGCGCATCAACGGCACACCGGTTCCGGCGCCTGGGGCGGACCATGAGCGCGTGGTTTCGGTGGTTTATTGGGCTTCGATCCCGGCGACTGAGGTTTCGCAGACTCGCGTGCACGAAAATATTCGCTGGTTCCCGGTAGATGAGCTTCCCGAGCTGGCTTTCGACCACAACGAGATTGTGGAGTACGCCCTGTACCGCCTGCAGAATAAGGTCGAATATTCGCGTATTGCGCACTCCTTCTTGGGCGATGAGTTCACGTTGGCGCAGCTGCGTGAGGTGTACGAGGCGATTCTCGGTCGCCCGTTGGATCCCGCGAATTTCCGCCGCCAGATTGCAGCCTCAAAGTCGATTATTGATACCGGTCGGCGTATTGAAGGTACCCGCCACCGCCCGCCGCGCCTGTACCGCTACAACACGGCGCAGGCTTATGCGGATGCCGGCCCGCTGGGCATGTACCGCGAACGCCGCGAGTCTTAGAAGAGTTCCGGGAGCGGCAAGTTGCGTCGCTCAGGGGTCGTTATTTCGATCGCGTGGAGTACTGGTGCCACGTTCAAAAACTTGGAATACTCAGACACTCTAAATCCGGGGGTGTTTTCTTCATGCGAGAGCAGTAAAGTGCTATCGCATGAAGAAAACACTCCCGTTTTTGTACTCTCCCTTGTTGTGCGTGAAGGCGGCCAAGGAAACCGGAACACAACCTATCGCGTTGCGCAATAAACACCACGTGAGGAAACAATGACAGTCAGCAGCAGGTATGGGGTGCGGGCGGCGGAATATTGTGGGGCGCTGGGGTCGCTCGATCAGATGGAACCAACTGATATTGCCCTAATCAAGTCGTGGGGCGCATCCGTGCCAGGCAGTATTCTTGATTCCGGATGCGGCCCCGGGCATTGGGCGCGCCTGCTCGCCTCCGCAGACCGATCCGTCACCGGCATAGATGTAACCCCCGAATTTATTGCCCATGCCCGCGCTGCCTCAGACGGCCCAAATCTTAGCTTCGAGGTCATGGATATGGCACACACGCCCTATACTGAAGGGTCTTTCGCGGGAATTCTCGCCTGGTATTCGCTCATTCACACGCCACCAGCTCACCTTACCGGCACACTCACCGAGTTCTCTCGGCTGTTGATTCCGGGAGGAAGCCTTCTTCTGGGGATGTTTCTGGGCGACCACGGCTTGCCCTTCGCGCACGCAGTGACAACCGCCTATTATGTGAGCGTTCCAGAGTTTTCCGCACTGTGCGAGAAGGCCGGGTTTACGGTGGAAGAAGTTCACACCCGCAGCACCGGGCGGCACCGCGACCACCTGGCGATAGTGGCGCGCAAGCCGAAAGATTAATACGCCCCATGATTGACAGGCGCTATCGCCACTCCCTACACTAGAGGTTATCCGGGTCACATTCCGGATTGTTCCTATCTATTGCACCGAGGCGCACGGAAGCGCATCGGCACACGAGGAGGCACCAGCACATGAACGGCTCCCGAGCATAGCCCGGATCAAAATACCAGGTCAGCGTGCTTTTACGCGCTCATACCACCGCCCGGGCTTACGTGTATCTACACACCATGCTCGGGTTTTTTCATACCCTCACACCTAACGCGCGCTGCGATGGCGGGGATCCGAGCACCGACTCGAAGGAACTCGGCCCATGCCACACCACATTACACTCGACCATATTTCGTATGCGCATCCGGGTGAACCCCCGCTTTTCACCGACCTCTCCGCCGTATTTTCCGCGCCGCTCACTGGGCTTATCGGCGATAACGGCACCGGAAAAACTACCCTCTTCAGGCTTATTCTTGGCGAGATAAAGCCTAGTCACGGCACAATCAGCGCCCCGCCGCGCATAGCGTATCTGCCGCAAGATTTGGGGTTGAGCGAGCATCAGCATCTTGCCGATATTTTTGGAATTACAAAAATTCTGCGAGCGCTTGATGCGCTGGAATCGGGCGACTACTCCCCCAGCCTTTATGACACCATCGACGACGCCTGGGATATTGAAGAGCGCACTCTAGCGACCCTTGCCGAGTACGGTTTTAGTCCTGCGCTCACCACGGATGCCGCCGACCCGCACGCCATTCGCGACCTTCTGGTGCGCCCCCTTAGCACCTTTTCGGGCGGTCAGACGGTCACTGCCGCCCTCGCCGCGCTTCTGCGCTCGAACCCCGAGTTTATTCTGCTGGATGAGCCCACGAATAACCTGGATTCCGCCGCGAAGAATCGGCTTTTCGCGGCACTTGAGACCCTCACCTGCCCGGCGCTCATCATCAGCCACGACCGCGATCTGCTCGCGCATATGAACGCGATCGCCGAGCTGCACGCCGACCGTGAGGGGCGGGCGCATCTGCGCATATATGAGGGAAACTACGACACCTACCGGGCGGCGTGGAAGGCCGAGGAGAGCGCCGCGCATCGCCGCGTGAGTGATGCGAAAAATGAGGCGCGCAAGGCTGAGCGCGAGCGCATCGAGAACCAGATTAAGCTCGATCGCAACGCCCGCCGAGGCCGCGATTTTGAGCGGTCGAAGCGTAAACCTGGCCTGGCGATGGGCCTGGATAAGAACAGTTCAGAGCGCTCCGCAGGGAAACTTCGCGCGGCACACGAAAGTATGGTGGCGGATGCGCGTGCGGCAGTTAGTGAAGCCCAAGAGAACCTGCGCGTGCAGGAGCGTATCTACCTGGAACTTGCTCAGGATGCACTCCCGGCAGGGCGGAAGGTGCTGGAATTACAGCAGGTGGATAAGGGATTTTACGTGTCTGCGCAACAGAGTGCCGATTTTAAGAATGCACACACCCAAAATATTGTTTCACATGAAACACAACCTTATGAAGTTGATTATCCGTCCCGCGACCAAGACTTTCCCGAAGCTCTTATCCTGACCGGACCCGAACATATGCGCATCACGGGAGCAAACGGCAGCGGCAAGACCGTGCTTCTCAAAGCAATAGCGCACGCGAATGACCCCGACTACCGCTCCCCCGTGCCGCCCGCTTACCGGGTGCTCTACCGCCTGGGCAACGCCGCGTATCTGCCGCAGCGCATCACGCTTGACCCTGAACGCACCCTCCTTGAAACCGTGCAGCGGGCGAACCCGGGGGCGAGCGAACAGCATCTTCGCGACCAACTGGCGCGGCTGCTGTTCAGGCGAGAAAGCGTGCATCAGCGTATTGGGGAGCTTTCCGGGGGTGAACGTTTTCGTGCCGCGCTGGCGACGGTTCTGCTCACCGACCCGGTGCCGCAGCTTCTTCTGTTGGATGAGCCCACGAATAACCTAGATATTTCGTCGGTGGATTGGCTAGTACAGGCGCTCGATGCCTATACCGGCGCGCTGATCATCGTTAGCCACGACGAGGATTTTTGCGAGCGCATCCGCATCGACCGCACGCTCAGCCTTTCGGCGAAAACCCTTGGGGAAATGTCATGATAAACATTCTTCGTTCCATCCCGTGGGCATTCCGTATAACTCTTCACACGGCGCCTATTCCCTTCCTTGCTGCGGTTTGTACGACCCTGCTTCTCACGTTCATGCCGAGCGCGCAGGTGGTACTGGTGAATGCTGCGGTGGGTTCGGTGGCCTCTGGCGATACTGCAGCATCGCTCACCTGGGCCGCGGTAATCGGTGTCCTCGTGGCGGCGTACCTTCTGGTACAGCGGGCAAGCATGTCGCTCTTCACCATGACGAAGGCGCGCGTGAATGCCGCCGCGCATCAAAAACTCAATACCACCCTGGCGCGGATGAATCCCGAGGTGATGAGTGAACCCGAGATGCAGAAGCATCTTCGTGCAGCCCGTGAATCTCTTACGAAGCAGGAGATTCCCACGCAGGCAAATTCCGTGGTGACTCTCATCGCCGCCGTGGCGATGGTTCTGCTGCTGTGCGCAACAATTGCAGGTACGAGCCTTCCGGCTGCGTTCTTTGTGGCGGGGTGCATGGTTCCGCTGTCCGCCGCGATGGTGCTGCTGGCGAAACGTGACTACTGTATCTATGGGCAGGTTTATGAGGACCGCCGTGAAGAGGCATACTTTCTGGATGCGCTCACCCACCCCAGCACAGCCCGGGAGATCGCAACCCTAGGGGCCGGTGGTTTCTTCGCCAACAGTGTGGCGCGGGCACGAGATCGTGCCACCGGGCGGGAATACAATCTGGAGGCGGTACGCGGCATCGTGGTGGGGTTCGCCGGGCTCATCTGCTCGGTGTTGCTGATGGGTGCACTCTACTGCCTGATTAGCTCCGGGGCGAGCGCGGGCGAGATTGCCGGTGCGCTAGTGGGCACGCTCACCTGTATCGCGGCCACGCAGGATGTTGGCTACGCCTTCGGACAGGTCTCGAACGGGGCAATGTCAATTGCTCAGTACCGCGCGTTTGTGGATAATCCGCGCTACGTGCTTGCTTCAGAGACAACGCATCATAATCCGCCCGCAACCGGTGATTCTCCGCGTGAACTCACTGTACGCAATCTAAGCGTCACCTATCCCGGGGCGGATACACCGACGCTGCACCACGTGAACCTGCATATAAAACGCGGGCAGATGGTCGCTTTGGTCGGTGCCAGTGGCGCGGGGAAAACTACGCTGGTGCGCGGAATCCTTGGGCTGACTCCCACCACCGCAGGCAGCGTGCTCTTCGACGATACTCCGGTCGACTCGCTAAGCGTGCAACAGGTTTTTAGGCACGCCACCCTGCTCAGCCAGGACTACGGGCGTTATGAGCTGACCGTGCGGGAAAACCTGCTGTTGGGCACGCACGCTCAGGGGCAGGAACCGCCCACCGATCAGCGTCTCTGGGATGCGCTCGATAAATCCCGCGCCGCCGAGTTCGTTCGCGCCCTACCCGCCGGTTTAGACACTCAATTGGGTGAGCAGTGGGGCGGGGTCGGGCTATCGGGCGGGCAATGGCAGCGGCTCGCATTGGCGCGCCTGATCCTGCGTAATACCGCCCTATGGATTCTGGACGAACCCACCAGCGCTATTGATGCTCACGCCGAGGAGCAGATTTTCGCTACCCTGCGCAAAGTTGCGGCGGATCATATGACGATTCTGGTCTCACATCGCGCCTGGACTCTCAAACACGCGGATGTCATTCATGTGGTGGATCACGGAACCATCGTCGAATCGGGAACCTACGCCGAACTATTAGACGCTGGCGAGCGGTTTGCCGAAATTTTCGCCTCACAGATAGAGGATGCGCCGGAACACACGCCGTCGGACTTGTCAGTTGCTGACGGCGCCGGATCCACGGAAAACATCGGGTCTGCGGAAGAAGGGACACCATCGTGTTAAAAACGATTAGACAAACTCTCTGGGCCCTGCGGTATGCGCTGCGGGCGCATCCTATTCTTGTACTCAGCTCGTTCACCCTTCTCACAGTGCTCTCGTTTCTGCCCAGCGTACAGATGTTCCTCATAGCCGCAATCACCGACTCGCTCAGCGCCGGGGATGCGCACACTGCACTCATGTGGGCGGGCGTAACCGGGGGCGTGCTGGCGGGTAACCTTGCCCTGCAGCAGGTGTCTAATTCGCTGGATATGTCGCTGCGGGCGGGTATGGCGCAAACAGGTATCCGGGCGATCGCCTGCAGGCTCGCTTCCCTCACCCCCGAGCAGATTTCGCGCGGCTCATTTTCGCAGCGCTCGCGTGCCGCCCAGGATGCGGTCGCCAACGGCCACCTGCACACCCAAGTAACCAGCACCGGCGTACTTCTCTTCACGTTTCTTATGGTGGGTTCGCTCTGCGTCATGGTGGCTCGCGTCAGTTCTGCGGCAGCGGTATGCCTTCTGCTCTGCCTGATTCCGGTGGCGTTCGTAGCGGGGCTGTACACACGGCGCAACGAGCAGGCCTGGGATAGCATTTATGCGCATAACCACCGGGCCTGGTACGCTACCAACCAGATAGCCTACCCGAATACCGCCGAAGAACTTTCGACCCTGAAAGCAGGCTGGTTCTTTGCGGCACGGGCTAACCGGCAACGCGGGCTGGCCGCTGACGAAGAGGTGAAACTTACCGCATATGCCCTGCGTTTGCAGGTAATATCGGGGGTAATGTGCGCGGTATTCCTGGTGGGTGCGCTAGGTTTTCTGGTGTCCTCCGGGGCGAGCGCGGGTATCATCTCTGGTGCAATAGTGGGCGCACTTTCCGCCATGATGTCGCTGGCTGCAGCGAGTCACGATATGAGCTCGCTCGGCGCCGGGGCTAACGGAATTACACGGTATCGAGAGTTCCTGGAAGGCTCCGAAAACCCGTCTCGCAAAGTGGTCACCACTCTTGATGCACCGCTTAGCCGCGTGTGCATCGAGAACCTTTCCATCACCTACCCCAACGCTGAAAAACCCGTGGTGCGCGGGGTATCCTTCGAGATTGAGCGCGGTCAAACAATCGCACTCGTGGGGGCAAACGGTGCGGGCAAGACCACGCTAATACATGGGATTCTGGGCATGCTTGCCGCTCACGAGGGGCGTGTTCTTTTCAACAACACCCCGGTGGATACTCTCGATTCCGCCGAACGGCACCGGCTGGCAACTATTCTCACCCAAGATTTTGGACGCTACGAACTGACGGTTCGGCAGAACCTCCTCATGGGGATTTCCGGGCGCTCCGCAACTGACGAGCAGCTGTGGGATGCGCTCAACAAAGCCCGCGCCGCCGAGTTCGTGCGGGCTCTGCCTGCCGGTTTAGACACACAGCTGGGTGAGCAGTGGGGCGGCGTTGGGCTATCGGGCGGGCAATGGCAGCGGCTCGCGCTGGCACGTCTGATTCTGCGCAATACCGCCCTGTGGATTCTGGACGAACCCACCAGCGCGATTGATGCCGAAACGGAGGAAGATATTTTCGCCTCTCTGCGCGAGATTGCGGCGGATCACATGACGATTCTGGTCTCGCATCGCGCCTGGACCCTCCGCCACGCCGACCATATTTATGTGATGGATGCGGGCGCAATCGTCGAATCCGGCACTTACACCGAGTTGATGGCGCGCGACTCCTATTTCGCCCGGCTTTTCGCCTCACAGACGGGGTGATTACTCGGTCGCTTCAGCCACCCCCACCAATCCGGGAACAGTTTTTTATTCGGGAGCGATGAGAATATTCCCGTTTCTACGCCTCCCGCGCACAAGGTCAAGAATCGGGTCGTTTTCCGTCCGGAACATCCGTATTCTCTAGTGTTAAGACCTTGAACTAGGAGAATCTTTGAGCATCACAGACCCGATCGAGCAAACCGTCCAGTTCGGGCGCATAGCCGCCGCTATTGAGTACCTATATGACCACGCCGCAGATCAGCCCACGCTCGCGCAGGTATCCCAAGCGGTTCATGTGAGCCCCGAATACCTGCAGCGGCAGTTCCAGCAGTGGGCGGGGGTGAGCCCCAAGAAAATGCTGCAGCATATCAGCCTTGAACGGGCGAAGGCGGCGCTCGCTGGGCAGCAGAGCACGCTCGATGCGGCCTGGTCGAGCGGGTTCAGCGGCACGGGACGCCTGCACGATGCGTTCGTCACCATTGAGGGCATGACCCCCGGCGAGTATAAGAACGGCGGGGCGAACCTGCGCATCGTCTGGCGTTACGCCGCGTCTCCTTTCGGCACGGTGCTGATCGCCGCAACGGATAAAGGCATATGTCATATGGCCTTCGCCGATAACCCGGATGCGGCTCTTACGAACCTGCGCGCCGAATACCCGAACGCTCAGCTGCATGAGGGTGAGCATCCTTTTCACGAGCAGGCGTTGAGTATTTTCGGGGGCGGTGGGAAGCGCATCGCCCTGCATTTGAAGGGTACGCCGTTTCAGGTGCAGGTGTGGCGTGCGCTTTTGAATATTCCGCAGGGTGCCGTGCAAAGTTATGGGTCTGTGGCTGAGAGTATTGGTCGCCCGCGTGCCGCGCGTGCCGTGGGAACCGCTGTGGGGCACAATCCGGTTGCCATGATTATTCCTTGCCACCGAGTGATTCGTGAGAGCGGCGTGATCGGGGATTACCGTTGGGGTCGCGGCCGCAAAATGGCACTTCTCGCACAAGAACTAGGCGCGGCTTAGCGAACATCGGTCCACCCCAGTTTTACCCGCTCCCGCTTTTACACTTGCGAAAGCATCCCGCGAGTTGTGTGCTCTTCGGAAGTCCGCAAAGTTCAAAGGGGACCCGGTTGACTCCTCGGTGAAAGTTACACAATTGCCATCGAGAGTTACATCTTTGTCACGTTCTCTCGCGTTTTTCATGCCAAAGTGACAAAAACCCATCTGAAAGTTACATTTTGTCACCCAAAATCACCAGATTTGTAACTTTCAGCCCGGTCAGACACTCATATTGTCACTCTCAGAGTTACAATATTTACATGTATACGCCTGAAGAAGTGACACAAACTCTGAATGAGCTACGCCTCCTCGGTCGGGATAGCCTGACCGTTGAGGTGAAGTCGGCGCATAACGGTTACCCATCGTCCATTGCTGAGACTATCTGTAGCTTTGCCAACCTTCCTGACGGCGGCACCATCATATGCGGCGTGGACGAATCCCAAGATTTTGCCTCCGTGGGGGTTTACGATCTTGAAGATTTACGAGCAAAAATTATTGACGCCGCGCAGAATCTCAAACCAAAAATCGCGGTAGAAACCACCGATATGGTTCTGGGCGATCATCAGGTGCTCATCGTATCTGTTCCAGGGTTACCGGTACAGGAACGCCCCTGCTTTAAAGGTAATGTGGCGTATCAACGCCTCGGAGACGGTGACTACCCGATGGATAGTTACGCGCTAAGCCTTATGTATGCCCAACGCCATAAACCACAGAATGACCTACGAAATATTCCTGGAACGTCCATCAAAGATTTAGATGAGCCGTACACTGAGGACTTTTTGCGTCAGGTTCGCCTCTCCTCAGCACGTTTGCGGCATGACTCTGACCAGGGAATTCTGCACAAACGCAATGTTCTCGCCGCCGCGCAGAACAATTTAACCTTGGCCGGATTATGTGCTCTGGGGGATTATCCGCAGCAGTTTTATTCTGGGGCAAGTATTATCGGCGTAGTGTCTATGAGCGGTACAGCCCGTAATGATGACCGTTTTCGGGGCGAAGGCCCTATTCCTGCCATGCTTGAAGATGCGCTTGCCTGGCTTGTGCGTAATCTCAAAAACCGCACCGTAACAACCCCTGACGGGGCGGGTCTGGTGGATGAGCCCGAAATTCCTCTGGTGGCTCTGCGCGAATTCGTGGCGAATGCCCTTGTGCACCGCAGTTATGAGCAGGATGCTTCGGGCAAGTTCGTGCAGATTTTTATCAAGCGTGGCCGTGTTGAGATCATCAGCCCCGGTGGTTTTTGGGGTATCTTACCTAGTCAGGTCGGTCTTGTGCACCGCCCTGCGGCTGTGAATGAGGCACTGTACGCTATCTGCCAGAATATTCGTCTCAGCGACGGTCGCCGGCTCATTGAGGGAGAAGGCGGCGGTATTTTGGCGGCACAGCAGGCCTTACGCAATGCTGGTTTGCGCGAGGCGCGCATCCTTGATGAAGGTATTCAGGTACGCGTTATCATTTACCGCTCCACGGACGATGCACAGTCCACACGGGATCGACGGGCGGCACAGTCTTCCCAGCATGTTGACGTACCGCAGGAACTATCCGCCACAGAATCACAGGTGTATTCTGCCTTAGCGCAGAAGCCCGCTACGGTCGCCGATCTCGTAGAAGATACCCAGTTAACCGCACGGCAGGTTCGGTATGCACTGCCCAAATTGGTCAAACGAGGTATAGCGGAACAGCGAGCACACTCAGGGCATCGCGGTTCTGTATACCACCTCGTCACCGTGTAGCCACTAACCCGTGAGTTCTATAGCGCAAAGCGGGTGCCCGGCGCCTTCGTTAGAAGAGGCGCCGGGCACCCGCCCGTATACGATACGCCCTGAGTGCGAGCGCATCGTTAATTCTTAAGGACTACTCGGGAAGCACCAGACCCTTGGTCTGCGACACTGCGCGTGCGAAGCGCTCAGCGACGTCTGCCCAGTTCACGATGTTCCAGAATGCCTTCACGTAGTCGCCCTTCACGTTCTGGTAGTCCAGGTAGAAGGCGTGCTCCCACATATCCAGCTGCAGAACGGGAATCAGTGCAACCGAGATGTTGCCCTGCTGGTCGTACAGCTGCTCAATGATGAGGCGCTTGCCCACGGTGTCCCAGGCGAGAATTGCCCAGCCGGAGCCCTGAATGGTGAGGGCAACGTTGGTGAAGTGCTCACGGAACTTGTCGAAGGAGCCGAAGAACTCGTCGATAGCCGCTGCGAGCTCGCCGGTGGGCTTGTCGCCGCCCTCGGGGGAAAGGTTCTTCCAGAAGATCGAGTGGTTGGTGTGACCACCCAGGTTGAAGGCAAGATCCTTGGACAGCTTGGAAACGTTGCCGTAGGAGCCGTTTGCGCGTGCTTCCTCAAGCTGCTCTAGTGCAGCGTTCGCGCCTGCAACATAGGCTGCGTGGTGCTTATCGTGGTGCAGCTCCATGATCTTTGCGGAGATGTGGGGTTCGAGCGCCGCGTAGTCGTAGGGGAGCTCGGGAAGAGTGTACTTTTCAGCCATAGTGTATGCCCTTTCAATCAGAAGATGGCGTCGTTACAAGAGTACCAGCGTTTGCCTGCGAGTTCAGTGGGTTCTGGGCATTGTGCGGGGATGCTGTGCATAGGGTGGAGAAAGTTTTCCACAGGGGTGGATAAACCCGTGGATTTTATTTCAAATTCATCACGATTTCGGAGTATTTGCCGGATTTTTGCGGGGTCCAGACCCGCAAATAACAGGTATGTAAGTTATCCACGCTGTGGATAAACTTTGTGGATAACCCATAATGATATTCTCTATCGCGCATAGATAGGGACGATTTATGACGCCAAAAGCCGAAAATTAGTGTCGTTATGTTACGTGTAATTTTTACCGTGTTCGCTGTGTTTTAGCGTCTTTTCGCCCATAAAAACTCACGTGCTAGTACCGCATATAGTTTTCACAAGCAAAATTTAGTGTGTGCATAATGCACAACCTATTCTGTGGATAATGACCGGTGGAAATTGTTCACAAAGTTTTCCACAGGTGTGGAAAGTATCTGTTTAAAACTTGTCTCGATATCCTCAAATTTCTGGATGCGTCCACCGAAAATTTTCATCTCAGAGTTTTTTCGTGTATTTGCACGGATTAACGGGCGCGTTCTAAGACACAGTGGGCGTGATGCGTGTGTGAGCCAGATTCCCTAATAACAGTCATGTAAGTTCTCCACACTGTGGAAAAGTACTGTGGATAAAGCCCTGAGAAGAGTTCATGCGGGTCATATCAGCCGCTCCCCTCCCTTAGAACACACATACGTTGCCCCTGTCGTTCCGCGTCGTGAGAGAGGTGCCTTCACCCTGTGAACGTCAGAATGCGTAGGAACGCGACACGCCGGGCGCATCCTACTCTGCTGGGGTAATTAAGGTATGGGTCTAGCGTGCTGCCCACAATCCGTATAAGCCACCATGCACCACGCCGTGCAGAAAGGCATGAAAAATCCCCCTAGACCGTGACCGTCGGGGGAAAAAATTAATAGAAAACCCCCGAAATATCGGGGGATTAGAGAGGTAGACACCGCATAATCTTTTTGATGTGCGCTTGCCCACCTATGAGGCATTCTTGCTAGTGTGGGCGGGGTGCTTAGGGTATTCTTAAAAAGAACGGCGCGGGGACCGCCCAACCACGAACAGTACCCGCACCGCACAACCGCCGGTAGAAATGCAGGTTACCTGCACACCGACGACAATCACCGATAAATAGAGAGTCGAACCCTGTCGGTTTGAGCTTCCGGTCTCGCCCCGCGGGCTTCTTTTTCGACCCCGTTATGCATACCAGTGTACACGCTTATTTATCATGTGCAAACCCAAATGGTATTTTTTCCCAAATTTTTTTAATCATTTTGTAATATTCCTGGCGAGTACTACCTAAGTAGCCTCAAAATTTTACCTTCTTTACGTGTAAAACCTTGAATTATCAAGTATTTTTTACAGGTAATCATTACAATGATTTCATTCGGGAAGCGCTATTTCCCGGGCAAATTGTCGAAGACACGCCGACAATGGTGTGACGTATTTCGGACAAATTTGTGCCGTCAGTGTGTACTTTAAGGAAAGACATACCAAGTTTTGAGCAATATCTGAGGGTTTGCTGTCTTAACAAGTACAATGAACTTTACACACCTTATATATGCGCTCAGTTTAAAAGCTGGAGGTGCGAGGAGGAACACTCATGCCCAAACAAGCAACCACCGTCTCTGGCGATCTTCCAGAGAAGGCGGAGCCCAAATGGCTAAATGAAGAAGAACGTGAGGGATGGCTGTTTATCAGCTCGATCATCTTCAACCTCACACGGCAGCTCGATAATCAGCTTCAGCAGGATGCCGATTTGAGCTATGTCGAGTACATGGTACTTGTTGGACTCTCAGAGTCAGAGGATCACGAGTTGACAATGACGCAGCTGGCACTGGTCACAAACACTCTGCCGGCGCGTCTTTCGCGCGTGGTCGCCAGACTGGAGAAAGACGGGTACGTGTCCCGGTCACTCAGCGCCGAAGACCGCCGTGTCAGCATTTGCCATCTGCTTCCTCAGGGTTTGCAGAAGCTTCAGGATGCGGCACCCGGTCACGTAGCACAGGTACGTCACGAGATTTTCGACCACCTCACGGAAGATCAGGTGCGTGCTTTAGCTAATATCGGCGAAAGCATCTTGGGCGATAAGCCTTCTAAACTTATTTCATCGTCGAGTTTGCGGCGCGGAAGTTACCCCGCCTAAGCCTGCACGAACGAATACACCCGGATTTTCCGAGGCTTGCGAGCACATCATAACGGTTCTGTTGTGGTGTGATAGACCGAGCTCAGGAACCCCTAAATAAGCCTCCAGATTAGCCTTTTCTCTCTATACAGTGCTGATTTGGCCCTCTATGATGGGTTCGACAGCGTTGCACTGTACCCTACGCGAATAGAACACACACCCTAATTTCAAGGAGAGAAAAGTTATGTCTAAGTCCTTCTACGATCTGCTCAACGAACAGATCGGTCACGAGTTTGCCGCATCCCACCAATACCTTTCAATGGCGATTTGGCTTGATGGTGAGGACCTTCCCCAGTTGGCGCGTTACTTCTACCGCCAGTCTTTGGAGGAGCGTGGGCACGCCCTCATGATGGTTCAGTACAAGCTGGATCGCGGCCACAAGGTTGAGATTCCAGCAGTTCCGAGCGTCAAGAATGATTTTAAGGATGTTCAGGAGATCGTGGATCTTTCCCTGGCGCAGGAAAAGGAAGTCACCGGTCAGATCGAGGCTCTTTTCTCTGCAGCGCGCAACGAAAACTATGCTCTGGGTGAGCAGTTCATCCTCTGGTTCCTGAAGGAACAGGTTGAGGAAGTTGCATCGATGGAAACTCTCGTCACCATCGTGAAGCGTGCAAACGGAAATCTCTTCGACATCGAAAACTATGTGGCTCGTGAGCTCGATGAGTCGCATGGCGAAGACAGCTCCGCTCCTGCCGTTGCAGGTTCCTAAAGTATCTCACACCTCATAATTGCATAATTTTTATATTCTCGCTCCGAGTCGATATTACGGCAGGGGCGAGAATATTTATATTGACCCTGAAATTTCGCTTACGTTATAGAATATATGCCCAAAAGGGCATATATTGGTTAAGTATATTTATACCTTTAGAAGCAAAAAATACCATCTCCTAGGTAGGAGCGTTAGAATAGTAAGAATTATTCCTATCCGGAGGATAACTACAGAGAATATGACCCAATCACAGACACCGAATTCAGAAAATACAGTTTTCAGCCGCGGATCCTACAGCAACTCTAAGCGAGTTGCAGATATTTTGCGCACGGAGTCCGTGGGCGGCAGCATCCTGCTGGTGGCGACCGTTCTCGCGGTAGTTCTTGCCAATACCCCACTGGCAGATATTTATTTTGGGGTGCGCGATACCGTTATAGGTCCCGAAGTTCCAGGATTTCACCACCTTCACATGAAGATAGGCACCTGGGCGGCAGACGGTCTCTTGGCAATATTCTTCTTCCTGACCGGTCTTGAACTCAAAAAAGAGTTCGCGATCGGTGACCTCAAATCACCGGCAACCGCGATCGTTCCCATCGCAGCAGCCTTTGGCGGCGTGATTACCCCCGCCATCATCTACACCGCTATCAACTTCAGCAGCCCCACCGCTATACATGGCTGGGCTATTCCCACGGCAACCGATATTGCCTTCGCGGTTGCCGTACTTGCGGGCGTGGGAACGTTCCTGCCCTCGGCAATGCGCATCTTCCTTCTTACCCTGGCAGTGGTTGATGACCTGATCGCTATCTGCATTATTGCAATCTTCTACACCGGCACCTTCCACGGCGAATACCTGCTCCTTGCGATCATCCCTATCTCACTGTTCGCCTTTATCGCCTATCGTGGCGAAAAAATGCTGCACCTCAAGCCCGCCGCGGCGTGGATTCTGCTTCTGCCCCTGGGCTTTATCACGTGGGCGCTTTTCCTTGAATCCGGTATTCACGCAACCATTGCTGGCGTGGTGCTTGGTTTCTGCGTTCCGGTTAAATTCAATAAACGTACCGAAGCTGCGGGTGCGGATGCGGGTCTCGCCGAGGTTTTCGAGCATCGTTTCCGCCCGCTTTCCACGGGTATCTGCGTGCCAGTCTTCGCCTTCTTTAGCGCCGGTGTTGCTGTGGGCGGTTTTGAGGGTCTTGGGCGAGCCCTCACCGACTCAGTCTCCCTGGGTATTGTGTTCGCCCTAGTCTGCGGCAAGACCATCGGTATTACGGGAACCACCTGGCTGGTTACCAGGTTCAGGCACGCCAACCTAGACCCGGATGTGCAGTGGATTGACGTCATAGGCCTTGCGGTTACCGGCGGTATCGGCTTTACCGTGTCGCTTCTGGTGGCAGAGCTTTCCTTCTCCGGTGGATCACCGCACGGTGAAGATGCCAAGATCGCTATTCTCTGTGGTTCGGTAACCGCCGCAATTCTGGGTGCTCTGATTCTCTCCCGCCGCAATAAGCACTACCGTTTGCTGGCGGAAAAGGAGAGCGTAGATGCCGATATGGATGGTATTCCGGATGTGTTCCAGCAGCGTAAATCACAGTCTTAGCCAGACTGTGTTTTGCGGCGGAGTATTGGTAAGTACCTTGCCCAAGCGTTAAGAATCCGGTGGTGACACCCCTAAGAATCACCACCGGATTTTTATATTCTCATTCCAGAATATAGTTGATATTTCGCAGGTTTGAGAGCTTTTTTCTAAACATCCAACCCAACACCTCTAACCATGCTGCACCCTTTCAGATATATTCTATTTTTGGAATATATCGATATCGGCGAGTCTACCGCGTATGCCATATGGCATTCAAAGCACCCCTGCACGGCAACCCCTGGCAGCGCTTTCAACCTCCACCCCAAAGGTGCGCTGTCTTACGTCTTCAGGTTCTGCGCATACACACGGTATGTCCGTAGAATGAAAAGTACCGAGTGATTGGTGGAGAACGGTTTATGGCACATCAGAAACGGGGCGCAGAAGCCCATCACACGACATCACGCTATGCGGAAATCATCGCCCGCTGGGTTATCGGTATCTACTCAATCGCGACAATTCTGACGCTTTTCACCTGGATTATTTCCCCGCTTCGCAGGGGCCACGGGTTCACCTGGTGGGAAATCACCGCGAGCCTGCTTAACATCCCATCAAGTCATACGCTGGTGAGCGCAGTCATCATGGTGGTCATGACATCCGCGCTGATTACCCGTAAACGGGCCGCCCTCTACGCCGTCATCTTCTTTCAGGTCATCGGCATCCTCATCGGGACACGAAGCGCGCTTCTGCTCTTCTTCCCCGATAACGTGATGCCAAGCGAAGAATTTTTCTCCTCCACACTCGACACCGTGGCTATTATCGTGGCGGCTATCTTCATTCCGCTTCTCATCCTGGCACGCTCTGCCTTCCCGGCGCATATAGGCCGAATTTCATGGGTATTGGCGAGCATGGTCTTCCTCGGCGGGCTAACGGTGACAACCCTGCTGGCCTGGTATTTTGGGCATCACGTGCCGGGAGTTACGGTTCCCCACCTGCTCAAGCAGGGGTTAGGGCTCGATAGTTTTCCCGAACTCAAGGGTGCAAACCCGGGTGCCACGGTGGTGGGGGCAGCATCCGTGTTCTATGGAATTTTTGCACTGATCGCGGTGTATGTGGTGGTGCGGGGGTACCGTGTCCCTAATACCTGGACCCCCGATCGGGAATTGCGCCTGCGCGAACTTTTACAGGAATATGGCGGGAACGATTCACTCTCGTACTTTGCAACACGCCGCGATAAGCAGGTGATTTTCTCGGCGGATATGCGCGCCGCTGTCACCTACAGGCAAGTGGGTTCTGTATGTTTGGCCTCCAGCGACCCGGTGGGCGATCCGGCGTCCTGGGGTTCCGCAATCGACCGGTGGATGCACCAAGTGCGCCGCTACGGGTGGATTCCTGCCGCCATCAGCGTGAGCGAAGACGGCGCCAGAGCCTTCGCACGCCGGGGACTGGGCATAATCCGCATGGGGGACGAAGCCATTCTAGAGATCTCACGTTTTAGCCTGAACAATACCTCGCTTACAGAGGTACGCCACGCCCACCAGCGGGTGCGTAAGGCCGGTTACACACTGAAAATCTGCAGGCATCGTGAGCTTTCACCCGAGCAGCTGCACGAGGTGGAAAATAACGTGAACGCTTGGCGTCACGGCAAGGTTGAGCGCGGGTTCTCGATGGCGCTCAACAGGCTCTCAGACCCCGCAGATGGTCGCAATCTGCTTGTTTCAGCGCATGATTCTGCTGGCACAATGGTTGCCCTCCTCTCATTCGTGCCGTGGGGCCGCACCGGCATATCGCTGGATGTGATGCGCCGCTCCCCCGACAGCCCCAACGGCATCGTGGAATATATGGTTGCCCAGCTTATGGAGGATGCCCCCGACTACGGCATCACGCGTGTTTCACTGAACTTTGCTATGTTCCGCCATGTGTATGAGAACGCAGATCAGTTCGGTGCCAATGCTTGGAGCAGGTTCGCCTCCCGATCGCTGGGGGTTTTAGACAGGTTCCTTCAGTTGGAGAGACTGTACCGTTTCAACCTCAAGTTCGCCCCGGAGTGGATGCCGCGCTATATGGTTGCGGAACCGACGCTGGCTTTCCTGAACGTTGCGGCGGCGGCCGGGGTTGCCGAGGGCTTCCTGCCCGATTTTTCGGCACGTAAACAGCGCCATGAAGTGCACCGCCTGACCGAAGACCAGATCGCGCGAGTGCACGAGATTGAGCGCGTGCGTCCAAGCGAGGCGCAGGCCCCCGAACACCGCTTCAGTGATCAGACCAAGCACCGTATTCGTCACCTTCAGACACTTCGGGATGCCGGTATGAACCCGTACCCGCTGGGAGTCACGTGCGAGTATTCGACGGTGCAGGTGCACGATGGGCTGAGCGGCCATACGCTTCCAAGCGGGGAGTTTACTGTATCGGGCAGGGTGCGGTTTATCCGCAACCACGGCGGGGTTATCTTCCTGACCCTGTCTGAGGAAGGCAAACAGGTACAGATTATTGCCGAGCGCAGCCTCGTAAGTGAGCGCGAGTTTCGGCTTCTCAAGTCCGCTGTCGATACGGGTGATATTCTGCTCGTGACCGGCACGGCGGGGGCTAGCCGCACCGGTACTGCATCTGTCATTGTGCACGGCTGGCAGATGGCGGCGAAGTGTCTGCACCCCATTCCGTACGGAGCGTTGAATGATCCGGAGGCGCGCATCCGCAAACGCTCGACCGACCTGTTGGTGCATCCGCAGCAGCTTGAAAACCTTCGGATGCGCTCCTCACTGATCACTGCCATCCGCCGCACGCTCGATGATGCAGGGTTCACCGAGGTTGAGACCCCGATTCTGAATACTATTCATGGCGGTGCGAGAGCGCGCCCCTTCAAAACCTTTATTAACGCCTATGGCGCGGATCTGACGCTTCGCATAGCGCCCGAGCTGTATCTTAAACGCCTGGTAGTTGGCGGTTTGGGCGCTGTTTATGAATTAGGGCGGGATTTTCGCAACGAAGGCGCGGATGCCACCCATAACCCGGAGTTCACGGTGTTGGAGGCTTATAAGCCTTACGCAGATTACACGGTCATGCGCAAGCTTACTGAAACGCTCATCAAGAACGCTGCCCGGGCCGTCTATGGTTCTGAGGTACTTCCGCTGGGCGAGAAGGGCAGTACCGAGCGTACTCTCACCGATGTCTCGGGTGAGTGGCGGGCAGTTTCGGTATGCGAGGCCCTTTCGCGTGCGCTGCGGCGCGATATTTCGAGTGAAACAGATTTTGAGACTTTGCTTGAGCTGGCGCATGAGCATCAGATTCA
Source organism: Rothia sp. HMSC036D11 (assembly GCF_001814205.1). NCBI lineage: Bacteria > Bacillati > Actinomycetota > Actinomycetes > Micrococcales > Micrococcaceae > Rothia > Rothia sp. HMSC036D11. Next base: position 24,065 of record NZ_KV815280.1, read on the forward strand.
TGTGCGTGATGACATGGGCGCGGGCGCCATTCTTGAGGAGCTTTACGGCGAGCTGGTTGAGGCGAAGACCGTGTTCCCCACGTTTTATACGGATTTTCCGGTGGAGACCTCTCCCCTGGCGGGTGCGCATCGCACCAAGCCGCATCTGGTCGAACGCTGGGATCTGGTGATTAACGGTATGGAGATGGGAACCGCCTATTCCGAGATGACGGATGCTTTAGAACAGCGCCGCCGCCTGACCGAGCAGTCTCTCAAGGCTGCCGCGGGAGACCCGGAGGCCATGCAGATTGATGAGGATTTTCTGTATGCCCTTGAGACCGGGCTTGTCCCGACGGGCGGGTTGGGCATCGGCATTGATCGCTTGGCGATGCTCATGGCGCAGACCCAGATTCGCGGGGTGCTTTCTTTCCCGTTTGTTAAACCCGTGAAGTAGCATGTAGTCAAAGATTCATTTTCTCCACTGGAGAGTGTTTTTATGTCTATTAAACGATGTTTGATATGAATTGTGGTTCAGCCATAACTTTTTGATGTTGTTGCTTGTCAAACGGAGTATCACCCGTATTCCGGCTATATTAATTATTCGTTACAAATGTGGACAAGACCCCCAATGAGATTGCCGTAAACCCTTCATCAACGGAACAATAAGTACCTGTAATTTCTAAAGGGAATTTCTTTCCCTGGCGTGCGGTCTACCCGGTTTGCACCTTCGCGCCTTCATGCCCGCATAGTTGCTATCCCTATTACGCTTCTATGCCGTGACGAAAGAGAAAACCTGTGGACTCACTTGTAAATTTTATTCAGGACATTAACGCCTCCACCGCTGGCGCCACCAGCGTGGTTGACAGCATTCAAAGCTGGATATGGGAAAACTTTCTGTTCGTTGCCTTGATTGTCGTGGGCCTGTTCTTGACGATCCGCACCCGCGCCGTACAGTGGCGTTCCCTGCCCGAGATGCTGCGCGTGCTCACCGACCCGTCCGGACACGAGGCCGATGGGAGCAAGAGCATTTCCTCGTTCCGCGCGTTCACCGTTTCGGCGGCATCCCGCGTGGGCACCGGCAATATTGCTGGCGTAGCGATCGCTATTGCAATGGGTGGTCCCGGCGCGGTGTTTTGGATGTGGATCATTGCTGCCGTGGGCGGCGCATCCGCTTTTGCCGAATCCCTGCTGGGTCAGCTGTATAAAGAACGCGGCAAGGATTCCTATATTGGCGGTCCTGCCTACTATATGCAGCGTGGCCTGAATGCACGCTGGCTGGGCCTGATTTTCGTGGGCTTTATCGTGCTCACCTATAGTTTTGTGTTCTGCGCGGTACAAACCAATGCGATCGTGGAAGCTGGTGCGAACTCCCTGAATATCGGTATTTCCGGTACCGAGAATATGGGTTTCCGCATCGTGGTAGGCCTTTTCGTTGCCGCACTGACGGCTGCGATTATCTTCGGCGGTATCCGCACCATTTCTACGGTCACCGAGTTTATGGTGCCGTTCATGGCGGTTCTGTACATGCTGCTGGGACTGTTCGTGGTTGTGCTCAATGTGGGCGAAATCCCGAACGTTCTGCTCATGATTTTCCAGGGTGCTTTCGGTCTGCGCGAGTTCGTAGTGGGCGGCACGATGGGCGCCGTTATTTGGGGCATGAAGCGCGGTCTGCTCTCGAACGAGGCCGGTATGGGTACCGCCCCGAACGCGGGTGCAACCGCAACTATTTCGCACCCCGCAAAGCAGGGCTACGTACAGGCTTTGGGCGTGTATTTCGATACGATGCTGGTCTGCTCGGTCACCGCGTTTATCGTGCTTTTGTCAAACCCAACCTATGGCAATAAGACCCGCGGTGCTGGACTGACTCAGGATGCGCTTGCCCACCAGCTCGGCACCTGGGCCACCCACTTCCTAACCATCGCGATTTTCCTCTTCGCCTTCTCCTCGGTCATCGGCAACTACTATTACGGCGAATCGAATATTCGCTTCGTGACCGAGAAGCCCGGGGCGTTGACGGTGTTCCGTCTGGTGGTGCTGGGCTTCGTATTCTTCGGGGCAATCGCATCGCTGGAGCTGGTGTGGACCACGGCTGATATGCTCAACGCGGGCATGGTGATTGTGAACCTGATTGCGGTGGTGTGGCTTTCGCCGAAGGTCGTTGCGGTGCTCAAGAATTACGAGCGGCAGCGCAAATCCGGTGTGGAGCCTATTTTCAAGGCATCCGATATGCCTGAGATTAAGAATCTTGCGGCTTGGGACGGCACCGATGAGGTGACCACCCGCGAGTTCTGGGCTGAGCGTGATGCGGCGGCTGCGGCTAAACGAGCCACAAAGGCTGCGAATGTATAACGTTTCACCTAGATAACTCTCCCCGCACAGCGCCCGAGGACATAAATTTTATGTTCTCGGGCGCTTGGCGTATCCTCTGGCATACTAAAGACGTGCTGACTTTAGGTTTTTCGGTGTTTCCTCTTGTGCTTTTTCAGAATCCGACGGCGCAGGCAATCTACCAGTACACGGTGCTTGCCCTTATTTTTATCTGGATTGCTTCGGTGCTGTACTGCATTTTTACGGTGCATCGCAGCCCCTACTTCAACGAGATTCAGAAGCTCAAGTGGCTTCTGTTCATTCTGGTGCTCCCCTATTTTGGTGCGCTGGCGTGGTTTTTGCGCGTGCATCGTGAGAAAAAGGATGCGGCCGCCGCAGATCAGACCGATACCGCCTCGAACCCTCACGAGGAAGGAAAATAACATATCCTATGACAATTTCAACCTTCGGTGAGTAAGTTCACGAATACCGAAGTGGACGGTCTGTTACGGAGCCTGTATAGTTCTATATGTTGCCTGCGGCTCTTTGAGTCGTATGACACTTGCGCGAGTGGCGGAATAGGCAGACGCGCACGGTTCAGGTCCGTGTGCCCGTGAGGGCGTGGGGGTTCAACTCCCCCCTCGCGCACCAGCAATCCCCGGTTCTGATGAGCCGGGGATTTTTTGTTGTGTCGGCAACATTTGGGGTTTTCGAGTCTATATTTTACGAGTAAAAAGTATATTATCGGCATGGTGGTCACACTATCCCCTAGAATAGAGTTGGGTGTGTGCACTCACACCTAACACAGCAAATGCACAGCTACAAAAGCTAGACTGAACCCTTCGGGTTCCCAACCACGGGATGCCAGGGGTGACATCCGGCCCGAGCCATAAAGGAGGAGGCAATGAAGTTATTTGATAAGTTGGAACGACTGGAGCAAGGCATCGGTCGTACCGTCGGCTTTTCTAAAGGCTTTGGCACCTTCGCAAAGGCTGATGTAGCTAACCGTATTCGCACGTCGATGGATGATGCCTCATATGTGGACCAGGGCGGTCATACGATGGCACCAAATATCTTCAACGTTCGCTTTTCGAGCGCCGATTTTTCGCGCGTGAGGGAGTGGGGCAACCCATTCGCGGTTGAGTTGTGCAATCTTGCTATTTCGCATGCGCGTGCGCAGGGGTATTCACTGATTGGGGCTGTACGTATTACCTTCAGTCCTATTGCCGATCTCGAAGCCGACGAGTTCGAGGTTGTGCCCAGTTTTGAGGCGTTCCAGGCCCCTCCCTCGGGTGCGACGAACTATGTTCCTCCCGCCGGTGCCGCCCACGGCGCCTCCGACTACGCCCCCGTTGCCCCGGCTCGTGATACCGGTCTGCCGACCAGAATTACAAAACCGCGGGCTACTCCGCCGCGCCGCACGGAACAGCCTCAGCAGCAGCAACAGCAGGCACCCGCCGCGTCCGCGCCGAAACCGCGTTCCCCGCAGAATCCTCCGCAGCAGCAACGTGCCGCGGCGCATCATGCTTTTGTGGATATTAACGGGCAGCGGTATGAGCTTTCTGGGGCACCTCTCGTCATCGGTCGCGGTTCCGATGCATCCGTGCGTCTGGCTGACAAGGGTATTTCGCGCCGCCACCTACAGATTTCCCGCCAGGGAGGCAACTATGTTGCCACCGACTTGGGCTCAACCAATGGAACCCGGCTGAATGGTTTTCCGCTGAAAACCCCTACCGTTCTCCAAGATGGAGCGGTGTTACAGTTGGGCGGAGCCCGAGTTCTCTTCCGCTCAATTGCCTCTGGAGGTATACGTTAATGGCATCCGAGCTAACTGTAACCATACTGCGCTTTGCGTTTTTGGGGTTGCTCTGGTTCTTTGTGTTTTTCGTGGTGGCAGCCGCCCGCCGCGATTTGGGGCTGGGCAAGAACTTCCGCTCCGTACCCGTAGAATCTGCCGCAGACTCGCAGCCACAACCGCAGCATATTGCAGCTCCTCCTGCACGTCCTTCCCGCTTGGTGATCACCAAGGGAGTGCAGGCGGGAGCTATGATGCAGTTGGGTGACTCCCCGGTTACTATCGGTCGCGCCAATGATATTGAGGTTTCGTTGCAGGACGATTACGCCTCCGGTCGCCATGCCCGTCTGTTCCCACAGGGTTCTCGCTGGTTCTTGGAGGATTTGGGCTCAACCAACGGCACATTCGTAAACAACCAAAAGCTGACCCGCGCTACCGCTATTGAGCCGGGTGTCGATTTCCGTGTGGGCGGAACGACTATGCAGCTGAGGGGGTAATCGTTGAAGATAGCCTTTCGCTTTGAAGCCCGTTCCGATACGGGCGTGAAACGCAGCAAGAATGACGACTCCGGGTACGGTGGGCGTTATCTTGCTGTTGTTGCTGACGGCATGGGCGGGCACGTCGGTGGTGACGTCGCTTCCGCTACCGCCGTTTTGAACCTGACCCCTTTGGACCACCCTGACTTTGACGGTACCGGCGGTATATACCTCGCCGATGAAATCCAAAGTGCCAACGCCATTATCAATGATCTGGCAACCAGTGATCAGCGCCTTGCGGGTATGGGTACCACCTGTACCGCTCTGTTGGTGGACGGCGAAAAGATCGAGATGGCCCATATTGGCGACTCGCGAGCCTACCGTTTACGCGCCGATGAAGACGGCGGTTTCGAGCAGATTTCGACCGATCACACCTTCGTACAGCGTCTTCTCAACGAGGGCCGCATCACTCCCGAAGAGGCGGAGAATCACCCGCACCGCAACGTGATTATGCGCGTGCTTGGCGATGTCGATGCCTCCCCCGAGCTTGAGCTGCAGACTTTAGAAGCCATTCCCGGTGAGCGCTGGGTGCTTGCTTCCGATGGTTTAGAGGCGGTGGTCTCTGATGAAGAGATCGAAGCCGTCATGCGTTCCACCGATGATCTGGGTGAGATCGCGGACGTTCTTATCCAGATGACTCTCGACGGCGGCGCACCCGATAACGTGACGGTCGTGGTTGTACAGGTTATTGACCGCGAAGAACTTCCCGCCGACGAACCTGTAGGTCCTTCTGCCCTGCCAGAGACCGGCAAGATCGATACCTCACCGACGACCTCTGAGCTTGAGGAAATCACCGAGGAAGTAAACGCCGAAGAGGGTCTGTCCGATCACGATCGCGCGCTCAAAAAGTTCCGCCGCGCCCGTGACCTCACAGATTCCTTCCCCCACGACGGCGACGCAAGCGATCAGGATGCGGTGTACTTTGCCCGCACGAATGCCGCCATTTTGCGCCACGAGCTTGGTTCTCGCCCGCATCAGCTGGTGGGCAGCGCCGCCGTGGCAACAGAAACCGGGCGTATTCCGGCGGTGACGAGCCGCACTCTGGAGCATCGGGCCTCATTGGCGCAGCGTGTGCCGATGAGCACCGAGGAACCCGCAAAGCTGCCGGACGAGCTTGAAGAGCTTCTGGCGGACCCAATTCGACGCCGTCGGCGCCCGATTCTGCTGGTGAGTGCAGCAGTAATCCTTGTACTGGCGCTCATTGCTGGTTGGAGCGGGCTGAAATGGGTTGAGGGCCGCTACTACGTTGGCGAAAATAACGGTAAGGTCGCCGTCTATAACGGCGTTCCGCAGTCGTTGGGGCCAATCCATCTCTCCCATGTGGTCGAGGAAAGCGAAGTGGAAACTTCACAGCTGCCCGAACATACCCGCACGCTTTTGAAGAATACGATTCACGCGGATAATCTTGACGATGCACGGGTTATCGTAAACCGCATGCAGGCTCAGGTGAATCTGCAGGATGACCGGAATACACAGCCTTCCGGCGCGGCTTCGTCCGGCGCGCAGACAAGTCAAAAAACTTCAGCAACGGAAGGTGGTAATCGTGGCTAGGCTATTACGTGATGCACACATACCCCGTTCGCGTCGCCTGATTGAGCTTGTTCTGCTCGTGGTTGCGGTCGGCATCGGCTCATTTTCCATGTACCTGATTGACCCCGAAACGGCGTGGGACATGGGGAAAAACCCGTGGATTCAAGGTACCGTGGTGCTGGGCGTGTGCGCGCTCATCGCGCATCTGGTGCTTCAATTCCGGGCGCGTTACGCCGATCCGTTTATTCTGCCGCTCGTTGTGGCGCTCAACGGAATCGGGCTGGCGATGATTTTCCGCATCGACAAGGATCCCGCCATGCAGAAGGCCCCAGTGGGCGAGTCGCAGCTGTTCTGGACGGGCTTCTCAATGATCCTCTGCTCCGTTGTGCTGTACTTCCTGCGGGATCACCGAGTGCTGCGTAAGATCACCTATATTTCGCTGGTGCTCTCCTTCATCCTGCTTATCATGCCGCTTATCCCCGGCCTTGGTACCGAAATCAACGGCGCACGGATTTGGATCAGGCTCGGCGGGCGTACCTTCCAGCCCGGCGAAATTGCAAAGATTACCCTGGCAATCTTCTTTGCGGGCTACCTGTCCACACACCGCGATTTGATTCTCACCGCGGGTAAGCGTCTGGGGCCCATCAATCTGCCGCGTCTGCGCGATTTGACCCCAATTTTCTTGGCCTGGATGGTCAGCATCGGTGTGTTGGTTTTCCAGAAGGATCTGGGTTCTGCAATCCTGTTCTTTGGGCTGTTCATGGCGATGCTGTACCTCTCGACCGGCAAGATTTCCTGGCTTGTAGTCGGCGGTGTCGGCGTGGTGGTTGGCGGATACTTCGCCTATAACTCCATTTCTCACGTGCACGCCCGTATCTATGGCTGGATGCACGCCTTTGATCCCGAGGTCTATATGTCCTCCAGCGGTGGTTCCGGTCAGATCCTTCAGGGTATTTTCGGTCTGTCCTACGGCGGTCTCTTTGGCCGTGGATGGGGTCAGGGCCTTACCTCTTTGGTGCCGTTCGCTAACTCGGACATGATTATTACTTCTCTCGGTGAGGAACTCGGTCTGATCGGCCTAGGCGCTATTTTGATGATGTTCCTCATCCTCATCTCGCGTGGCTACCGCGCAGCATTGGGCACTCGTGACGGTTTCGGCAAGCTCTTAGCGGCAGGCCTTTCCACGGTTATGGTGCTTCAGCTCTTCGTGGTGGTTGGCGGTGTAACCCGGTTAATTCCGCTGACAGGTTTGACCACACCGTTTATGTCTGCCGGTGGTTCATCCCTGGTGGCTAACTGGATTATCGTGGCGTTGTGGCTTTCGATTTCGCATACCGCGCGAGCGCCTCACGTCGTGGTCGGGTTCGACGTTCCCGAAAGTATCGACCACGAAGACTACAGCTATGAATCTGAGGGCGCAACCAGCGTTCTCGCCCGTATTTCAACTCAACAAGCAGGAGGTGACCGCAATGGATAGGGCAATTCGCCGCATGTGGATGGCCGCAGGTTGCGTTTTTATCCTGCTCATGGGTACGTTGAGCTATATCCAATTCTTCGACACCGAATCTCTCAAAGATAACCCGTGGAACTCGCGTTCTCTGTACGATAACTACGGTGCCAACCGTGGCTCTATCGTGGTCGATGGAACCGAAATCGCCTCGTCGGTGAAATCGGATGATGAGTATAACTATCAACGCGTGTACTCTGAGCCGGAAAAGTATGCGGCGCTGACTGGTTATTTCTCGTCAGTGTACGGTTCTACCGGTGTCGAGTCTGCTATGGACAAGGAGCTTTCGGGTACTTCCGACAGCCAGTTCTACGATCGTGTTGCTCAGCTCTTCTCGGGTTCTTCGGCACGCGGTGCGAGCGTCGAGCTCACCGTGGATTCTAAGCTTCAGGAGCTTGCTAACAACCTGCTTCAGGGCCGTAAGGGTTCTATTGTGGCGATTAACCCCAAGACTGGCGAAATCTTGGCGATGGCCTCGTCTCCCTCATATGACCCGAATACGCTCGCATCCCACGATGGGTCCACGGTAGTCAGCAACTATGAGGAACTGAACTCGAATCCGAATAACCCGCTTTACAACCGTGCTATTGCGGGTAACACCTATTCACCCGGCTCAACCTTCAAAATTATTGATGCCGTCGCGGCTCTGGAGTCCGGCAAATATGATGCGAACTCCACGATCGATAACCCCGCACAGCTTCCCCTTCCGGGAACCAATGTGTCGCTTCCGAACTATGCGGGTGGTCAGTGTGGAGGACGCACCAAGGCTACGATTGAATGGGCTATGGCGCAGTCCTGCAACACTCCTTTTGCGCAGATCGCAATGGATTTGGGTGAAGATAGGATCTCTAGGACTGCCGAAAACTTTGGTTATGGTCAGGATTTGAAGATTCCGCTGGCGGTGGCTAAGTCGAGCTTCCCGAAGGGTATGTCGCAGAGCCAGCTGGCGCAGGCATCCGTGGGTCAGTACGATGTACGCACCACCCCGCTGCAGGTGGCGATGACTTCTGCTGCGATCGCTAACGGCGGTGTGCAGATGAAGCCCAACATGATTCGTTCTGTCAAAACCAGTAACTTGAGCGTGCTCTACGAGTTCTCACCCGAGAAGTTGCGCACCTCAACTTCTACTAAAGTCGCCGATCAGGTGAAACAATGGATGGTGAACTCTGTGGATAACGGTATTGCCCGTAACGCAGGCGTGCCCGGGTATAAGGTTGCTGGTAAGACCGGTACCGCAGAAACTACGGGTGGTTTGAATAACTCTTGGTTTACCGGGTTTGCACCCGCCGATGATCCTCAGATCGCCATTGCGGTGGTCTATGAGGATATGGATGCAACAACCGGTTCCCAGCTTTCGACAAATGCAGGTAAACAACTTTTTGAGGCGGTGTTGAACAAGTGAGGCCTTCGGCTGATATCACCTTGGGCGGGCGCTACACCCTAACCGAACGTATCGCTATCGGCGGTATGGGTGAGGTCTGGAAAGCTCGCGACAAGGTTCTCGGACGCACCGTCGCCGTTAAAATCCTGAAAGAGGAGTATACGGGTGACCCCGGGTTCTTGGAGCGTTTCCGTGCGGAGGCGCGCCATACTGCGCTCCTGAACCACCCCGGTGTTGCCAATATGTTCGATTACGGTGAAGAGGATAACTCTGCATACCTGGTGATGGAGCTGGTTCCGGGTGAGCCGCTGTCGAGCATCATCGAGCGCGACGGCACGCTGCCGCCGGATCGTATCCTGAACTTTATTGCGCAGACGGCTCGCGCGTTGGCTGCTGCACATGCTCAGGGCCTCGTGCACCGCGATGTGAAGCCCGGTAACCTAATGATCACCCCGGATGACCGGGTGAAGGTTACCGACTTCGGTATTGCTAGGCTTGCGAATCAGGTTCCGCTGACCGCTACTGGTCAGGTGATGGGTACAGCCCAGTACTTGGCGCCCGAACAGGCAACCGGTCAACCTGCAACCCCGTCCTCCGATATGTACTCGCTGGGTATTATCGGGTACGAGTGCCTGGTCGGTCACCGCCCGTTCACGGGTGAATCACAGATCGCGATTGCTCTAGCTCAGGTGAACGATCCGCCACCGCCGCTGCCGGAGAGCATCCCGGCGCCCGCCCGCGCCTTGATTATGTGCCTGCTTGCTAAGGATCCTGCGGAGCGTCCTAAGGATGCTACCGCGCTGGCGTCTGCTATTGATGCTATTCGCCGTCGCGATATTCCTGCGGCGATTAAGGCCGTGCCCACGCTGGAGGCGTTCTTGCCGGAGAATCTGGATACCGCCCAGACCTCCCTGATCGCCGAGCCTATTTCGGCATCCGCCGCTCCGAAGTTCGGATCTGGGTCGCACTTCACGCCCGGTCCTTCGACCGCTCCGATTCCTGAGCCCGGGTCAAAGGCTGCGGCCGCACGTACGGCACAACAGGGTCCGAAGAAACGCAACTGGGTATGGATCGTCGCTATTGTGGCGGCACTTGTGCTTATTCTCGGTATCCTCTGGGCTGTCTGGGCGGCCAACAGCCGTGCAACCCCTGATACGAATACCACCAGCTCGGCAGCACCCAGCTCTGCGGCAGGGACTGTCACGGTAGCCACCCCGAGCGAGGAGTCCTCGGCTGCAAGCAGTACTCAGAAGCAGAAAATTAACCTGCAGGCACGCAGCTACGAGGGTCGCCCCCTTCAGGATGTCGTCAATGACCTGAAGAACCTGGGTCTTTCGCCCAGGACTGAAAGTGTTGAGTCTGAAGAGCCAGCCAACACCGTTCTGTCGATTTCACCGGCTGGTTCGGTAGACGAGGGAACCACCATTACCGTGCGTTATTCAAGCGGTTCCAGGGGCGCGACCCTACCTAATGTTGATGGGAAGAACTACGAAGAGGCTTCTCGGACGATTACCTCGCTTGGTGTTGACGTGAACCTTCACTTCGAGCATTCGGACACCGCACAGCCCGGTACGGTGCTGCGCACCAGCCCTTCTTCTGGCACTAAAGTGTCAGTTCCTAGTAAGGTAGAGATGTATGTAGCTAATGAGTCTTCAGGTACGAGGACGGATTCTGACTCGTCGCCATCCGCAGCTACGCCTTCAGGCGCGTCGACTTCTTCTAGTCCTCGTACTGGGCGTTAGTGTCTGAGTCCACTCACATCAAAAACTATTTTTACCCCAGGAGAACGTATGGACCTGTTGGTTCCTGAAACGGTAGATGGCCGTTATAAGGTACTCGATGTTATCGGTACCGGTGCGATGGCTACCGTATACGCGGCGGAGGATACTCGTCTCGGTCGTAAGGTCGCGATGAAGATCCTGCGCCCGGAGCAGGCCCAAGACAAAACCTTCCGTTCACGGTTTAAACGTGAGGCGGAGGCTGTCGCATCCCTGAACAACCCCGGTATCGTTGCGGTGTACGACACGGGCGCTTATTCCCCGTCAGATCCCAACAGCGGATACGGTGTTGATGATGCCGTCGACGATGACGAGGCTAAGATCCCGTACATCGTTATGGAATACGTTGATGGCAGGACGCTGCGCAGTGTCCTTTCGTCGGGCGGGTACATTCCTGTGCGTGATGCGGTGGGGTACGCAGAGCAGCTTTTGAGCGCTCTAAAATACAGTCATTCGATGGGTATTATCCACCGCGATATTAAGCCCGCGAATATTATGGTGCTTCCCCGAACCGAGGAAGACGCCGCAAAGGGGCAGCCGGGTCAGATTAAGGTGATGGACTTCGGCATCGCCCGAGCTATTGAAGAGGCTGGCGAGGCTCTGACAAAGGCCAACGTGGTGATGGGTAGCGCACGTTACATGTCTCCCGAGCAGGTCAGTGGTAAAGAAGTCGACGCGAGAAGCGACCTTTATTCGGCAGCATGCGTGCTGTATGAAATGGTTGCTGGACGTTCCCCCTTCGATGCGGAAACTAACGTCGATTTGGCGGCAAAGCATCTTACCGAGACTCCCGCCGCACCGAGTACCTTTAGCCCGCTGAGCGTACCCCCTGAGCTTGATGAAGTTATTCTTCGAGGTCTTGCCAAGAACCCGGATGATCGTTACCAGACCGCCGATGAGTTTTCGCAGGCGATCCGTCAGGGAGCGGGTCTGCAGGTTGGCGGCGGTATGCCGCAACAGGTTCCCGATGACTCCATGACTACCGCTTTTGCGCCTCTTGAGGCTCCCGCGGCGGGTGCGGCAGGAACCGGTACGGGTGAGGTTGATTTCGATGCCTACACCACGACCATGCCGCAGGTTTCGACTCCTGTTGAAGATGCGAACCTCAACGGTTTCTTTGATGACGATGAGTACGGCGGAGAAGAATTTGTTGAAGAGGAAGAGTTCCTTCCCGCCGAGCAACCCCGTAAGCGAACCTGGGTTCGTTTCCTCGTTGGTCTTGCTATTGCAGCATCGCTTCTGCTGGGTATCGGCTCGTTCCTGTACTACCAGGGCAAGCTCAATGAAGTTCCGCAGGTCGCTATTCCTACCGTGATGAACCAGTCGAAGGACGATGCCGAGAACCAGCTGCGCAATGCTGGCTTTGCCGTGGAGAGCCGCGGGGCATACTCCGAGAACGTGAAGAAGGGCGATGTTATTAGTGTCAGCCCCGGCGAGGGTACGAAGGCGGCTAAGGGTTCTACCGTATCGCTAACTTACTCGAATGGTCCCGAGCGTGTAACCCTGCCCGATAACCTGCAGGGTCAGAGCGAAGCCTATGTGCGCAACGCTCTGAAGGAGCTCGGCCTTAAGGATGGTCGCGTCAGCACCGTTGAGAGCGCATCCGTTCCCGCCGGTATGGTGGTTTCTCTGGAGCCTGAGAAGGCTGAAACTGATGCCGACGGTAAGACCACGATCGAGGCTGGCAGCAACGTGAACCTGGTGCTGTCCTCCGGTAAGGTCAAGGTTCCTTCGCTCGTGGGTCTGACGAAGGATCAGGCTATTGAGGCTCTGACCGCGTCCGATGTTCTGCTCAACACCAATATTGAGACCGTTCAGACAAGCTCTGCGGCACCGAATACGGTGATTTCTCAGAGCTCCGCTGCGGGTACTCTGGTGGCCCAGAACAGCACGGTTACTATTCGTGTGGCAGCTGCCCCGGCGGCGACCGCATCTGCCTCACCGCGTGCGACTACCCCGTCGACGAATAATAACAACAACACCCAGCGCCAGCAGGGCAATCAGCAGCAGAATCAACAGCAGCAAGGCCAACAGGGCCAGCAAGGTAATCAGCAGCAGAATCAACAGCAGCAAGGCCAGCAGGGTCAGCAGGGCAACGCTCCTGTACCTTCTGCAACGCCAAGTGCCGCTGCTCCTTCATCCAAGGCCGTACAAAACGGCAAGGAAAATGAGGAGAAAGAAGAAAGGTAAGGCTGGTTTGCTCAGGTAAATCCTGGTCATATGTTGTGGGGCGTGCTTTAGATTTTGAATCTAAAGCACGCCCCACATATGTTTCTTCGGCTGTACCACACACATAGAGAAGGCGCCTGACAGACCTACTTGGGTCTGTCAGGCGCCTTTACCGCTAGCCACTAGGCAATTAGTGGGGACAACGATTTAGCACGCTCAGCGGCCCCCTCAAGCCCCGTTTCTTCCAGCCAATTACCCAGCATCAGATAACCGCTCTCGGTGAGCACGGATTCCGGGTGGAATTGCACACCGTGCATGGGCGCATCCCGGTGCCGCAGCCCCATAATAATGCCGCTCTCAGTCGTCGAAGTAGTTTCTAGGACCTCAGGCATAGTCTCTGGGACGACCGCCAGCGAATGGTAACGAGTCGCTGTGAAGGGGCTCGGTACGCCTTTGAACACCGAGTCGTTCTCGTGGACCAGGGTTGAAGTCTTGCCGTGCATCAGCTCGGGGGCGTGCGTGACGGTACCGCCAAACGCCTCCGCGATAGCTTGATGCCCCAGACACACGCCAAGCAGGGGTTTATGGGTCTGCGCAGCCCAGCGAATGGTATCGATAATGACCCCGGCTTCTGCAGGCGCACCCGGCCCCGGAGAGATCAGCAGGCCGTCGTACTCGGCAGCCATTGTGAGAACGGTATCAAGGTCGTACTCGTCATTGCGGATTACGGTTGTTTCGGCTCCGAGCTGCTGCAGATATCCGACGAGGGTGAACACGAAACTATCGTAATTATCGATAACCAGGATGCGGGTCATGGCTTCTCCTTTGGCAAGCGCCGCTAATGGTTGATGGTAACGTCAAAGTTGAACGGACCGTACTCGGCAAAATTCGGAAACACAAATTCCATGAGGGCGTATACGATCACGGCGATAAGCAGAATAGCAATGATGATGCGAACCCATAGAGGTCCGGGAAGATGACGAAAAATCCAACCGTACATGTTATATCCTCTCGGGTTAGGCAGGGTTCTGGACTGCTTGGGCGATTTCCGCAGGCGCGCCGGCAGAGTTAGGCTGCCAGGATTCAAAACGGGCGTGCACAATATAACGTTCTGTGTCACCGTAACGCGGGTGGCAGGTCGTGAGCGTCATAATGCGCTCCGTGGGCTCTTGCCCGGGTTTGCTCGGAACCGGCTCGATCACCTCAATATTGTCAGGCTGCACAATCACATGCTCATACACGGTGTAGGTGTAGTAGCCGTCTTTGGTACGCACATAAATGTGATCGCCCACCTGCAGCTTATCGATATAGTCGAGCACTGCACCGCGTGTCTGCCGGTGCCCTGCGAGCGCGAAATTGCCCACACCACCCGGCATGGCAGTTCCGTCGTAGTGTCCCAAACCGAGGGTATCGATCACGTCTGCGCTAGTACCCTGCGCGGTGGGGCGCTGGTAGTCTGCACCAAACCGGGGAATGTAGACAACCCCGAATCCTTTTCCGTGTTCGGGTTCGGCTTCAGGCTCCGGTGGATTTTGGGGATCCCACTGTTCGACTGGCGCGGCGGAGCTGAACTCGTGCGTCAGGGAATCGACGGCTTGGGACTGTGAACGGTTTGCGTCTATATTGGTCCACCAGAGCTGCCACACGACAAAGAGCAGCAGCACAAGACCAACGGTGATCAGAAGCTCACCCGTAATTTGGATGGTCCACCGCAGAATAGATTTATGAGGCTGAACTGCCTGATGCGCTTTCGCGGATGCATGCGCCATAGTTTTGGGTGTCCTCCATAGCGGGATGTTACCGTCCCAGTCATTACACTTTCTTTAATGACAACGCCGGTGAAAGGTGAAATCATCCCGCGAGTCTGCAAAGATAGTTTTTAACGTACTACATAAGGTTACCCATACATCTGAGGCGGAGGAAAATATGTCCCCTAAGTCGACTGCGAAAAAGTCGAAAAAGACTGCCAATACTAAGTCAAAGAAGTCACAAGACAAGAAATCGGCTAAGGCCGTTGAAGAAGATGCGAGCGAGCTCCGTCTGTTGGAGGTCGCTCGCGAGATGGAAACGAGCGGAACACAGAGAGAGGGTACTCCCCTGTGGTATCGAGTAGTGATGTTTTCGCTCGTTGCGCTGGGTATTCTCTGGATTATTGCGTATTACATTTTTGAGGGTCGACTTCCTGTGCCCGGTATTGGCATGTGGAATGTGACTATTGGCGTGGGTGCCATGATGGTGGGTATGGTCATGATGACTCGGTGGCGTTAGGTTAGGGCTATGTCCGAATCAGATGGGTCTCCTTCGCCTCAAGAATCTCAGGATGCCCCGCATAGCTCTACCTCCGATCCCATGCGGAGTACCGAGGATATTTCAAAACGTGCGGATATTCGTGCCGCCCGCGTGGAGACAAGGCTGCGCCGCTGGGCGTTGATCGGGTTTATCGTCGCTGCGGCGTTATTCTGGTTGGCATCTCTTTTCTTCCGTTAGATCACGATCGTCTCGCGTATGAGCGTGGCGGTGCCGTGTCCTGTATGGGATACGCCCGCCACGTTTTCTTTGCTTTTACTCGTTCTGGGGCTCCGCGACTAGCTCTTCGTGCAGGGGCCGCAGAATCCGCACGAGTATGATCATGACGATGAGCTCCACCATTGTCTGGGTCAGTACTGCGGGCTGCATGAGGTCGGCCTGTGGCACGCGTTGTTCTTTGAGCCGCTCCGAGAGCGCTAGTATGACTGGAAACATGACAAGAGCGTTGCGTGTGACGACCGAGAAGATAATCGCTTTGCGTCCTTTGAGTGTGAGCGGTTTTCGGTTTTTCACCGCGTACCGTGCCGTATACGGAAGTAAGAACCCGAGCATCCCCGCGCAGAGTGCGAAGATGAAGTAGAACGGCACCCAGTGAACAAGATGCTGGGGTGCTTCGCCGATGCGGCGTGCGTAGGCAGTGCACATGAGCATTAGGAGTACGCACATAATCCCCACCATATATGTCTCGCTGATATCTGAAATCGCCTTCGCGTATTTCGCAATCTTCGGCGTATGGTGAGCACGTTGTACAAGGTACGCCGCGAGCGCTGGAATCATAACCACCAGCAGGGCTGCGTATGCGCTGGCTGGGAGTGGAAAGATACTGCCAAGATCTTTATATGCAAATATTCCAATATAAGTATATATACTAGTCCAAATGGGAATTATGAGAATCTGAAGACCGAGTAGAAGCGGTGTTTTACGCAGCAGCAATGTGCTGTCGCCACCGGCGTAACGGGTAAAAACCACCACATAATCAATGCACGGTGCCAGCACCACGAGGGCTACCGCCAGGGCGATCACGGAACTGTCCCCTAAGAATGTGGGAAGCAAAATCATGACCAGCAGGGGTACCACAATAAAGTTGAGCGTTATCAGCCATAGGGTAAATCCGCGCGATGCGGCAGCGGGTACCCCGTTTCGTTCCCGTTCCTGGCCCCGACCGAAAGGAACTCCCATAAAGTTGGCAAAAAGCAGAACCGCCAGGGCATAAGGCACCAGAGCATCGCTCACCTCTGACACCTTAGGCGGGCACATCAGGGAGAGTACTACACCCACAGCCATTGAGGCGAGGTAGAGGGCGCTTTGATGCCGTTCGCCCCAGCTATCCGTCATGAATCCAAGAGCCCCTGATGAGCCGCATCAGCAACCCGACGGCTAACTTTTTCCAGAACGGGCGAGTTGATATTCCAGTGCTGCCAGTACAGTGGGAACTCCACGGGCTTCTGAGCAAGTTTCACAAGTGTTTGGGCGGCAAAATATTCGCTACACTGTGCCTCCGGCAGCAGACCCCACGCAATGCCCTCGTAGACCGCCTGCGCATAGTCCGGTGACGAAGGAATATAGAGCGTTGGGCTCTGCTCGAATTCGGCTCTGGGCAGTTTTAGGTCTTCCTCAATCAGAGCGCGGGCAGCATCCTGCACAAAGTCTTTACGATCGTATTCCACCACGGGTGCCCGGTTCAGGTCTTCACGGGTAGTCTTCGCTGGGAACCCCGGAAGGTAACGATCCACATACGCTGGCGATGCCACGCACCAGTAACGCGCCACGCCCAGGTAATCTACCGAGCATCCGGGGATTTTCCCGGGCTGTGAGGTTATGGCAGCCATAACTTCCCCGGTACGCAGAAGGGCTGAGGAATGAAATTCGCCTTCACGCCGCAGGTCGCAGAAAACTTCGTCCTCCTGAGCGAGCGTGCGTATGGCCTCCAAAAACCACGTTGCTAAAGAATCGGCGTTCAGGGCTATAGAGACTGTCTGGAATCCGCCCTCGCCCATGAGTTCTCGTTCCAGCTCAAGCTGCAGAAATTCACTTTGCCGGGCAATACGTAACACGCTCTGTCCAGAAGCCGTCGGAGTCACCGGGTTGGTGCGCTGCAGCAGGACTTTACCGGCCAGCTGTTCCATTGTTTTTACACGCTGTGATATTGCGGAGGGGCTAACCCCAAGAACGTCGGCAGCAGCATCGAAGGTGCCGTATTCGATGACCGTGACGAATGTTTTGAGGTGGTCGGTCGTAAAACGTGTCATAAGAACATCTTACGTACGTTGAAATAACTTAGCTAGGTTTAGGGGGTTTTCAGACCTTTGCGCCCTGCCCATGTTCTATTTGACGTACACCATTTTCACCTTGGATGCACACCTCTAAGATAAAAGCAATGGGACTATCCCCATCCAACGTGTCTACATTGTCATCTAACCACCCGAAGGATATCCTCCATGGTCAAGCCACCATTCATGGAAATTGCATGCCCCATTTGTTCCAAGCCCGTGAAGACTTTAGAACGTTATCCTCGCTCGCTCTGTCCCGAATGTTCTGCACGGGTGACTGACCGGTCTGGCCGCCCGGTTGTTTTCTACGATATACAGGTGCTGCCGACTCCCAATAGCTCGGGTGTAACGCTGCTTGGCGGATTTTACGGATATTACGCCAATACCGGGCTGCAAGAAACCTACTCCAGTTCAACCTGCTACGTTGATGGAATAACCTGCGAGGCAAAGAACGCCCGTTTTGGCGGCATTGTGATCGAGGCGCTATGAGCCTACCTTCACCTCTGGCTATGAGTCTGTACTCCCGGGTTCAGTGGCTTCTTCGCCTTCACCGTCTCCTTATCGGTAGAGGCAATGGGATCTGTACTATCTTCTTGCGCCGATGCGGACCACAGTTCATAGTTCTCCAGTGTCTCTTCGGCGCCCGTACCTGAAAATGGAGAGTATATATCTCGAATCATCAGGATTTTTCGCAGACGCAGCACCATCGGTTCTAAGAAGTCAAGCGTGTGCCGATCGTCGCTGCTGGTCATCGCCACAAAGCTCAGCCCAGAGAATACCGCAACGATCATCGTCACCTTAAGCATGACCGCGTTGTAGTTGACTTCAAGGTCTAAAATTTTCAGATGTTCGGGCTTGGTTCCTACTCACAGCTCGATGGTTTGGTCGGTAACCGCCACAGAAGCAAACCATGAGAAGAAACCGAACACCAGCAGAACGAAGAAAGCAGTTTGAATCAGCTGCCCCAAGATCGGGATTGCCAGCAGGTTCAGCCACTGCACAACCATCAGAGGGCGACGAACGATAATGTCGTGTTCGGCCTCTGTACTGTACTGTCTGCGGTGCCTCCATGCCTAGCGCTCATAGCTGTCAAGCATACCCGATACGAGAGACTCTGCTTGAAGTTCAGCGCCAAAGAATCGTGCGCACGCCTTCAAAATAAGTTCTGCGCCATAACGTTGGATCGTATAAACACCCAGCTCGTCGTACTCAGCCGCAAGTTCACGGGGTTTCGCTAAACCAGAGGTGATTTCTAGAAGCGAAGATTCTGCGCCGTCTTCGTCAAAAAGTAGGCTAAATCCGCTGTCATCACGCAGAAGCTGATGCAGTTTAGTGTCGGGCAGAGGCAAAAAGCCCAGCACGTCCTCGGGCTCATAGTAGATTACCTCAGCAAGGGTTGTTACATACCCCTGCGAGTCTTCTTCAGTAAGAACTGTATCTGTAAGTTCCAGATAGCTTTCTTCGTCCCGCAGAAGCTCCCGCGGCCACCACAGATGGATATACTCGGTGCACGCCAGCCATAGTTCCGCTAAAGGCAGCTTAACCTCGGCGGTGAGCGCCACCGTCCGGTATTTTGAGGTGTCCTCTCCCGTATACGGTTCCTGCTGTCGGTCTGAAAAAAGCGGGTACTCCATACATTCACTCTAACGCGAGAACAGGTATTCGTCGGTACTTGATACAGTAAACGTTCCAGAAACTCGTTCAGAAGAATGTGCAACGATTGGTATTAGTATTCCCGTCATGAAGCCTCAGGCACGCTATCACAGACCGGTAAAAAGGACTTCTCTGGCTTCCGAAATTCTACGTATGGGTATACGCTGCTTAGCGCGTGAAAACATAGCTGAAGAATCGAGCAGGAATATGTGCCCGTTGCCATTCGAGCTCTTCGGTCAGAGATTTTCCCGAAAGCACTTTGCGAGTATATCGCTCAATATTGCGTGCATGGGCACCCATATGGGCTATGGCAATCGCATGTCCGCAGGCTCTAGCTACGGCTTGTGCAGACGGGGTCTCACAGTCCCGGGCCGTAGCATGGCAGAGCAAAGCGTGCTGACGCATAGTTCCAACAGATAATGCACCGCGGTTGAACTCAGCGACCGCAGCAAGCCCCTGCCGAAGCCGAGGATCAGCAGGATATTGTTCCTCAAAAATGGGCAGTATCCGATACATACAATCTGCCGCCCAGACGATAAGTTCACGCCTCTCATCTATCGATAGCGTCAAATCCTTCGGGTCTGGGGCAGATTGTAAAGTCTCCATGCTCCTAAGATAACAAGAAAGCATATGCGCTCTCACAGATTTTCAACGCCCTGATGCGCCGATGATTATATTTCATAAGGTCTTCTTAGCCTTTAGAGTATTCACCAAAGCGCGCCATGAGAACACAGCAGAGCCGATAGCTCTCAAGGAGACAAATCAGTGGTTAAAACAAAAGAGACCCCTCACGGGGTCTCTTCCATACATATGGAATTAACTAACAAACCCTCAGGCTTGTTGTTTCAAAACTATACAGCGAACGCAAACACCACCAACA
>NZ_KV815281.1:0-986 GCF_001814205.1 Rothia sp. HMSC036D11
GTGCAGTACTTGTACTTCCCCTCACTATCATCACCAAAAATACGTGCCAAATATCCCGGAAGAAACAAAAGTAAAAAGGCTGCAATAATTAATAAAACAGTGCTAACCATCCCTTTCCGCCTTTTAGTACGTTGGGTACCTTGCTGTGCCATGACAACTCCTAGAGCTTCTACCGCAGTATTGTGGGAGTAAACAACTGACTATAATCATAATTCTGCACCTTAATCGCCGCGATCTGCAGAGAATCAGCAGCCAGGACTATTTCTCCTTCTGAGGCTTGAGAGCCTTATAACCGCTCAAAAACAGTAAAACAGCAAGTGCAGTGTTAAAAGCACCGACTCCTATCATGGAAAGACTACTGACCAAGTTATTCTTCTTGATATTCGCTATCAAAAGTACAATCCCCAAAAGGACTGCCAAACAGGACGGTGTTCCTAACAGCAACCCAAACACAAGATACTGACGTGCGCTAGAGCGATTCATGACAGAAGGATCGTCGATATCTTCATTGCTCACTTTGAACTGCTTCTGGTATGCGGCAGCCTCGGCGGTGTATCTGGTAGCCTCACGCACACTACCACCAGCATTATTGGCAAGAGGTGAAACACTAACAATACTCCAACAGTGGGTAAAGAACGACCTGCCGCCTGCACATGCGACACGTAGTACTTACTTCGACAGGCAACTATGAAAATTTTGAAATTCTACCGTAGAGAAATACTTTACAGATGTAATATGCGACATATTTTAGATATTTTCATCACATTCAATTACCTAGGATTTTTGTGTGAATGACCTGTTCTCGCTATATAAACAGCGGGGTCTTGACCTGCTTTGGCTCTGCAGGCGGCGCGACACGAAAAATAAAGATTTGATAAAGACATGATGGTGTCCTTGACCACCTGCAAAAAGTAAACCTAAACTACACCATGTAGTTCTGTTACCGAAGACAGAACCCAACCACGTGAAAGGAAACGCCCATGAGC
>NZ_KV815282.1:0-1181 GCF_001814205.1 Rothia sp. HMSC036D11
TGCAGTACTTGTACTTCCCCTCACTATCATCACGCGAAAGAAAATATAAAAACGCATAAAACTTACAGCAACGACAAAAATAATACTTGTTACCAACGTTTCTTTAATATTCTTACATCTCATAAATCTCTAAGACCTGTTTACATAGATCCTCACAATACTATTTTCAGTACCAGGAAAGAGGACAATTCTGGGAAGCCCAAATTTATAGCTCTTCCCTTCCTTTAGTAGATTATGATAATAGTTTGCGTCTTTCTCACCGATATCGGACCATACCATCTGAGGGCAGTCCGATGACTCTATATGCAGACTATACGTGGTTTCTGGAGAGTTGGCTGATACCGAATCATGTCTTTTGACCTCGGTTTTGGTAACAGTGCATTCCTTAATGATTGGATTATTCTTATTGTGAGCCGAAACCCCAAAATATATACCAAAAAATAATAAAAATCCCAACGGCACAAGCACAATAATATATTTCTGTCGGAACCATGAAAGATTTGACTTTAATAGTTTTATCATTGTGTAATCACCTTCTTAAATTTTTTTATTCTATTATAAATAGTGCCATGAGCGTTATTTATTAATGTAGAAGCACCCTGCCCGAGACATAAAAATAACGGCCCTTGACCCTGTGTCCACGTATGATGGTGAAATATCAAGACCAACCACCACCCATACGCGTACAGGTAGGAACCGTTGCCTTCACACCGTACCACGGGCTTAACGGCATAATTCGCCACCCCACTGAACATATTCAACACGACCCTCACCAGGAACAGGTTAAACATCAAACCCCATAAGCTCACCCTCACTCAGGGGGTGAAATCCACTCTACGATACCTGCGGCACAACCACACCGAAGAAACCCTCACCAAAGACTTCGAAGTCTGGCAACCCACCATCAGCCGGATCATCACCACGATTGAAACAGTGCTGCTGCATCTCTTAACACCAGCGGTACCATCCGTGCTGATACTTTGTCGAAGGCCACCGGTACCGTCATCGTGGACGGCACTAATCCCCACCTACAACTGGCACGCCCCAGGAACACGCCGAGCAGACCGTAAAATGCAGGACCCATATAAGCGACCCCCCCCCTCACCGTTTCTTCTAGTGAAAATAAGTTCTCAGAATATATGCCTAAGGGGTGTGCTCGTGCAGAATACACGAACACACCC
>NZ_KV815283.1:0-2819 GCF_001814205.1 Rothia sp. HMSC036D11
TCATAAAGAACCTACCTAAGTCCCTTATGAATAAACCCTTAAGCAACATTCCAAAAATTCAACCTCAAATACTATCACGTCTATCCCATTCCTATAAGCCTCGGACCATCTAGGGTACACCGAAACTCTATTCGGCAAGCCGGTTGACTTCATTATTCTGACTATTAATCCGCCAAATAGGCTATACTCACGCGCACGATCTCGGTATCCACCGAATCCATCACCGAACACAACGCAGCCGATAACAACCGCGACTCAGCATAAGAACTAAACCGGTACTGCTGCAGGCTAGGTTCTTTACCCTGCGCCAACTTCTTATGGTGGCTCCGAAATCCTCAAAAGGACTAGGTATATAGGACGCAAAAACCCAGCTTGAACCTCAAGACGACTATTCATCCACAGGATATCCTGCATCACCCGTAAACGCAGGACTCTCCGGATACCTTTCAGGATCAAAAATCCACTCCCCCCGCTCATCACACCGAGGAGCCGGGAACCCCTGAGGAAAATATTTTTTCTTCCGCTCCTCATGCCAAGTCCACGGATACTCCACCACCTCCGGGCCAGCAATGAGGATCTCGTTATTTCCTGCAAAGAACTGCTCCACACGCGGCAAAGAAGCCCGGCTCACCCCGAACCCGTACCCTAAAGTCACCTCATAATCATCCCCAGACCGAGGGTACGGGCTAGGACGCATAGGATAGTTCAGACGCATTGAGTCAATGATATTTACGGCATAGATAGCGTAACTATCGTTCCCTAAACGGTCTGCCATCGACAGTACGTCCTCAAAGTTTTTATAGTACACAAACAGTCCCTGACGCAGATCAAGCCAATCGACTGCAGTAGCGTATTCATAAGCCCAATGGACATCAAAATCATACGGAAAAGAATCCCAATCAAACTCCAGGGCTGTTAAAAAACGACGCCCAAATTCCAATGATCCAGTGGCTCCAGCGCAATCAACCTCTGCGATATACCACCCTTCACGCTCAAGATAGGGCTTCATACAATTCTGCCAATACCCATCCTCTTCAATGAAGATCGGGGCAATGAAGGGCTTTGAAAGACTATGTTCATACGGCATAAGCTTTTTCCTTTCAGGCTTAGTCAATAAGACGAATAAAGATTAGAACATGACCTGGACTACGGTCCGTATTCTTTGTTTATGTTAACTTTCAGATGTTCTTATCTTGTACATCGTTTGTTATCGGTGTAGGTGGTACTTTCAGGATACTCATCGGGGTCAGTTATCCAGATACCATTCTTGTCATACAACGGATCTGGAAAACCACTAGGGAAATATTTCTTCTTCCGCTCCTCCTGCTGAGACCAGGGATATACAGCATTGGGACCAGCACAGATCGTCTGATGACCTTCAAAATACTCCTCAACGCGAGGAAGGGAATCTTTCGACACCTCAAGCCCATACCCAAAAAGAACCTCGTATTCGTCATCACGCCACATAGGACGCCGTGGGTAATAAGCATTCATAATGTAAAGGATATCCACACTATACCTAACATAACCCTCCATGTTTAAACCGTCAGCCATAGATAGAACATCTTCAAAGTTTTTATAGTAGACAAACAATCCTTGACGCATATCAAGCCAATCGATATCCTCTGCATATTCTTCAGCCCATTTCAAATCAAATTTATGCGGGAATGAACTCCAATCAAAACTGATAGCATTCATAAAACGAATAGCAAAATCATAGGCATCCACAACCCCTGCGCAATCAACTATAACAACATGCCACCCCTCCTGACGCAGAGAAGGAAGCATATAGTTTTCCCAATAATTATTATCTCGTATAAAAACAGGGATATTAAACGGTTTAGAATATAAAGCCTCATAAGGCATATTCGTTTCCTTTCCAAATTAATCAACAAGGCGGATAAAAGTTAAATAGTGATCTGGCGAATAGTAAATACTTCCATTGCTTCCTACTACGATACGATGTGTTCCCCGATTAAGTCCTGGTTTACCATTTTCTTTGATGATATACTCTGGCGGTTTTGCATCATATTCAGTATATGTAATAAGATTACCATCCTTATCTTTTGTTGGGAGTATGCTACCATCTTTACTGCCCATAGGCCTATTCTCGAAAACTTTAGAACTGCTCAACCCTTAAACACGACTAAATAAATTTAAAATACAAAAACACTGGCTCCTGCAACAAAGCAAAACCGCAGGAACCAGTAGTTTTTATATGAAGCTATCTCCACTAATTTACCTGAAGAGAGCTCCACGTGAATAAATATTGTAAAATCCGGTTAAAGAGCCAAAAAATGAGAACCCCTGGTATTATTTACTCTCATATTTCCAGCTCTCCAAAACTTCATCCTTATTCTTCACATACAAAGGATGCTCCGCCCCAGGATCCCCTTCATCAAAATCAGGAATCACGATCGCCCGACCCTCAAAAAACTCCAACGCCTGATCAAGATGCTCTTGAGAAACCTCCATACCATAAAGAATATTCGCAGGATCATACTCCCCATCCTCATCCTCCGAATACCGGTACCTCAACTCAGTATCCACAGTCTGCAACAGCTGTGCAGCCCACTTCGCCATATAATAATGAGGATCATGAGGGCTCTGGAATAGTGCATCATAATTCTTCAGAGCAAAAAAGAACCCCTGACTCAAATCCAGCCAATGCAAATCCTCAAGATACTCATGAATCCAATCATCTGGCATATCAGGAATCTCCTCAGGAAACTCAATAGCCTCAAAAACCATCACAGAAGCTTCCGCAGACCCCGAAGACTCCAATAACTTTTCACAGGAAAGCTCAATAATCTTCCACC
>NZ_KV815283.1:2919-3637 GCF_001814205.1 Rothia sp. HMSC036D11
GCACCACAATCGCCCGACCCTCAAAAAACTCTAACACCTGATCAAGGTGGTTCCGAGACACCTCCATGCCATAGAGCACATGCGGTGGATCGTAGTCCGCATACCCCGACCAAGAATGCCTGTACCGCGAATCATTATCCACTGTCTGCAACAACTTTGCAGTCCACTTCGCCATGAAATAGTCAATTTTTTCTTGATCTTGGAAGAACACATCATAATCCTTCAGCACAAAGAAGAACCCCTGACTCAAATCCAGCCAATGCAAATCCTCAAGATACTCATGAATCCAATCATCTGGCATATCAGGAATCTCCTCAGGAAACTCAATAGCCTCAAAAACTATCATGGCATCTTCCTCAGAGCCTGAAGACTTTAAAAACTTTTCACAGGAAAGCTCAATAATCTTCCACCCAGCCTGCCGCAACAGCTCTAATTGCCGCTCTAAAACACCATCCTCCCGAACATAAATAACCGGGAAAAAGACGTCATCCCACTCATCAGTATAAAAAACCATAATATTTCTACTTCTCAATGGGCGTGAAGATTTCTCCGTGCGCGCGGACGACTTCTAACCCTCAGTATCCTTTGGTTTAACCGTTATACCCCGCCAACTCCTAATAGTATCTTCCTTATTTTTAACATACACTGGATACTCAGCCCCAGGGTTATCTTCATCAAACTCAGGCACCACAATCGCCCGACCCTCAAAAAACTCTAA
>NZ_KV815284.1:0-241 GCF_001814205.1 Rothia sp. HMSC036D11
CGGTTGTTTATGTGCGGGAGGATGGTGTTTTAGAGCGGCAGTTGGAGTTGTTGCGGCAGGCTGGGTGGAAGATTATTGAGCTTTCCTGTGAAAAGTTTTTAAAGTCTTCAGGCTCTGAGGAAGATGCCATGATAGTTTTTGAGGCTATTGAGTTTCCTGAGGAGATTCCTGATATGCCAGATGATTGGATTCATGAGTATCTTGAGGATTTGCATTGGCTGGATTTGAGTCAGGGGTTCTT
>NZ_KV815285.1:0-19525 GCF_001814205.1 Rothia sp. HMSC036D11
TGGATGTTTCACGTGAAACATCCACACCTTCTATGGGTTTTTGAGGATGAAGGCTTGAAGAAAACCTACTTGATGTATTCCTCAAAATCAGCAATGAGCGCCTGTTTGGGACGAGCGCCTACGCTCCTCTTTACAACCTGCCCATCTTTGAAAAGGTAGATCGCGGGGATAGAAGTAATGTCGTATTCCATAGCGGTGTCGCCACTCTCTTCGACATTGACCTTCACGACATCGACCTTATCGCCATATTCGGCGGCGATTTCATCGAGAACCGGGGCGACCATGCGGCAGGGACCACACCACTCGGCCCAAAAATCAACGATCACTGGCTTGGAATTCTCCAGAACCTCAGCCTTAAAGGTGGCATCGGTTACTGCTTTTGCATTACTCATATCTGATTCTCCTAACTAAAGGTTTTCGAGGTAGTGCTGTGCGTCGAGTGCTGCTACCGCACCCGAACCAGCAGCGATAATCGCCTGACGGTAGGTTGGATCAATGACGTCGCCCGCGGCGAAAACGCCGGGCAGAGAGGTTTTTGATGAGCGTCCCTGAACCGCAATCGTGTTCTGATCGGTAATCTCCAGCTGATCCTTAACCATCTCGATACGCGGATCAGACCCGATGGCAATGAATAGTCCGTCGAGCTTCATATCGCGGGTAGCGCCAGTAACGGTATCGGTCAGAACGACCTCTTCCAGCTTGGAATCGCCGTGAATTTCGCTCACCACGGAATTCCAGAGAACTTCAATCTTGGGGTTGTCGAAAACGCGCTGCTGCATAATATCGGATGCGCGCAAAGAATCACGGCGGTGGATCAGATAGACCTTGGATGCGTAGGTGGTGAGGAAGAGTGCTTCTTCCAGAGCAGAATCGCCGCCGCCTACCACCGCGATTTCTTTATCTTTGAAGAAGAATCCATCGCAGGTTGCGCACCATGAGACACCGTAACCAGAAAGTGTATCCTCACCTTCAACACCCAGCTTGCGGTACTGCGAACCAGTCGAGAGAATAACGGTTTTTGCGAGGTGTACGGAACCGTCGGAGAGAATAACCTTCTTAATATCGCCGTCGAGCTCCAACTTTTCGACATCCTGGTAGCGAATATCCGTGCCGAAGCGCTCCGCCTGGGCACCGAAATTGGTCATGAGCTCGGGTCCCTGAATGCCCTGCACAAAACCGGGGAAATTCTCGACTTCGGTTGTGGTCATGAGAGCGCCGCCGGGGGAGAGGGAGCTTGCGAAGAGTACCGGCTCAAGGTTGGCACGCGCCGCGTAGACGGCGGCAGTGTACCCGGCAGGGCCGGAACCCACGATAATAACGTTGTGAACCTTCTGATCGCCCTCAGAGGCCGTTTCTTGGGATTTTTCTTGGGGGGTAGAGGATGCGGCAAGGTTCAGACCGCCGAGAGCGGCGCCTCCGAACAGATTGCCCAATGTATTTTCAGTACTCATTCTTCTCTTCCTCGAATTCTGCTGATAGTCGCTCAACGCAACAGTATCCCCAATTATTCCATTCTGGGGGCGGCTAATCCATATTGACTGGGATCGAATCGAAAATGCCGGATATCAAAGAAAAATGTGACGTTTTATGTTCGTGGCTGCACCCGACGGAGAATACTGGGCGGAAGCCTTGAGAGAGCGAGATCAAGGCAAAATAAATGGCGCATCCCCACGTATGAGGATGCGCCACTCGTTGAGGCTGTACGCTATTCGGCCTTAATCTCGCCAATGCGCAGACCGTAGCTGTACCCTGCGATAGGTTGCGAGAGCTTGGGTGCTTCATCGAAGACGATGATGATGTAGCCGCCCTTATCGGCAGACTGCTTGTCCTTATCCAGCTCAACCGTGACGTCCTGCCCAGAGAAGCTTCCCTTGCCGACTTCGGTGGCACCGCTCATCGAGGCTTGGTTGTTGGTGTACACGGTGAAGGAACCGCCGGAACCGCCCGTCTGCTGAATAGTTAGTTTAGAGACAACCGTGGGAGACTCTAATTTAGCGGCAAGTCCGAATTCCTTGACGACACCACCGAAGGCGGGGCTACCAAAACCATAGCTGGACCAGGTGCTTGAGGGGTTACCATCGGTCAGTGCGGGAAGACCGGAATCCATATCCGCCATAAAGTTAGGGTTGCTCGGCACCAGACGCGATACGGAGGTAACCTTTACTGGCGCATTGGAGGCGCTGGGAGATGCCGACGGGGAGGCTTCCTCAGATTCTGTAGACCCTGCCGTAGCGCTTGTGCTCGCCGAGGCGTTCTTACCTTTAACCGGATTCGATGCGTGATTCGACCCCAAACCGGTCAGCGTGGTGAGCACGCCACCGGCAACAATGACCAATAGAAGCACGGCAGCGAAAGCAATAGCCCAGGTTCCGCGGTTTGTGCCTTCGTCTTCGTCGTCTTCATAGACGCCGTCATCGTTCGGTCCGGAGACCATAGGTGCAACGTTCATCGAGGGGATCTGTGAGACCTCCCACGCCTTTACGGCGCTGATAGCGGAGGTTTCGGAACCCACCATTGGAATGTTCTCGTAGGTTTGCGGCGCGGCACCGGTAAGGCTGTCACCGAAGATTTCGGCCCCGAGTGCCTCATCAGGGTTGCCGTCGGGAGAGACCGAGGGGTTATCGGTCAGTAGGGTGTCAAGCAAAACATCCGGGCGGCTGTATGAGGTCACCAGGTATTTATTGCCTTCGGGGGCGATTCCCATATCGAGAATCTGAATGTTGTAGCGGCTATTGACCGCCAGCGCCCGCGAATTCTTCTCCAAGAGGTGGCTGCGCACGGGAGAAGCCACCACCACCGAAACCTTACGGTTCAGAATCTGATCCTTACCTTCGAGGATCATATCTGATTCGGCGGTGATGATAATCTGTGCGGTGATTTCGTAACGGCCACCCAAAACGGTTCCGACCGGAATCTGCTGCGACAAGTTCTCTCCCGTCATGTATTTTCTCGCCTATAGTTTAGTAGGCCCTTCCAAAGATTTTACCCGGATTACGCCGGATACGGTGTTTTTAGCGGTTTGCGGGCTGGTTTAAGATTCGTTTGAGGCCCCTCGCCGTGCGAGTGCTTTCACCTTGCCTGCAATGGGTGCGAAGAGAGCATCTGCCTCACGCACGCGGAAAATCTTGAGCATCACCACATAGCTGAAGAGCATGGTGAGACCACAGATTATAAGGGTTATAACCGCTGAAATTTTTGATGCCCAGGCGAAGCCATCAAGATTGTATCCGCCCAATACCCACAATACGGCGGCGGCAATAACTCCCGCAAAACATGCCGCGAGGGTAGTACGAGCGTACATGTTGATAATACGCTTCTGCCCATAATACCCAAGTCTGCGGCGAATTTCGTAATGGCTGATGGCGACCACGAAGAGGTTCTGTACCGGGAAAATCAGGGAGAGCGCATACACGGTGTAGCGCGGGTCAAGCAGGGAGGCAACCCCACTCATAATGACCATAACAATCGCGGCGTAGAACTGAATGAGGAAGGGGGTGCGCGCATTCTCTCGGGCATAGAGAACGCGCCCGTAGAGGAAGGATATGGTCAGTGCAGGGGTTCCCAATGCAGTAATAGCAATGAGGCGCCCAATGACGGTTGCCGCAACCGGGTCTCCGCCGCTAAAGAGCACCGCCACGGGACCGGCGAGGACGATAAGTGCGAGCGCACAGAAAACGGTGGCAATACCGGCGGTACGCATACCGTGTGAAAGGGCGTGGATGACGCTGTCGCTATCGTCCGCGATGGCGGAGGAACTCATGCGGTTAAAGAGGACGGTAGCGATGGAAATGCCGATCACGCCGTGGGGGAGCGAGTAGAGCATCGAGGCGTAGTTCATTGCCTGCAGACCGGGAATCTGAATACCCATATCGGCATACTGGGCGCGGGCGCTCACCACGGATGCGGCAACCCGCGTCATATACATATACGACAGGTTAGAGACGGCACCGGCGGCAAGGGTCCAAATCGCCAGACGAGATGCTTCCCGCAGTCCGATACCGCGCCAGCCGAAGTCCGGCTTGAGCCGCAGCCCCAGCTTCCTGAGCGGGATAAAGAGAACGATAGCCTGCAGCGCCACACCCAGAGTTGCCGATCCGGCGAGGAAGATCGTCTGCATCGACGTCCAGCTTTCGACTGAGTGGCGTGGCGGATTGATGGTTGTATCCTGCGCTCCGAAGGTGAAAATAAAGATAAAGAGCGCAGCGATAGCAACGACGTTATTGAGCACAGGCGCCCACATGAAAGCCCCGAAGGCCTCTTTCGCGTTGAGTACCTGCCCAATGACCGTATAAAGCCCGTAGAAGAAGATTTGCGGCAAACACCAGAACGAGAATATATACCCGAGTTCCTTTTGCTCTGGCGTCCATGTAGAGCCCATAACGTTGATAATAGGGATGGCGCACGCCAGCGTAATCGCTGTAATCAGACCGATGGCCGTCACCGTAATTGTTACGAGCTTGGAAATATACCGTTCGCCGCCGTCTTGGGCTTTAGCGACTTTGATAATCTGCGGCACGAGCACGGCGTTGAACACACCACCGGCGACCAACACGTAGATGAGGTTGGGGAGCGTATTTGCGGTCTCGAAGACGTCACCTACGGTCGAGAGGGCACCCAGTGCCACCGTGAGAAGGATTGCCTTAAGGAACCCTAGAACACGGGATACGAGCGTTCCCGCCGCCATAATGGCGCTTGAGCGTGCATCGGTACGTGCCAACTTCTTCTCCTGGTTGTGACGTTAGAGCTGGGTATTAATATACTCTCGTGCAATATCTGCGATGCGCCGTTCATTAGCGAAAGAGAGTTTCTGGCTAAGCTCTGCCAGGGGTACCCACGCAACATCGACTGCTTCATGATCGGGGTCATGCTCAATGGTTAGGCGGCCGCCGGTAGCACAAAAAAGGTAGTGATGTACCGTTTTATGGATGCGCTGCCCACTAGACGTAAACCAGTAGTCGATATACCCGAGGGTAGCAACAATGTAACCGGTAATTCCGGTTTCTTCGGCTATTTCTCGCTGAGCTGTTTCTATCAGACTTTCATGACCTTCAACATGTCCCTTAGGTAGACACCATTCGAGCTGTCTGTTGCGGTTATAGCGCGCAATGATTGCCACCGGCAGGTCGGGACTATCAAAATTAATCATGAGCCCTCCCGAAGAGACCTCTTCAAGCGCAGGCACCGGAAGCTGGGGCGCGAAGGGGCGTATTTTGGGTGCGCGCGGTACGGGAAAACTCATAGTTCTACCTTATCCGATGCGGCGCTATTTTGGGCTATGGTGCGGCTGATAGGAGCCCGCTAATATGCTCTTGCCGCTAATATCTGGCAGGATTAAGAGACTATGTCGCAAAAACTTGATGTGCTCTCAAAATATCCGGATGCTGTTGAACTCGGCGAACTCTACCGCCAAGCGGGTTTTGATCTCTACCTAGTCGGTGGTCTGGTGCGTGATGAACTACGCAACACCCCCGGCGAGTTTACCGATTTCGATATGACCACGAACGCCACCCCCGCCCAGAGCGAGCGGATTTTGAGCGCCTGGGGCGAGCACATCTGGGATATCGGCAAAGAATACGGCACCATCAGCGCCCGCAAAAACGGCGCTGTTTACGAGGTAACGACCTACCGCGCCGAAGTGTACGTCGCCGATTCCCGCAAACCCACGGTGGAATTCGGCACCGACCTGAAGGCTGACCTGATACGGCGCGACTTCACCATCAACGCCATGGCTGCTGCGCTGCCTTCGGGGGAAATCGTGGATCTTTTCCACGGCACTAAAGATTTAGCAGAGGGCGTTTTGCGAACCCCGCGCTCGCCTCAAGAATCCTTTTCCGAAGACCCGCTTCGTATGATGCGCGCGGCGCGGTTCGCTGCTCGGTTCAACCTCACTGTAGCGCCGGAAGTATTCGAAGCGATGCGGCAGATGGCACCGCGTATCGAGATTATTTCGGCGGAACGGGTGCGCGACGAACTCATCAAACTCATCTGTGCAGATTACCCGCGCGTGGGCCTGAACCTGCTCGTAGAAACCGGACTCGCGGACTATGTGCTCCCGGAACTGCCCGCCCTGCGCATGGAAATGGACCCTTCACACCACCATAAAGACGTTTATGAGCACTCGCTCAAAGTCATGGAACAGGCGATCGAGAAGGAAACCGACGCTGACGGTCCCTGCCCCGCGCCCGATTTTGTGCTGCGTTTCGCATCGCTTCTGCACGACATCGGCAAACCCAAAACT
Source organism: Rothia sp. HMSC036D11 (assembly GCF_001814205.1). Taxonomy (NCBI): domain Bacteria; kingdom Bacillati; phylum Actinomycetota; class Actinomycetes; order Micrococcales; family Micrococcaceae; genus Rothia; species Rothia sp. HMSC036D11. The sequence goes on from NZ_KV815285.1 coordinate 6,239, forward strand.
CGCAGATTCGAGAAAGACGGATCGGTATCTTTTTTGCAGCACGATGTGGTTGGCGCGCGCATGGTCAAAAAACGGATGCGCGCCCTACGCTTCGATAACGACACCATCAAGGCGGTGGCGCGCCTCGTGGAGCTTCATATGCGTTTCTACGGCTACCGTGAGGCCGGGTGGACCGACTCGGCGGTACGTCGATACGTGCGGGACGCAGGGGAGCAGCTGCAGCGTCTCCACAGGCTTTCTCGGTCGGATGTCACCACGCGCAATAAGCGCATGGCGCGCTCGCTGGCGCAGGCATATGATGATTTGGAGCGGCGTATTGATGAGCTTGCAGCCCAAGAAGAGCTGGATGCGATGCGCCCTGAACTGGATGGCGAACAGATTATGGCGGTGCTGGGCATCGATCCTGGGCCTCTTGTGGGGCAGGCGTATAAATTCCTGCTGAACCTGCGTTTGGATGAGGGTGAACTTGGTGAAGAAGAAACGACCCGCCGTCTGCTCGTGTGGTGGCAGGAGCACGGAGAGTCCTAAATCCCCATAATACGGCGGAATACTGCGGAAAAGAGTATGACGGAGACTACGGTGCATAAGGTTCACTAAATGCCTCTGTGAAGCTAAATTGACGTGTAGGATGGTACTCAGCGGCAGCGTTCGCCGCGCACGAATACACATTCACCGAAAGGGCATTACTATGTCTGATAACTCTGCCTTTAATCCGGCTTCTAACCCCGCATTCAACGGTTCTCAACCTCACGGACAGTCCGTACAACCTATCGCCGTAGCACCGGTCATGATGGTGCAGCAACCCAAATCCATGGCGGTGGCATATCTGCTGTGGTTTTTCCTAGGTTCCCCTGGTATTCACAAGTTTTATCTGAACCAAACGGGTCAAGGGATTCTATACCTGTGTTTATTCCTTACTGGCTGGGCAACTGTTTGGTTTCTTATCGGGATAATTCCTCTTGTAATTTTGGGTATCTTGCTCATCATTGATATTTTCCTGATACCTGGCCGAGTGAACCAACTCAACGGTGTAACCCCCGTTGTCGTGAAGCAGTAACAGCCCATTATCACGACCCCACCGCGCATTGGCGAATCCCGCATCCTCACAGTCGAGGATGCGGGATTTTTTGTCTGAACGAAGGTTGGTGCGGTGGAGGAGGGGAGGGCAGACTCCCACCGAATACACACCCCGTTCCCAGGGTTTGCGCATGTGAACTGTCTAAACTTGCAGTGAGCGCGTTATATACAGCGCGCTGAAACACTCACGAAGGAAGGAAATATGTCGCAACAGGTTTATGAACCTAAACTTTTCGCCCATGGAACCGTTCCGGGCAGCCGTACTTATGTGAACTCCGAACATGAACAGTCGACCGTCGTTGTGGTTCGCCCCAAATCCGTGATTCTCACCTATGTGCTGTGGCTTTTCCTCGGATGGTTAGGCATCCACAAGTTTTATCTGCGTCAGCCAATTCAGGGGCTGCTTTATCTGGCGCTCACCGGTATAACTAGCCTGCTGACGCCCATAGGTTTAGGTTGGATAACCGGTATTCCGTTAGGCCTTCTGCTCTTCAAAGACCTCTTCACGAATATCCTTCGAGTCGCCATCCTCAACCTTCGGGACTCTTCGGTTCGTTACTACTAAAACCAGAATTTTTAGCGTTCAAGACTCTAGCTTCAGGATGCTCCCGTTACACCCACGCGGTGTGGCGGGCGCATCCTTCTCTTTGCTGGATTCTACCCTGTATTCTCGTGTAGTATAGAAGAATCTGTGTGTGCATCCTGAACAAGAGGATGCTGCACCGGGTGCCACATGAATCTCCTGCTATGGAAATCCCATAGCCGTTTAGCCCAAAGGAGGGGTTTAATCATGCGTGCATACGAACTGATGGTTATCCTCAACCCCGAGGTTGAGGACCGAGCGGTAGAGCCGTCTCTGTCGAAGTTCCTGGAAATCGTCACCAACGCTGGCGGTACCATCGACAACCTTGACATCTGGGGTCGCCGCCGTCTGGCATACGAGATCCAGAAGAAGTCCGAAGGTATCTATGCGGTTGTTAACTTCACCGCGAGCCCTGAGACCGCCGCTGAGCTCGACCGTGTTCTAAACCTGAACGAGTCCGTTATGCGTACCAAGATCATCCGTCCGGAGGATCAGAAGGTCAACAAGTAAGACTCTAAAACCGCGACCTGATTAAAATGTCAGGTTCCTATGGTTACCTAGAGTTATATACTTGAATCCATTCGAGGAGGCATCAATGGCAGGCGAAACCATTATCACTGTGGTCGGGAATCTCACCAGCGACCCTGAGTTGCGCTACACTCCCGCAGGTGCAGCGGTTGCAAACTTTACGATTGCATCTACCCCGCGTACCTACAACCGTCAAACCGGTCAGTGGGAAGACGGTGAGGCACTGTTCCTGCGTGCGTCTATTTGGCGCGACTACGCAGAGAACGTCGCAGAGACCCTGAAAAAGGGAACCCGTGTGATCGCCCAGGGTCGTTTGAAGTCTCGCTCGTATGAAACGAAGGAAGGCGAACGCCGTACCTCAATGGAGATCGAGCTCGATGAGATCGGTCCCGCTCTACGGTACGCTACCGCCCAGGTAACCCGTTCACAGCGCACCTCTGGAGGTAACTTCGGTGGTCAGCAGGGCGGCAACTTTGGCGGTAATAACTTCGGTAATAACCCCCAGCAGGGTGGTTTTAACAATTCCGCGCCGCAGCAGGGCTTCGCTCAGCAGCAGGGCGGAAACGGTTACTCCAGTAATGCCGGATTCGGTGGGGGAGCCCAACAGGCGCCCGCACAACCGGCACAGCAGCAGGCACCTGCAGCTGATCCGTGGACCTCGCAGTCCGGCGGAAACTACGATTGGGGTACCGGTGCCGATGATGAACCTCCGTTCTAAAGAAACGTTCCGTCTTCCTCAAACCAAACCATATATCAATCCATCCCGCGGTTAACGCCGCGGGCTCCCAACCTAAAGGAGCACCACGATGGCTAAGGCTGAAATCCGTAAGCCCAAACCTAAGCAGAACCCCCTGAAAGCTGCTGACGTCACCGTTATCGATTACAAAGACGTCGCCTTGCTACGCAAGTTCATCTCCGATCGCGGCAAGATCCGCGCTCGCCGCGTAACTGGCGTGACCGTTCAGGAACAGCGCAAGATCGCTCAGGCAATTAAGAATGCCCGTGAGGTTGCACTGCTTCCCTACTCCGGCGCTGGCCGCTAACGAGAAGGAGAGTAACAAGTACTATGGCTAAGATTATTCTGACTCAGGAAGTAACCGGTCTGGGTGCCGCTGGTGACATCGTCACCGTTAAGAACGGCTATGCACGTAACTACCTTCTTCCTCGCGGCTTTGCCGTTTCGTGGACCGTTGGCGGCGAGAAGCAGGTTGAATCTATCCGTGCGGCCCGTGCGGCGCGTGCGAAGGCCTCCCTGGAAGAAGCCCAGGAGACTGCAGCTAAGCTCTCTGCTCGTCCGATTGTAGTGGCACACAAGGCTGGTGCTGATGGTCGTCTCTTCGGCTCCGTTAAGGCAGATGCTATTGCTGACGCTATTGAAGAGGCAGGTCTCGGCACTATCGACAAGCGCACCATTCACCTCGGTTCCGCTATCAAGCGCACTGGTGAATACCAGGTGACCGCTCGTCTGCACGAGGATGTTGTTGCCAACGTTACTCTGGACGTTGTAGCAGCCGCATAAGCAGGGCGTATTTAGACGCTGTGAGGGCGTCGCATTCCGACTGGGATGCGACGCCCTTTTTCATATGTGAAGCCAATTATCCGTTTTACCCGAGAAGTGCGGGGTAGGGGAGGGATATGTTTCACGTGAAACATTGTGTGTTATAGAGTGCCGTCAATAAAATCTATGATCGCTTGGGTTACCTCTTCCGAATGCCCCCCGATCATATGACCACCCGTTTCGAAGATACATGTGGTGAGATTCGGGTATCGGTACATAGAACTCTGCACATGCCCTCGCGGCTGGGCAAAAGGCACCACTCGGTCATCTTGTGCGTGGATAAGAAAAACGGGCGGTTCCAAGCTCTCAATGGGGTATTCCTCAAGATGGACCGCCATATCCGGGTTCGTGATAGTTGCGTCGATCTTGGCTCCCATACGTCGCTCCTGTAGGGGGAGCATCCCATATATGGTGTGTGAGGGAAGCCCAAATAGAGGTTTGAAAAACGGAGACAGCAGCCACATGATGTAGTCATGGTTCAGAGCGGCAGGAGGCCCCATACGCGTGGGCAGCTTTCGTGGTTTTTCCTCCTGGGGCGGGGCAGAGCTGAGGAGAATAAGACCTGTTGTCCGTTCCGGATAATCCAGAGCGAAACGAAGAGCGAGGGTTCCTCCGGCAGAGGCGCCTAGCACATAGACCGTCTCGATATTGAGGATATCAAGGAGTGCCATCAGAGCCGCTGCCTGTTCTTTGGGAGTTCCTTCACCTGCAACCGAGCTTCCGGGGTACCCAAAACGCGATGGAGCAATAATCCTGTAGTGTTCCGAGAGATCCCTAACGTTCTCAAAGGCTTGGTCGTAGCCTCCATAGATACCGTGCAGAGACAGGATAACGGGAGGGTCGCTATATGCTGAGGATGACCCTGTGGGCATAATGTCGAGATATGCTATCTCTCCATAGCTGAGATGCACCGTTTTGGCCGGATACGACGCGAGTTTGTCCACAGCATCGTGGAGTGCCCGGCGGCATCGTATACCCTGAACACCCATGTAGGTTGTGGCAGCAAGCGCTGTACCACCAAGGAGGAACCAACCCCACCGGCCGTATCCTGCACGGTTTTTCTGTGGTTCCCGTGTACTGCTAGTCCCACGCATAGTTCCCTATTCCTTCGTATACGGTCTATTTTTAACTACACTAATTTCACAAACGTGGGCGCACAACCCTAGGGGACGGGTATTAGGGCTATTCTTAGAGATACTTCGATATAGTAATATTTCTATCTATATACGTTGGATAACGCTATTTTTTGTTGTCTTAGTACCGAATATTCTTATATACAGCATTAATGTTTCACGTGAAACGGTGTGCGTAAAAGATTGAGAAATAATAAAAATATCGGGAGGACCTCAAAAATCCTATATTCTCCGGAGTGAGAAACGTAGACTGGACGTGACAGAATATCCTTAAATTTCTGCAGAAGGATAGGTATAGATGTTACAGGTTCAGAATCTTACCAAGAGGTATGGTGATAAAACCGCCGTTAACGATATGTCTTTTATCGTTCCCGACGGTAAAGTCACCGGTTTTTTGGGTCCCAATGGGGCAGGTAAGTCGACCACGATGCGCATGCTGGTCGGACTCCATAAGCCCACCTCGGGCGAAGCCCTTGTGGACGGCAAAAATTATCAGTCCCTTAAATCTCCGCTCCATACGGTGGGAGCCCTCCTTGACGGGAAATCGGTACATCCGGGGCGCAGTGCACGCACACACCTCATGTCTATTGCGCTTACCCACGGTATTTCGGCGAAACGTGTGGACGAAGTTATCGGCATGACCGGTCTAAGCCAAGTCGCTAAACGAAAAGTCGGCGGTTTTTCTCTCGGTATGAATCAGCGTTTAGGTATTGCCTCAGCTATCTTGGGCGATCCCCATAACGTTATTTTGGACGAGCCGGTTAATGGTCTTGATCCCGAAGGCGTGGTGTGGGTTCGTCAGCTGGCGAAGTATTTGGCGTCCGAGGGCCGGGCGGTGCTGATTTCCTCGCACCTCATGAGTGAGATGGCCCAGACCGCTGACGACCTCATTATTATTGGGCGCGGCCGCCTGCTGGAACATACGTCTATTGATGAACTTATCTCGCGCATCGGCGGTCATAAAGTTCTGGTTCGTACCGATGAACGTGACCTTTTCGCTTCACTTCTTGCGGAACGGTCGCTTCCTTTCGAGGCGGTCGATACCGATGGTTTGTTGGTTTCGGCTGATGCTCGTGACCTGGGTGAACTCGCTTTGCGTGAGCAAATTTTGCTCTATGAGCTGGCGCCTCATGAAGCGACTCTTGAGGATGTTTACCTTGAAATTACACGTTCAGAGGTTGAATATGTCTCTGATAGTCTTCCAGGTGCTGGTGCCGTAGCCGCGGTTTCTTCGGTGCCGAATGCACCGGCAGCCGATCCTCAACTGCAACCGGTGACTAGTTCTCCAGAGCACAGCTTTATCGATGAAACCCAGCAGGGGAATGGGAGGAACATATAAATGAGTACTCAAACCTACGCTACTAAAAATGCGCCTGCACCGGTTGCTCATAATCTATCATTCCTGGGTGTGCTCCGCTCAGAATGGTTAAAGATGCGCTCCCTACGTTCTCAGCAGGTTCTCTTCATCATTACGGTAGTGCTGATTTTAGGACTCGCAATGCTGCTGGCTCCTGTTTTTAACGAACAATTGGCACAGTATGAGAAAGATGTGAGTACATCGCAGATTGTGAATGGGCAATCAGTCAACGGTTCCGAGATCATTGACCAGATGAAGAGCGCGTCGTATTCTATCGGAGTTGTAGGCGCTTCATTGGGAGGCATTATTCTTTCTTCCATGGCGACGGTATTTATTGCATCTGAATATGCCACAGGTGCCATGCAAACAAGTCAGCTAGCAGTACCGCGTCGTTCTCTTTTATATTCTGCTAAAGCCCTTGTGGTGACGGTGGTAGCTTTTGTCGTAGGAACCTTGAGCGGTATCTTGGCATTCTTCTTAGGTCAGATGATACTCACGGAAAAGCTACGAGTCTCTTTCGATGGTGAAGTACTTCGAATCACTCTTCTTCTTGGACTGTATCTTGTGGTACTTGCTTGGATGGGATTCGGGTTTGGTGCTCTCCTCCGTAATAGTGCCGGAGCTATTGTTCTTACAGTCGTTCTGCTTTTTGTGGTGACGATAGTTCTTAGTTTCTTCAGGTCTGCTGAGTGGGCAAGCGATGTTTCCAAGTATCTACCTGTCCATCTGGGCGAAAATATGTTGGTCTACGATACTGATAAGTTTAAAGATCCCAGCTACGAAGTCCGCTGTATCCTCTTCACCCTGTGGGGTTTTGTACCCTTGGTACTTGGCTGGATTCGCTTCAAATTCAACGATATGAAGTCTTAGACTTACGGCTCATCAGGTAAGAGGAAGTGCCGCCTCCTGAACATAGACTGGCTGGGAGGCGGCACTTGCTGTTACATCAAGGATCATTGTTGTGGGCTACTCTCGGTTAGGCTAGATATATGGCGAAAAAATCTTTCAATCACCTTCCCCCCAGCACTCAGCTTTTGCGGGTCGGCATCATCTTCGAGGCAGTAAGTGTTGTACTTGTGATACTTGCCTTTATTCCTTTTCCCTCGCTCACGGTGAATGCCATCCTGTTTTATATCACGATAATCGTGGGTAGTTTTACCTCTGTGATCGCCTTTATCTGTGCCATAGTGGGGCTTATTCGGTTTGTGCGCCATCGCATCGCAAATATTGTATTGGCGGCGGTATCGGTGCTGATAAACCCGGTGACCGTAGTTTTGGCTGATGCTCTTCTGAACTCTAACGGCTAAATTACTGTCGCGCGGGGATTGCGCTCTGCATGCTGAGGTATCGGACTGACGCTCTTCCCAGTATTTCTTGCGGGGACTTTCAGGTGTTTTTCAGCCAAACCCCAAGGTTCCTCAAGGTAACTACGGTTAACTAGAAGTGTTGGTTCGAGAGGACTGCGATGTGAATGTGTGTGTTTCAGAGAGCGGATATGCTCTCGTGGAACTGAAAAGCGAGGCTACCGCGTAGCCTCGCTTTTCAGTTTTAAAAATTTCGCCTTCTTCCGGGCGGCTATTACAACCTCATGCACGGCACCGGATACAGTGTGTAATTCTCTGCGATATATGCCCTGTAAGGAAGCTCTGACCCCTGGCCTTGTGTCTACAGCACACATGACCCCTCGTATTCACAGATATTCCCAAGGTTTAACTCACGAGGAATAAAGGTTGACGGGTCATAGTTATATCAGGTAGTTCGAGAGGACTATCTGAAAGTTGGACTTTCCTTAGCGGAAGTGGCTCTGATTTTCGTATGTATGTGTGTGTGATTGAGGCTGAGATCGAATCTTCGGGTTCGGTCTCAGTTTCGTTTAACTCTTAGTCTGCGTTCCGCACATAAAGCCACAGAAAACAATGGCGTAGTACCAGCGTGACAGGAGGCTTGTAAGATACAGCATAAGAAGAATGCGGCTACCTCATGACGGAGTGTAGAATTAGAGCATAAAAATTTTGCATATTAAATACGAATTATCACAGGAGATTTATCGTGCCTAAAACCCCGAACGTTCCCGGTACCGATCGTCCCGCCGAAAAAGCCGCCGGACACTGGCTGCTCGCCCAACTCGGCAAGAAAGTCCTTCGTCCCGGTGGGCGCGAAACTACAAACTGGCTGCTCAGCCGCGCGCTTGGTGGGCAGATCGACGTGGTTGAGTTTGCACCCGGACTAGGCATTACGGCGCTCGAAATCGTCAAACGCAGCCCCAAGACCTACACCGGTGTAGACCTTGATCCAAAGGCGGCTGAAATCGTGCGCGGGCGCATCGGAGACAACCCCAACTACACGGTCGTGAACGCCGGGGCACAGGAGACCGGACTGCCCGATTCCAGCTACGACGTGGTGGTGGGCGAGGCTATGCTGACCATGCAAACCGACAAGCACAAGCTGGAAATTATGCGCGAGGCGGCGCGCATTCTAAGGCCGGGCGGCTACTACGCCATTCACGAGCTGTCGCTAACCCCCGACTACCTGCGCCCCGAAGTTCAAGAAGAAATTCAGAAGGAGCTGGCACGAAGCATTCGCGTGAACGCACGCCCGCTTACGGTTGCCGAATGGACTCGTCTTGCCGAAGAAGCCGGGTTTGAGGTGTTAGACGTATATCAAACCGAGATGGCTCTTCTGGAACCCAAACGCATGATTGCCGATGAAGGGGTGGGTGGACTCGCCAAGATCATGTTCAACCTTGCACGCAAACCGCAGATTCGTGAGCGCGTGCTGGGTATGCGCAGTGTTTTCCGCCGTCACGCCGACCATATAGGCGCTATCGGTCTGGTTCTACGGAAGAAATAACTACGATTTGCGCGGTCAGAAAACGGAGCCTGAGTTTTTCCCGATACAGTGGGCGGATTACTGAGGCTCCGTTTTACACTAGATATATATGAGGCGTAGATCCCACTCAAGCATGTGTACGCCCCCCGCTGGAGAAGACAATGAGCCGTATTCTTTTCTCTCCCGAAAGCTTTAATATGGGTGAAACCACGCGCGGCATCGAAATAGCGCGTGTTGCCCAAGACCGAGGGCACAAAGTCCTCTTCCATATATATTCACCCAAATACCGTGGGTTGCTGGAAAGCGCACGGCTTCCCGTGCATCTTCGTGAACCCATCATGACTGATGCCGAAGCGAAACAACTCATGGCGCTTGACCAAGGCAGGGGAGTGCGGCATCCCTTCACCACCGAGAAAGTACGCCAGAGGGTTACCGTAGAACTTGCGGCTATTCGTGACTTTAACGCAGATGCCGTGGTGATCGGCTCTAACCCGACTATGCTGATCTCCGCGCGCATCGCCGGTGTACCTATTTTCTATGCGCGCCCTTACGCATATTCAACGACCTATTTTTCTGCGAAATCTGCTGGTGAAGCCCCCTCAGCACCGGGATGGTTACGCACACTGGTTCGGGCAATATCTTATAAACCAGCTTCGTTCACTCGCGTAGCCCGCGAACATGGAATCAAACTCCCGCGCCGTACCGTCGACATGTTCAGCGCTGACGTAAACCTTATCTGTTCTCTTTTTACCGAGCTGCGCGGCGATCCGTTAACGGCGCCGGATGTCAGTGTGGGACCTATCTACTACCGTGCTCCCGGTGAACTTCCGCAGGTTGTTCGGGAACCTAAAAAGCGACCACTTATCTACGTGGGGATGGGCTCATCCGGGTCTGCACGCATCTTGGCGGCGGTGCTGCGGCAACTTTCAACGGCACCGGTAGATGTGCTGGTCGGTGATGGGGTGCTGTTGTCGGATGCTGATGCGCGCTCGCTGGGCGACAATATTCACCGCGCGGGAACTGTCCCGGCTCATCTGCTTGCTGGGCACATTGATGCCTCAATCACGCACGGTGGTGAAGGAACCGTGCAGACAGCGTGCCTGGCGGGGGTACCGTTCGCGGGTATCGCCATGCAGGCCGAGCAACGTTGGAATATTGAGGAATGTGCACGGTACGGCAATGCCCTGCGCTTCACGAAACATGATGTGCATCGAGGCCAGATGTGCGGCATTCTGGATCATTTAATTTCAGATGAGACCATGCGTGCCAAGGCCCGGCAGCTCGGTGAGGCAATGCGCGGAATGGACGGACCAACCCGCGCCGTAGAGGTGATTGAGGGCTATCTCAAAGACTGTAATCCTATCTAAAGAGTGCGAAACTCTGTTCACAGAACCACAGCGAGGTGAAACGATGAATATTTTGGTTGTTGGAGCATCGGGCTATGTGGGGCGTCATATTGTGGAGCAGGCGCATCGTCGCGGGCATCGGGTGCGTGCTGTGGTGCGCGATAAGGCTCGGGCTGAGAGCGCCGGGGTGTGGGGTGCACCATCGCTGGCGGATAGGGTAGATGAGTGGGTGGTTGGTGATGTAACCGACCGTTCCTTGACAGCAGGGGTGTGCGATGGCGTTGATGCGGTTATTTCGGCACTAGGGGTAACTCGGCAGAAGGCCGACCCCTGGGATATTGACTACCGTGCGAACCTAAATATATTGGAGTCTGCGCGCGCCCATGATGTCACCCGTTTCTGCTATGTGAACGCCATACACGCCGAGTCGATTCGTTCGCAGCTCACGCGTGCGAAAACGGCTTTCGCGCAGGCATTGATCCAGTCGCCGCTGGCGCATCAGGTGGTGAGCCCGAGTGGATACTTCTCGGATATGAGCGCTATAGCGCAGATGGCACGCCGCGGTCGGGTGTATCTTCTGCGACCGCAAGGGCGGCTTAACCCCATTCACGGGGCGGATGTTGCCGCATACTGTCTTGATAAGGTGGAATCTGCTCAGGAGGGATCCTACGATATTGGTGGTCCCGAGGTTCTCTCGTGGCGCGAAGTAGCACAGTACGCTTTTGAGGCGGTGGGACGCCCCGCGAAGATCACGGTTATCCCGCCCTGGTTAGCAGACGGTGTGGTGAAGGGGATCGGCCTTATCAAACCGCGCGTGGCTGATACTTTATCGTTTATGCTGTGGGGCTTAACGCATGATTGTGTGGGAGAGCCGACGGGAACGCATAGTCTTCGAGAGTTCTACCGGGAACTGGCGCAGAATTTATAGGGCGGTGTACATTTCAACAAGCGTTCATGAGAAACTAGCATAGAAGTTCTGCAGAAATTGCTTCTGGAACGCCATAAGCATCGGATAAAAACGCGATTTTGAGGAAAAAGCATGTCTGAAACTACCATTGATTATGGTTCTCGCACCCTGCCGCACGATGATGTCGCGGAGCAGTCGGTGCTGGGCGGCATGATGCTCTCTAAAGACGCTATTGCCGATGTTGTGGAGACTCTGCATGCGGGAGATTTCTATAAGCCGCAGCATGAACTGATCTATGAGGCAATTATTTCTCTGTATGGTCACGGCAACCCCGCCGATGCGATTACGGTAGCGGATGAGCTCAAGGGTCGCGGCGAACTCACACGAGTCGGTGGGGCAACATATCTGCATACACTCATCGCTTCGGTTCCAACCGCTGCGAATGCCCAGTATTATGCTGAGATCGTCAAGGAACACGCGGTTATGCGCCGCTTGGTAGAGGCTGGCACTAAGATCGCCCAGCTCGGTTACACGAGCGAGGGCGAGGTAGACTCGCTGGTTGATCAGGCACAATCTGAGATTTACGCAATTTCAGATGGTAACGCGAAAGAGGATTACGTTACCTTCTCAGATGCCTTAGAAGCCACGATGAACGAGATCGATGCGAACTCGAACCGCCCGGATGGTGTTTATGGCGTGCCCACGAGCTTTATTGAGTTTGATGAGCTCACCGGTGGTTTGCATCCGGGGCAGATGATTGTGGTTGCCGCGCGTCCCGGCGTGGGTAAATCGACGTTGGCACTGGATATCGCTCGTTCTGCCGCGATTCACCATGATATGACGACGGTCTTTTTCTCTTTGGAAATGGGTCGCACCGAGCTTGCAATGCGTGTGCTTTCGGCGGAGGGACGCATTTCGATGGGTCGCCTCAAGAAGGGAGATCTTGACCAGGAGGGATGGACCAACCTGGCGACCCTGCAGGGGAAAATAACTGGTGCACCGCTTTTTATTGATGATTCGCCGAACATGACGCTCATGGAGATTCGTGCGAAATGCCGTCGCCTTAAGCAGCGCAATCAATTGCAGCTTGTGGTGCTGGACTATCTGCAGCTGATGAGCTCGGGAAAGAAAGTTGAGTCTCGTCAGCAAGAGGTTTCGGAGTTTTCCCGTAGTCTCAAACTTTTGGCGAAGGAACTTGAGGTTCCGGTCATTGCGCTGTCGCAGCTGAACCGTGGTTCGGAGCAGCGCACCGATAAGCGCCCAATGATCTCTGATCTGCGTGAATCCGGTTCGATTGAGCAGGATGCGGATATGGTGATTCTGCTGCATCGCGAGGACATGTACAACCCCGACAGCGATCGTGTGGGCGAAGCAGACATGATTATTGCGAAGCATCGTGGCGGCCCAACGAAGACTATTCCCTTGGCGTTTAGCGGTAAGTACTCGCGGTTTAATAACATGGCTTCTGAAACTCCACCGCAGCAGTATTAGCGGAATCTAGCGCATTTGAGCGTAAGAAAGGCGTTGCTTGACCGTTATTTTTACCGGGAGGGCAGCGCCTTGAGTCTTTATGAATTTTCGGAGTATAAGGAGTTTTCGTGAATGAGGTTTTCATGGAAGTAAACACCCAAAATATTATGTGATGTACTGCATATTATTCTGGTTTGCAAAGCACGGAAAGCCTCTGTATAGTTATATGAGTCGCCGCGGCGAGCGGGGGTAAAAACCCCGAAATTTCGCGGCAAAACCAACTATACACTGTATGACTTGAAGTTTATGTGTCACATTTGTGAGACGATTTCAAAAGCATAAGATTTTGAATGAATCTCAGAATTGTGTGATATAAAACACAAAGTTTTAGCTTGTGTTTCTTTCTGGAAGCGAGTATAGTTGTCTAGGCTGTCACTCAAAATGGAGTGGCGATATCCCTGACCGACTGATGATGATCTCTGCATGCGTGTTTGTGTGT
>NZ_KV815286.1:0-20728 GCF_001814205.1 Rothia sp. HMSC036D11
GTGTGGGAGAGTAGGTTGTCGCCGGACTAGTTTTCCGAAGAGGCCTCAGACGTTATGTCTGAGGCCTCTTTGTTATATCTGCCTGCTTGCTGCATATATAAACGGGCTAATGGTCAGAATGCGTGTCTGCACGATACCGAACCTACTAGCCTTCTGCTGTGTATATGACTTATCCTTGTCGAAATAGTCTTCTTCACCAGATAATTCAGCAGGCTCTATCTACTGCGGCGCTGAATATTCAGCCCAATATCCGTCCAATGATGCTTTTGGTGCCGCCCTTTGTGATCTAACCGTGATAGGTGTAAACAGTAGGATAGAATCCCTGCTCGGGCGATGGGAGCACCTTGATGACCGATATGATGAAAAAGGATAACGACATGTCCCGTGTGGCTTCAGGTCTTATGGCCGTGGCCGTTGTGGCACTGGTTATCATCGGCTGGATAGCCGCAGTTATCACCTCGGGCGAAGCTGGGATCAGCAAGCTGGAACCGTGGTGGCGAGGACTATCTGCCATTTTCTTCCTGATGGCTTTACTGTGGACTGCCCACTTCTTTCTGCCACGCCGTATTCCGTTGACCACCTCGGTAATCTTGGCAGCTGCATCCGCGATGATCACGGGCTTTGGCGTCGCGTTCTTTCGGTCTCTCGGCTGGGGAGATCTCCTCTGGTTGGTATCGGCTCTCTTCGCCTCGATTGCCATCTTGAAGCTTCTAGAACCCACTAGGCGTACACAGTGAATTACGTGTCCGCACGTTGGTTTGGCATCAGACTTATATGACCTCAGTAGAGGAACCTTAAAACAGAAAAGCCATCTTCCGCGATCCACCCTGTAGAACAAGGGAATCAAGAAAATGGCTTTTCGGATATGGGGGAGAGGTGTAACTAGGCGCTCTTCCAGGGGTCTTCAACCGGACGGGCCGCGTTGTAGGCGGCAACGCCTCCAATCCCCAGCGCAAGAACCAGACCCACCAGAGCTAGACCCTTACGGGGGCGTTTACCGCCGTTGCGCTCGATGCGTGCCAGCTCTTTATGGGCCTTGCGTGCGGTTTTTGAGGCGGTCTTGCGAGCCTTCTTCATGGCTTTTTTCTTGCCGGTGAGCTTCTCAGCAAACATATCTGCGTGCCCGGGGATATTCAGGTCATCGGCCTTCTCTGCCATGGCCATAGCGGCGACGACAGCCGAATTCTTCGCGGCTTTACGAGCCTTGCGCTTTTTGCAGAACATCGTGAACCTCCATTAGTCATACCGCAATACCTCACGTACGCGGGTAAATGTTCACCTCTCAGCATAAGGAATTACCCTGAAAAATGCTTGTTGAAACCCTCACCTCAGCTAAAAATACTGATAAACCGCCCGTGTTTTCTCAGCAGGCTAAATTTAACGTGACGCCGTGATAGCGCGGCTTCTAGCGCATCATAGAGACAACATGACAAAATAGACCTATGACTAATGCAACAGCTCAAGCAACTATTCACACCAACTACGGTGATATCGTCGTTGATCTCTTTGGCAACCATGCACCGCTGACCGTTGAGAACTTTATCGGTCTGGCAGACGGTTCTAAAGAGTGGAAGCACCCCCGCAGCGGCGAGGTCATGAACACTCCGCTCTACAAAGATGTGGTGTTCCACCGTATTATCAAGGACTTCATGATTCAAGGTGGTGACCCTCTCGGCATGGGTATTGGTGGCCCCGGCTACCAGTTCAAGGACGAGATTCACCCCGAGCTTTCTTTCTCTAAGCCCTACCTGCTCGCAATGGCGAACGCAGGCCCCGGTACCAACGGCTCGCAGTTCTTCATTACCACGGCAGAGACTCCTTGGCTGAACGGTCGCCACACCATCTTCGGTGAGGTTGCTGACGAGGCTTCAAAGAAGGTTGTAGACGCTATTGAAAGCGTTGAAACCGGTGCACAGGATCGCCCGGTGAAGGATGTCGTTATCTCTTCAATCGACATCAAGAAACTCTAATTTCGTGCTGGGAAAGGACCCGCCTGGGCAACCAGGACGGGTCCTTCACCGTATCTGCGTTCTTCTCGCATCCATAAGCCAAACCACGGGAACCGAGGGACTGAGTAAGAGCGTATGAAAGGAAAAACGTGGACTACCCATCTAATCCACAGCAAAATAGCTCTCAGACGGAGCCCACCTGCCCACGGCATTCCGACCGTGTGAGCTATGCACGGTGTAAACGGTGCATGCGTCCCGCCTGCGGGGAATGCCAAATTAATCTGGATGTTGGGATGATCTGTCCTGACTGCTACCGAGAGCTATATGGACGCCAATATCAGGCGCGCGCACCGCGCAGGTTCGTTCCCTACGTAACTTACACCCTGATCGGGATTAACGTAGTGGTATATCTGCTTCAGCTCATCATCCCGCAGTATTGGGTGTATTCCATGTTTGCCCTGAAATGGGATTACACCGAATTCACGGGGGAGTACTATCGCGTGCTGACCAGTGGTTTCTTGCACTCACAGAACGATTACTCACATATTGTGATGAATATGCTCTCCCTCTATATCTTTGGTATTGCCCTTGAACAGATGATGGGATGGTGGCGGTACTTGCTCGTATACCTGCTCTCCATCGTAGGCGGTTCTTTTGGCGTGCTTCTTCTGGACGATCCAACTGCGGAGGTTGTGGGCGCATCCGGCGGTATCTTCGGGCTGATCGGTGCCTACTTGGTGATTATGGTGGTTCTGCGCGAACGGGATAATATACGGGCCCTCATGATTATGATCGCCGTGAACGTCGCCTTTGGATTCCTCGTTCCCGGGATTTCCTGGCAGGCTCACGCGGGCGGTTTTGTGATCGGTGCTCTTGCCACGGCAGCGCTTTTAGCACCTCAGATTATTCAGCGCACACGAAGTATCCGAAGGTAATACTCGAAATACCTGTGGATAACTAATTTTCGGTGGGTCACAGCATCCTAAGTTTCCCCGTGGGGACAGAGTGGGATACGGTGGTCCACCGATTGCTTTATAGCACAGAAAAACACCTGTATTTTTTGATTATCCACATGAGTTTTCCACACTGTGAATAACTACAATGATGTAATTTCACATTTGTTAGTACCCCGTAAATACCTGTGGATAGAAGGCTTTATCATCTCGAAATTACAGGCATGTAAGGTTTTCCCCATGTTTATCCCCACCTGTGGAAAACTTAAAACCCAGGATGTGTAATTACAAAAAACGGGTGCAGTTCGATCAACGAACTGCACCCAGAGGAACGCTTATACAGGCTAGTTCGCCTGCGCCTCAGCCTGAGCAATGTCATCGGGGCTAAGCGTAACGCCCGTATACAGCCGGAATTGTTCAGCCGCCTGCAGAGCAATCACATCGCCGCCCGTGATAACCTCACGACCGGCAGTGCGAGCCGCACGAATCAGCGGGGTTTCCACAGGCATCGCCACAACATCGAATACCACCGACGCTGCCTCAATCGTGGGTTGCGGATATGCCAACTGCTCGCTCTCGGCACCGCCAGACATGCCGATTGGGGTAACATTCACAATCACTGGGGCTCTAAGATCGCCGGGTTCAGGCACCCACGCATACCCGTACCTGTGTGCGAGCGCCGTGCCTGCATCTTCATTGCGAGCGATAATAGTGCCCGCCCGGAACCCAGCATCGTAGAAGGCACCCGCAACGGCCGCCGCCATGCCGCCCGAACCGCGCAGAAGAAACGGCAGCTTAGGATCAACAGCATGCGATTTCAGCAAGGAAGCTACCGCAATCACGTCGGTATTGTAGGCGTGCAGGTACCCGTCCGTATTGACGATAGTATTGACCGCCCCAATGACCTGCGCCGAATGATCGACCTCGTCCATGAGCGGAATAACCGCCTGTTTGAAGGGCATAGAAACGGAACATCCGCGAATACCCAGGGCGCGCACACCCGCGATAGCACCCTCAATGTCCGTGGTTGTCATCGCCTTATACAGGTAATCAAGGCCGTGTTTCTCATACAGATAATTGTGGAACTTGATGCCGTGGTTTGACGGTCGTCCAGACAGGGAAATGCAAAGGGTCGTATCGCGGTTCAGCGGTGGACGCGGCATAGGGGAGTCCTTCGGCGGTTTAGGAAAGAGTATTGCGAATGAGAGTTGCGGCTTTTTCGCGGGTTTGTCGGTCAGCCACCACGAAATGCATATCGCCGGTATCAAGCGTGGGAACAACCGCGTTGCCTTCGTTGAGGCTCTTCACATGAGCCTCCGCCTGAGGATCCTCCCAAATATTGACCCAGGTTGCATGATTGCCCAGGTCGCCTAACGACGAATCGAGGCGCTCGCAGAAGGGGCATCCAGGGCGCCAATAGATGACGACTCCGCCGTCTTCCTGAACTTTGCGTGCGTCTTCTTGGGTTGCTTGCTGACGTTCGAGCATTTTGATCTCCAAAGGTATAACACAATAGGGAGCCCGCCACGGTTACTGTGACCCATCGGGGTAAAGCAACAGGCTGCATGCGGGCTGTCTAACACTACAAAAACAGAGCGTTTGAGACAATAATTCCAGCATAGGCGAAAGAATCATGAATCTGCTGGTAAAGGCCTTCGAATACAGAAAAATTCCCCGCATTCATTTTCATGGTGCGGGGAATTTTTGAAGACTAGAGTCTTACTTACCGAACTTATCGGTAATCTTCTGGACGTTCTCATTGACGACCTCTTCAGCCTTCGAGGTGTGCTCGTCGTTGACGACTTCCTTACCTGCCTTGTCGTTAACGAGGTTCTTTGCCTTGTCGATGCCCTGCTCGACGATGTTCTTCGGATCGAAACCCATAAGACTCTCCTTTATTTTGGGTGACTGGTTGAAACACAGTGTAGAGGTTGTACAGAGTATAAACAACCCTCGAAATATCATGACATGAGTTAGGGTGAAATTTATCTAAAGTTCTCCGAGAGCCAATCACAATCCGCAGGAAAACCGGCAACCATCGGCAGAAAACGAGGCTCGGCGTACCCGTGTTCGGCGTATGCTTGGGCGATCGCCTGAGCTGTTTCCTCAAGTCGGGATGTTTTAACAAGAGCCATCACGGCGCCGCCGAAACCGCCTCCAACGATGCGCGCCCCTAGGGCCCCGTGTGCCAGGCAGGCTTCAACCGCAGCGTCGATCTCTGGGCGGGAGACGCGGAGCTCATCGCGCATTGAAATAAAGGACTCGGTAAAGATGCGCCCGGCCTCTTCAAAAGCCCGATACCCCAGCTCATCCGCATGTTTGAGCAGGTAGCTGGCGCGCCCCACCAGCGTCATATCGTGAAACGCATGGCGGACCCAACCGCGCGGGAAAGTTGCCGAGCCCTCACGTTCCTCTAACGCTGTCAGAGAACGATTAACCGAAGAATCTACCAGTTCCAAACGCCATTCTTTAGCCTCGCGTTCATCGTGGTGTGCACACGTAAGATCTTCGGGAAGAGCATCACGTAGAAAGGTGAGACCAAGCGCTTTCGCACACGATTCAGAGGCGGCACGCCGGGCGGCAAAACCATTATGCGCCAGCGCGTGCGGGGTATTCGTATCAACAACAAGAAAACTTAGCCCGTGCTTCTGCAGGTTCAGATGAATAGGGCCTATCGAAAAATCACGAAAATCGACGACCAAGGCCTGGCCTGGCTTTGACCGCAGCGACGCCGTCTGATCGAGTCCGCCGGTATGGGCGCCCGCAACCTTGTTCTCTGCGGTGATGCACACCTGTGCCAGGCGAGCCCGGAGTGCATCGTTATCGGGGGAGCGGTCGGAAGGAACCGCATCTGTATCCGGGCAACCGGGGCGCAGCGGACAGGAAAGGTCAAGAAGTGCCAGTGCTGTGGAGCATTCTAAAGCGGCGGACGAAGAAAGCCCCCCTCCCACGGGAACCCGCGAGTTAATGAGCAGATCGGCCCCGAACTGGCGGGGAAGCATAATATCGCGACCACCCTCATGATTCATCGCCCACGCAACACCGGCAACATAGGTGAACCAGCCCTTAATATGCCCGGGTTGAATATCCCGAATCACGATTGTGCGTTCGTCTCCGGGCATCTGCAGAGAGGATGCGCGCAGCACCCCGTCTCGGCGCAACGACCCCGCAATGTAGGTACGGTAGGGTAGCGGCATGGGCATGCATGAACCACCCAGAAAGTCGATGTATTCACCCAAGAGGTTCAAACGACCGGGAGCGGACCATACCCCATCGGGCTCTTTACCATAGGTCTGTCGAAACGCTTGGCGTACCCGCTGAATTTCATCCTGATGTTCGGGCAGAGAAGCCCACTGCGGGATTGCGGTGGTCGTCATAGAACTCCATTCAGGCAATGCGATAAAACGGTACTCTTCAACATACCATCTGCACGCCTGCGTACCGGGGCACGACTGCACAACGGCAGCAGCCCCGGCTGATGCATATGCATCTGTATGCGGGAATTATTTGGAGAGCATGAGCCCATCGATCGCGGTGGAAATATCAGCCGTATATGCTTCACACACCGGCTTAGGAATTTCCTGCAGGGGATTCTCTTCGGCTTCCGCAGTCAGCGAAGTTAATACAGGAATAGCCTGTGCCTCTTCCACCAGGCTCAAGGCAAGGTGAATGAGCATGCGGGCGCGGCGCAGCGCCTCCCCAGGCTCAAACCCCATATTTTGTGCGTCATAGGCAATGGCCGCCACGGGCTTGAGCCGCTCAGGATTAGTTGCCAATGCTAGGCGAATAACTTCAGGAAATTCTGGAATGGAATAAATAGTCTCGAAAAGAACCTGTCCGCGCACGATCAAGGACTCTTTCACTGCCTCTGGATCCTTAGAATCCGCGGGCATAAGAAGCTCCTTTGGAGCTTTCTTATCCAAGATATAGTTCGCAAGAAGCACCAAAAGGTGCTGTTTATTCTTGACATGGTAATAGAGGGCGCCGGGAGCAACTTGAAGTTCAGCTGCCAAACGGCGCATCGACAAATCCGCTAAACCATTGGTTACCAGAAGATCAAATGCTGTGTCTAAAATTTTTGCTTGAGAAAGTACCACACGTCTATTTTACGGGTGAAATCTCTCTGCTGTCATGAAAAACACCTATAAATTCTCGTAAAGAGTATGAAGAAGTAATTGTATTTATGTAGAAAACTATAGAAATTGCTAGTGGCATAACTGTAAAAATTGAGGCTTACGTAGGTGTTTAATAAATGGTATGAGTAACGCATATTCCGAACTTGTGGCACGCATTAGCGGGGGAGAGGCGCTGACCCGCGATGAAGCGCAGTCGCTTCTGAGCACTGAAGACGGTCAAGATTTTGCGCTTATTGAAGCAGCATCTGCACTTCGCCGCCAAGAATTTCGCAATGTAATAGCAATTCATACTGAAGATGAGGAATTAGCTGAAGCATTAGGTACACGTTCAATTTCTATTGATTCTTATGAAATTTTAGATATAAGCCAAGATATTGATTCTCATGAACTCGCTGACCGGATGGTGGCTTTAGGGGCCGGGAAATCTACCGGCATTACCGTAAAACTACCTCAGCAGGCGGTTCCGATGACGCTGATGCGCATCCTCTCCGTCTTGCGGCTTGCCGCCCCCGATAAGGTTATTCACCTTCCCGAAGGCTACGAAGAGTCGCTGCGTTCGCTGGCATCTTTGGCTATGCATATTGTGAGTGCTATTACCATTACCGATGATATTGAGCGTTGGCCGCTCGTGAATGAAACCCTCAAAGCACTGCGTCACGGCGGGATTGTGATCGCCGGTTCGGGCAGTCGCGATGCGCTCGCCGGGTACCTAGCGTATCTTTCGGAGCTCGGTGTTGATTTGATGGGCCACCGTGAGGCACGCGGCTCAGCCTGCGGTTCCGTTGATGGCGGCGGATGCTGCGGCGGGCACGAAAGCGAGCCTGCCGCATCCTCGGGTGGATGCGGCTGTGGCTCGGGCGGCTGTGGATCCGATTCCGTCTCGACAGAACAGCACGCGCATTCCGAAGGTGGATGCTGCGGCGGGCACGACTCCGCTCAGCCGGTTGAGGCTCCGAAACCCGCTGCCTCCGGTGGGTGCGGATGCGGTTCCGGCGGCTGTGGGTCGGCATAGCATTCAGCTTCCCTCACAGAATATAATTGCCCCTTCACCAAGATCGCAGAGGTTGATTTTGGTGAAGGGGTTCCCTGTCTTTGCGGGGTAAAAACGATATATTCCAAAATTGGAATAGTATTACCTTACGGTTATTCGTCTTGTAGGTGAACATTACCCGAACTCTCCTGCGAGAAGGGCTGTTACCTGTGACTCTCCGGTAAAGTTGAGTATGAGTGTATCTAAAAATACAAGGGGTTGATACGAGAGACAATGCTCTACTTATCCGTTATAGTTCTGATTCTACTTGCAACAGTCATTATGGTGAGCGTTGGCGATCGCCTTAATCTTCCCTGGCCCGTGATGATGACCATCCTGGGTGTTGGAGCGCTGCTGCTACCTCCCGATCGACCCCATATTGAAATCGACAGCGATATTATTCTGCCGATCTTCCTGCCGCCGCTGCTGTGGGCCATCGGTGTGAAATTCTCCTGGGGTACACTCCGGCGCCGCTGGAAGTCCGTTCTCCTATATTCGGTGCTGCTCACCACGGCATCTGCGCTTGCCGTTGCCGGTGTTGCCCTGTGGTGGGTTCCCGGAATGACGGTCGCTGTCGCCCTGGCGCTCGGTGCCGCAGTTTCGCCTCCGGATCCCGTTGCTGTTGAGGCCGTTGCCGAACCTGTCGGTATTCCACGACGTTTGATTGGCACGCTCCAGACTGAGGGTAGTTTCAACGATGCTATATCGATTGTGCTCTTTCATGCTGCTATTCATTCGATGGAGGAGCACCACGCCATCGAACCACTCGAAGTTATGAGGGACTTCGCTTTAGGCTCGGTTCTAGCGGTTATTATCGGTTTTGCGTTTGGCTGGATCGGTGGTTATGTGCGTCTGCGCGCCCACGATGTGGTGACGAGAAATGCCGTAACTCTTGTGATTCCCTTCGCTGCCTACCTGGTGGCAGAAAATATTCATGCATCCGGCGTTATTGCCGTGGTGATTGCCGCAATTCAATTCACCAGCACTAAGTATTTGGTGGCCTTAGAAGCAGAGGATCGTCTAACGACCTCATCTTTCTGGCAGATTATTGAATTGCTTATGACCGGTATTGCTTTCGGGCTGATCGGTCTGCAGGCGAGCGAAATTATCTATAAAGCCAACTCAGAGCGTATTGCCGGTCTCTTCGTCGATGGTGCCGTTATTGCTGTGGTCGCAATGATAATTCGTCTTGTGTGGTTCTCGGTAATCTGGCTGATTGGTAAGGCTGCCCGCCCGGTGCATGAAGGCGCTCCTGAATCCTTCGCCGAGGTTATCGTGATGACCTGGTCGGGGATGCGCGGCCTAGTGACCCTGATTCTTGCGCTCTCTATTCCCATGATCGACGGTATGGAACAGGTGCGCGAAGACGCTATCGTGATCATGATTTCGGTTCTGTTCTTTACCCTCGTGGTGCCCGGACTGACCCTGCCGTTTGTGGTGAGGATCTTGAAGGTGCAGGTGAACCATGAGGAAGATACTGCCGTTCCCGAACTGCTCAAACTGGCTCAGAATGCGGCTTTGGAAGCCCTGCAGGAAGAAGCAAAAGCAATGGTTGATCCAGAGACCTACGCTCGCGTGAAGGATATGTACACCGCTATTACTCGCCGCGACGAGATTATCGAGAGCCTGCCCGAGGAATATAAGCCCCATATCGAAAAGCTCAAGGATAAGCGAAGCGACTATATTCGTCTGCGTGATGCGGCGCTGATGGCGGCACAACGTGCGGTAATTTCAGCTCAGGATCGTTACGATTCCCACGATGTTTCCCGAGTAATTCGTAAGCTGGATATTCTGGTTCAGGCTGAGAATGTGCGCACGAATAATAACTTTATTCTGCCTTCGTTGCCCGCCGGAAGTGTAGCTCTTGAAAGGTATAACATGCTCCGCAGTCATCTGGGAACTTCGACTATTCCCATCGTGAAGGATGCCCCTTCTTCGCCATATGTTTCTAATGCCATATTTGATGAACAACGTTAAGCTATGATTTTCACACCGTGAACCTGGGAAAATTAAGGAAATTCACGGTATGAAATGCTTTGAGACCTCATATCATCTAAAATTGGATTAAGAGGAATTTTACGCCGTTCAAACGCATAATGTGTACGAATATTTTATGCGTTTCTTCATAATTGAAAAGCTGTGAAAACCCATGAATTCTAAAAAACTTTCGCCCGCCTATCTCACCTCCCTACTTCTTATCGTGGTCGGTGCCTTGCTGATTAGCCTCTCACAGACATGGCTGCTGTGGCTCGGATGGATTCTAGTTCTTGCCGCGCTGGGATTGAACGTTCTTGCACATATGGTCACTATTTCCAAGGCTCAAGGAGAGCCTACACCCGCTTTAGTGACAAGCTTAAGTGAGATGGAAAATAACCTTGTGGGCGCTATGCGCGATAAAAATGCGGAGCGTCATGACAGTCGTGAGGGTGATGACGGGGCTTATGATGGTGAAGAAGAAAACTCCGCATCGGATGAAGCCGCGCAGTCTTCGACCCGCGAGTCTGACGCCGGTAAACTTGGAGTTCTTCCCTCAAAACCCAACGGTTCACGAGGCTCTCACCCACGCTCAAACGTTCGCTAAAGGTCTGCTATGAACACAAAATTCCTTCTCTCACCCGCATATCTATGCTCGGCGGCACTGCTGATAGTAGGTGCTGTGCTCAGTGGAGGAAGGTTTATGCTGATCGGCTGGATTTTCTTTATTGTCGGTCTTTTCCTGAACGCTTTGGTGTTAGTTGTCTTGGTTAACCGCGATCAACTGACGCATCTTGGCGCTCAGCTCAAACGTCCCGATGAATCAGAACTAGAGATCGGCGAACCGGTGGTGCAGCGTCTTGATGAAGAAGTTGCTGAACCGGCTGTGGATATGGATGCAGAACCTCTGCCGGAGGATCTTCCTGATGCTCCAGAGGTTGTGGAGAATAGGGTAAAAGATGCTGCTTCTGTGAAAAGAACATAAGACCCTCAGAAAATAAGCGTGGCGTATATTCGCCCTCACGAAATGGATCGTGACGCACAATCTTCCCGCCTACAAGGTCGGTAGGGTGTGGAAGTTCAAACTCTCAGAAATCGACGAATGGGTTCGCGCCGGTCAAGCCGCAGAAGAACCACATTCCAACAACCCTCACGAATCTAAGGAGGAACGCTAATGCCAGAGCTCAACTGGGTCGGCAAAGACAAGGTGATCACCCACCACCTCGACGTTCCCTATCGTGTCCTCGACCGCCAATACTCCTATGACGAGCACGGGCAGCATCAGGAGGATAACGGTTCGCAAAACATGATTATCCACGGCGACAACCTCGAAGCCCTCAAAGCCCTCCTGCCGCGCTATGAAGGAAGAGTCGACTGTACCTACATCGATCCTCCCTATAACACAGGTAACGAAGGCTGGATCTACAACGACGCCGTCAACGACCCGCGAATTAAGAAATGGCTTGGTGAAGTCGTTGGCAAGGAAGGCGAAGACCTCTCGCGCCACGACAAATGGCTATGCATGATGTATCCGCGCCTGCGCCTGCTGCAGCGTTTGCTTGCACCGACTGGTGCTATTTTCATTTCGATCGATGACAACGAGGCCGCGCATCTGAAAGCTATTTGCGACGAGATCTTCGGAGCCCGATGCTTTGTGGCTGACATCTCGTGGCAGCGAAATTATTCGACCCGTAATGATTCCAAAGGAATCCCTGCCGAGGTTGAACACTTGCTCGTGTTCTCCAAACAGCCAGGATGGAACCCCAACAAGCTCGAACGCACAGCCGACATGGATTCGATTTATAAGAATCCCGATAATGATTCAGGAGCCTGGACTTCGGATAATCCATTCGCTCCGGGAGCAGCTACCCACCAGGGCATGGTCTACGCGATTCAACACCCCTTCACCGGTGAACTGATTTATCCAACTGTGAATAATCACTGGAGATACGGTCAAGAGCGTCTGCTTCCTATTTTCTCCGAATGGACCGAGTACGAACTCAGGGATATTAATGATGCCGAAAAACGTGCTGAGCTATGCGGCATCTCCACTGATGAAGTCCGTCCTGGGGTTAAGGCCCTAATGCTGGTCAAGCCATTCGAAGAGGCACGGGCAGATGCCCAAGCTGTCTATGAGCGCGGACAGTGGCCGCGTTTCTACTTCACCAAAGGTGGCGAAGGCGGCGTTCGTCGTAAGACATATCTCGATAGTGTGGGTGGTCTGCTTCCGACGAACTTTTGGTCGTATGAGGTTGCTGGGCATACCGATGAGGCGAAGAAGGAGATCCGTGCGATCTTCGATGGCCGTGTCGCGTTTGATACTCCGAAGCCAACTCGGCTTATCGAACGGATCTTGAAGATCGCGACTAAACCTGGGGATGTCGTCCTCGACTCGTTTGCAGGATCGGGTACGACCGGACATGCAGTGCTCAACGTCAACAAGTCCGATAAAGGTGAGCGTTCATTTATCCTTGTCGAGCTGGGTGATTATGCCGACTCAGTGACCGCTGAGCGTGTCCGTCGCGCGATCACTGAATACAAGGGCGAGTCAGAAGAATCGATCACGCTGTACGAGCACAAGCTCACGTTGGCTGCGATGAAGAAAGCCGATGGCCTGCTCGCCGAGGCGAACAAGATTTATGAGGAGGCTCAGGGCAAGTACACCAAGGTGTCACGCCCGAAGATCGTCACGAAAGTGACAGGTAAATCGGGTAGCTCCTATCTGCAGGTTGTCGCTACGCAGTCACACGACCATGATGTTTCGGGTACGGGAGGTGACTTCTCCTTCTATGAGCTTGGAGCGCCGCTGCTTGTGGAGGGCGATTTGAATCCTGATGTTCCTCTTGAGCGGGTTCGTGAGTATGTGTGGTTCACCGAGACGGGACAGCCGTTCTCGAATCCGACCAGTGCCCATCCGTATTTCTTAGGACGGCATGAGGATGCGTCGTTGTTTTTCGTGTTCGAGCCAGATCGTGTGACGAGTTTGGATCGTGACTATCTGGCCTCTATCCCGATCGAGTGTGCGGCTAGTTCGTATGTTATTTATGCCGATACGTGTTTGTTGTCGGATGAGGAGCTGCGCTCGCTGAATATCACGTTTAAGAAGATCCCTCGGGATATCACCCGTCTCTAAGGAGTGTTGGTCATGGAGTTGAAGAAGTATCAAAATCGGGTGATTGCCGATCTGGAGGATTACCTCACCCAGCTTAACGAGCAGCCCACTCTGAGCGATGCGTTCAAAGTGTTTTGGGAGTCCCGTCAGATCGAGGTTGGCACCCCGCAGATGCCGGGCTACCAGAACGTGATCGACGGCGTCCCGCACGTGTGTTACAAGGTCCCGACCGGTGGTGGGAAGACGTTTTTGGCGTGTGCATCAGTGAAGCCGATTTTCGAGGCTCTGCCACCGACACGGAAGAAGGTCGTAGTGTGGCTGGTGCCCTCAGATTCGATTTTGACGCAAACCTTGGCGGCATTGAAGAATCCGGCCCATCCGTATCGGCAGAAGCTGAACGCTGATTTTGGTGGCCGTGTTGAGGTGTATTCGAAAGAAGAGTTGCTGGCAGGGCAGAATTTCAGCCCGTCGACGGTGGCTGAGCAGCTGTCAGTGATGGTGCTCTCCTACGACTCGTTCCGCTCACGAACAAAGGACGGGCGCAAGGCATACCAAGCTAATGGGAATCTCGCCTCGTTCGCGACCGCGTTTGGTGCCCCGGAGCAGCCGATCGAGAACGCGGATGAGACTGCACTGTTCCAGGTGATTAACCAGTTGAATCCCGTCGTGATCGTGGATGAGTCGCACCATGCGACGAGCACGTTGAGCCAGGAGATGCTCACGAATTTCAACCCTGCATTCATTCTTGATCTGACCGCAACCCCGAAGCGGCAAGCGAACGTGATCTCGTATGTGGATGCGCTCTCACTCAAGAACGAGAGCATGGTCAAACTTCCGGTCATTGCATACAACCGAGCGTCGCAAAAGGATGTTGTCACAGACGCGATCGACCTGCGCCGTTCACTAGAAGTCGCTGCTACACAGCAGTATGAAAGTGGTGGCGCTTATATTCGCCCAATCGTGTTGTTTCAGGCTCAGCCGAAGACGAGCGAGGACGCTACCTCGTTTGAGCGGCTGCGTGACAAGCTCGTCAAGGCTGGTATTCCTGCCGAGCAGATCGCGATCAAGACCGCCGACGTAAACGAGCTCAAGGGCGTGGATCTGCTCAGCGAAGAGTGCCCGATCAGGTTCATCATCACGGTGAACGCGTTGAAAGAAGGTTGGGACTGCCCCTTCGCCTACATTCTGGCGTCCTTGGCGAACAAGACCAGCCAGGTCGATGTTGAACAGATCCTTGGCCGTGTTCTGCGCCAACCCCACACTAAGCAGCAGCCGAACACGCTGTTGAACATGAGTTACGTGTTGACCTCCTCGAACGATTTCGGGGCCACGCTCAATCAGATCGTTGCGGGTCTCAACAGTGCTGGATTCTCCAAGCGCGACTTCCGCGCAGCCGACCAAGTAGCTTTCGACTTCACCAACACGAGCCAGTCAACCCAACCTGCCCCGACGCCTGCAGACCCGGAGCAGAGTGTGGATGTTGAAGAGTTTTTGGAGTTTGACGAAGAAGCGGTTGCAGCTGATCTTGATGCGCGTGAAGAATCTGCTAGTTCACAGGAGCCGTCGGCGGATCCTGCTGTGGCAGAGATGATCGAGCAGGCGGCTCAGCAGGGTGCGGACTATGAGCAGGAAGCTGAAGAAGCTGCTCAGATGGGTGAGGGTTTCGTTCCTGCAGACTTGGAGGATGCTGTGGACACGAGCGTCGTGAACCCTGAATTTGCTGACGACATCGAGACCACTCGGTTACCACAGTTTGTGATCAGGACTCCCGAATCAGCTCTGTTTTCCACCGGCGGCGGCGAATTCGATGTTCTGCGTCATGAGGCTTTGGCGGCGGGATTCGTACTCCTCAACAAGGACATTGAGATTGATCTGTCAGCAGCCGATGAGCAGATGTATCGCATCGACGTGCAAAAGGGGGTGGATGTGCCCAAAGCCTTCCGCATGTCGAGCACAGATCAGCGTTTCATGCGCGAGCATTTCTCGAAGCTCAGTGTTGAGAGCCAGAAACGCAATGCCGCCGAAGCTGTCTACATGCGTCTAAAACCGATCAACTCGATCAACGATTCAGACCTCCGGTCCTATATCGGTCGAGTTGTAGATGCTTTCGGTAGTGAACAACTTCTGACCTACCAAGAGCATCCCCAAGCAGTTGCGGAGAAAATCAAACAGAAGATTCTTGGTCTGCTAGAGGAACATAAATTCAAGAAGTTCTACGAGGACATCGAGACACGGCGCGTTGATATCCAAGAGCTGTATGCGTTCCCTAAAGCTATCCAGCCCATTCATGCCAGCTCCCTCATTGGTGGGTCGCTATATGAGGCCGAAGACCAGATGAACAATGACGAGCTCGAACTCGCCGGGCGTTTCTCCGGCATGAACAATGTTCGCTGGTGGCACCGGATCATTGAACGCAAGGGTTTCTGCCTCAATGGGCCGTTCAACCATTACCCGGACTTCGTCTTGATGACCGCCAACGGCACCGTCGTCGTTGTCGAGACCAAGGGTGAACAACTAAAGAACGACGACTCAAGGCGCAAGCTCAAACTCGGACTCAGGTGGGCGAACAGGTCTGGCAATGGCTATCGCTACTACATGGTCTTCCAAGATGGAGTCACCCCACTCGAAGGAGCGGTCACCGTGTCAGAGTTCTTGCGTATCCTCGAAAAGCTGTAGGCGGGAAGGGTACCTTTTGGGAGAAGACGAGATGGCACAGGCGACGATCACGCCAACGCTGCATGGTGTAACGCACCCACATGAGCACCAGCACCACTCCCAGCGGAATCAAGCACAACCAACTATTCCACAGGGCATAAATACCTATAGCCAACGCGGCGAGCGCCAGTTGAATCGGGGCAATAGAAACAATATCGCTGGAACGCTCGCGCTGGTTCTTCACCAAAGACTCACGGGCGGCCTGCCGAAAAGCATCGCCAAAACTCTCGGGATTGCGTCCTTTATTCGTTGAAGACATTCGCTATCTACCCCGTTTTAACAATCTATAGACGTTGTTTTTCGGAAAAAGTTTCACGTGAAACGCAGAATCTACGCACCCAACGAAGAGCCGATAAATTCCCACGCATGATCCACCGAAACCTCGGTTCGCGCCTTCACATCATCCGGGGAATAGCTGAACGACGCCGCATGATCCGCCCACTCATGCATGGGTACATCGTTCCAGGAATCCCCAATCGTGTAGGTTTCATACTCAACCGGTTTCAGATACTCCACAAGCCACGCCAGCCCGGTCGCCTTCGTGCACCGCGGGGGCACAATATCCAGAAAATCCTGATTCTTGTGACAATCCACTGAATCACCGAACTCCTCAAGAATCCAGCGGTAGGTGCGCTCGCGAGCATCGTCTTCAGGAATCCACAGGGGCACGCCCACATAATCTTGGGTATCAATCTCGGACTCTGCCAGCGGCAGGAACTCGGGCAGAATATTAGTCGAAGACCCCACATTATCCGCCAGACGATAGTCATGGGTTAAAGTCGTGGCAAAAAGAGCGACCCCCGGTTCTTCTTTGAACCGTTCATAGCAGGCGCGCACCACCGACACCGGCAGAGTTTGCGCGTGGAGGATGTTGTACTCGGCATCGGTCACAACCGCGCCGGTGTACAGCACGTTGTAATCGAAGGTCACGCCGGTCTTATCGAGGGCAAGTTTCGTGGCGAAAATACTTTTCCCCGTCGCACACACCGCAAGATTCCCGGCCTGCTGCCAACGGTGAATAGCCTGTACATTCGCGGGATCGATGGTCCGGTCAAAAAGCAGAGTTCCATCCAAATCGAATGCCATCAGTTTTTTCATGGGATTCCTCAGGTCTGTGTGGTGGCTAAAAATCACGGGATGCGCGCCCGGTACCAGTCTACCGGAGCGCGCATCCCGCAGGGTTATCAAACGATTTGATGCACTAATAGCGTATATTCTTATATTCCAATATAGGAATATATTGAGTTTTGGAAAGGGTGTCAGGGGTAAAGTGCATTTCGACTAAAAATGCTTGCGACTGTGAATAAAACATTAAAAATTCTGCGTTATTGACGGTCAAGAGAATTTTTATTGCACGGAGGTGATGAGTTTAAATTTTAAGAACCCCACATCTCTTGGGCGAGGCGGTCAATATGAATCGTCAAATATGTGAGCTCATCCTGGCGTAACGGCTGATTGAGCTGCATCTCTAATAGGAGAAGAACCTTTTGCGCGCATGCGAAGGCTTGGGGCGCATCCGCCCGAAGCGCCGCCAAAACACCGGGCTGAGTAATATGCCGTTGTTGTTTATTGTTCTCTCGATCGGCACGTACGAAGAGATAGCGCAGATGGGTAATAAACCGCGCCGCCGACATGGAATTTGTGTCTATCGGCTTGCCATATGTCGCTCCGATAACATCAAAAACCTGCGCAAAAACCTCAGTCATGCGGAAAGCCCGCGACATATCGGCCGTTGCAAACTGGGCATTGACGAGATGTAACGCCAAAGGAATGGCTTCCTGCGGGTCTAGGGTGAGATGCAAACGCTCATGTACCAGGTCAAGCGCTTGACGCCCGAACTCAACTTCACGCGGATACAGCAGCGTTACCTCGGGTGCGAGAGGATAATCAACCTGCAGTCCTTCGCGAGCGCGGGCAACAGCATAGTGCAGGTGGTCTGCGAAAGGAATGATGAAGGAGTTCGCGATTTTAATATCGGGGGTATTGCGAACCTTCGTTTCAAGTTCGGAGGCAATGGCAAGAATTTCCGGGGGAATCTCGGAGAGTGACCAGCTGAGCCGTTCGGCGGAAATATCGTGTTCGGGAATGAATGTCTGCTCGACCTTAGTTGGATCAACCAGATCGCCCTTGCGTTTACCAAAGGCAAGTCCGCGCCCGATAACTACCGCCTCTTGCCCGTAGGAATCACGGGTGAGGGCGACATTATTGTTATAGATGCGGCTGATGCGCATGCATCCCTCCTTCCGTGTGGGCGGTATCGAATGCTTTCTCAAGATTTTACAGCCCCCTCGTGCTATTTACCGTGAGAAAGCGAATCTATGCGCTCTAGGCTTGCCGCCTTTTACCTCGATAAACATAAAATACGATGCAGTCCTTCTAAAATATGAAGGATATATTCTGCATTTTATGGAGAGATGCCGATAGAATGAATAAGTCGGTGCTATAAACACCGTGCAATAATCACTGTTGAAAGAGACTTCTATGTATAACCCTCGTCGTCTAGCGATGCCGCTTTCCGCCGCTCTTATTGCGGTGCTCGCCCTGAGCGCCTGCTCCTCCTCGGTGAACAGTGTGGCACCTTCGTCTTCCGCCGCCAGCTCGTCGAGTGCCAGCGCGTCTGCTTCGGAAACCGCATCGCCCAGCACCTCAGCTTCCAGCAGCACCAGCGCCTCGGCTTCGGCAAGTTCGAGCGCTACCTCAAAAGCCCTGACCGATGATAATAAGGCCGGTAAGCCGCGGCCGACCTCGACATATGGAGACCCCTACCCTGGAGCGACAGTGCATGAGGACGGTTCATGGGAATATAAGAGCGAGAGCTATACCATGACCACCAAAGCCGACGGCACCTGGGAGTGGACTAATAATAAAGGTGATAAAGCTAATCTGAATGCCGACGGCACCTGGGAAAGTTTTGACGCGCAACGGAACGAGCGGGTTCACGTAAACCCCGATGGTAGCTGGATTCGAGTACGCGAGAGCGGCGATACGGATCTGACTAAAGGCGCTAGGGGTATGGAGGTTAAGGCCGATGGAACGTGGCGCAGCGTAGATTCGTACTCTACCCTCTACGGAACTGCCGACGGCAAGGTCTACCAAGAGAAACCAGGCCAAGAGAAACGTGAAGTTGGGAAAGAGCTTACCCCTACGACGGTTCCTGTAAACCCGATTGCTTATGCTGAAGGCGGCGTAGGCGGCAACAGCGTTGTTCCTCTCAAACCGCGTACCCCGCTTAAACCAGGGGAGAAGGCTCAGTAACCCCGAACTTCTCTCGGTAGTAGGGTGGCGCATCCAGATTTTACGGCTGGATGCGCCACCTTTTTTGTGTCTGAAATACCCTTCTGCCTGGAGCTTTGCTGGAAGAAATATGGGAACGTACTCTATATTCGCTGAGTGTTGGAAGAAAGCGTGGGGTGTTAGCGGTATCGGGTCTGTTCAAGAACCATAGACTGAGGGCAAAGGTATTTTTAAACACCGCATAGACTACATAGCCGTAAGGAAACTTCCGATGAAGAATGATAATCACACTCGCGTATTTGGTCCCCTATCTGCCGGATGTGTTCTCATGCTGGCACTCAGTGCTTGCTCGACTTCTGTACAAGGAATCGGTTCGGGAGATTCTACTCATGGCGGTTCCGGCGCATCCTCTTCAGCTTCTGCAACGTCGCATGAGAAGCAGATCGTTGGGCTTACTGACGACAATAAGGCCGGTACATCGCGCCCGCGCTCTGATCAGAAGCCTTTGGATTCAACGAAGAAGGTAAAGCTCAAGGACGACGGTTCGTGGACTGTCGAAGAAGATAACAATGGACGCACGGAATCGGTTTCGGTTAACGCCGATGGCACATTCCAGGTGAAGAATAAAAATTCGGAAGATTCTACGGAAGAATTTACCCTCAACGCCGATGGGTCCTGGGAGAAAATCGAAAAAGGTTCTTCCAGTGAACAAAAAACTCACGTTAATGCTGACGGCACGTGGACCATCGAGAAAAAATATGGGAGTGAGGGTTCCCCAGAAAAAGCTGAGATGCGTTCCGACGGCAGCTGGGAATCTACCGAAAGGGCGAACGCGGTTATAACGGGAAAACCTGACGGTACGGCAATCAAAAAGAACACGAAGTTGGGGGAGGAAAAACCTCTTACCCCGCTAGAGTGGAAGATGGTTACAACCCCGAAAGATCATGATGAAGGCTCGATCGCCGATACCTATAAACTTGATGAGATCGTCCCTGAAAACGGTGTTATTCCGCTCAAGCCTCGTAAGTCTCTGCCTTTGGGAATGCCTGTTAAAGAGGCAGTGCCAGGAACCGATGAATATAAGCATGCTACCGCTGAACTTGAGGGCATACTCCTGACGGATGAGAACAAAGCGGGCAAGCCTCGTCCACGTTCAGAGAGGAAAATCGATGATGATGCTATCGTCAGCCCGAATGGGGCATGGACTTGGCAGAGTAAAGGTTCAGCCATACGTGTTTCTGAAGACGGTACGTGGGATCAGAAGGATTCCGCAGAAACTGGTCGTGAAGGAAGTTCGCAGTTGTTCGCGGATGGTTCCTGGGAATCTAAAATGAAAATGGGCGATGGAGAAAACTTTGTTCATGTGAACCCCGACGGTAGTTGGACTTCAAAGGATTCCTTCCGAACGGTAGAGGTAAAAGCTGACGGGACGTGGCGCACCCAAACTGAATACGACACCAAGTACAGCACCTCAGACGGTAAAGTCTTTCGGGAGAGTTCGGGTCGGAAGACCGAGCTCCCTTCGGGAGAACATGAAGTAAGCCATATTCAAGTTCCCCATGAACCGCGCCTCTCCTATTTAGAGGACGGCCCCGGCGGGGGAGGGGTCATTCCGCTGACCCCGC
>NZ_KV815287.1:0-368 GCF_001814205.1 Rothia sp. HMSC036D11
GTGAATCATTGTCATGCGTTTTATATCCAGCAAACCGTCTCGGGAGTCTACTGGCGCAACTGGCGGTGGAAGATTCGGTATATGCCGTATGAGAGTATCAGCGAAGTACTGTTGCAAAGTAATGGGAAGAACGGGTACCTTCGGGTACGCAGCCGCAATATCAAGAGGGTACGGCTGAGTTTTGATCCGTGGCAGTTTGATGCTTCTGTGTTGTTTGCGATGGTTTTGTCTCGGGTGGAGCATCAGGAGTGGCCGCAGGACCTGAACGCGCAGCAGGTTGAGGAGTTGGTGGTTGGTTTTGGGTCGTATGAGAAGATGTTTGGGTGTATTGAGCGGTTGGCGTATGAGAAAAAACTCAAACTAGACTA
>NZ_KV815288.1:0-18289 GCF_001814205.1 Rothia sp. HMSC036D11
AGCAGATGCGCTACCAATTGCGCCACGCCCCCGCATTAGCGGAAAATCGCTATGAAGTTCTAAATGGAATCTGTAGATTCCTGCCAGGCCTGACGGACCTGCTGCGACTGAACCTTTTTGAAGCCCAGAAATGCCACGATCGAGACAGCCGCAAGAACAAAGAGCTTTTTCATAGCAACCTTTCGTCATGGAGAGTGGGCGTACCAAGACTTGAACTTGGGACCTCTTCGTTATCAGCGAAGCGCTCTAACCGCCTGAGCTATACGCCCTCCCATTCCGGCGGAATTCTCCGCAAGAACGAAATATAACTATACAGATGTTTTACCCTGTTGCCAAATCTCTTAGATGTGCATTACAACACAGACAGAAGCCCCATAAAACCAGGGGAGTATCACTCCGATACTCACCCCGGTTGATAACGCACAAAGACGGCGGTTTTAGATACTCAGGACTATCTTATGATTCGTCGCTGAGGGTCAGCGTAATACCACCCACGAGCTTGGCGGCCAAGTTATACAAAATTGCGCCGATCATACTCAAAAGCGTGAAGATAACGGTGTTAATGACCGACAGAATAGTCGTTGCCAAAGCCACCTGACCGATATTGACCATCTGGGTAATATCAATATTGGTGTTACCGGTACCCATGGAGGTTAAGATCTGGTTCACGCCGGTAAAAGCACCCGAAGCCTGCAAGAAAAGCCAGAGGATTA
This sequence comes from Rothia sp. HMSC036D11, assembly GCF_001814205.1. Lineage (NCBI taxonomy): Bacteria > Bacillati > Actinomycetota > Actinomycetes > Micrococcales > Micrococcaceae > Rothia > Rothia sp. HMSC036D11. The sequence goes on from NZ_KV815288.1 coordinate 714, forward strand.
CCGAAGCCACAATGGTCACAATGCCCAGAGCCATAGAGAGCAGGAAGACCATCTTCGCAACCGACCAAGTATCAATTCGCTGAACCACCAGACGAGCGCGGCGAATACGCGAGCGTGGAACCGGGCGGATAGACTGGCGTCGTTGTCCCTTGTTTTTAGGGCGCGTACCATTGGCGGGACGCTTCGCAGAACGCTGCTGTGATGAACCACCAGGCTTAGATGCGTTATTTTGCCGGTTAGAAGCATTCGTACCGCCCGCAGGGGTTCCCTGTGCTGCGGGTGCCGTTTGTTTTCCTGGAGCCGACCCCTGTGGGTTTGCGCTCATTAGTTACCTCCGTCTACATCGGTGGATGCGGTGGTTGGCTTATTTTCTTGCGTATCCACCACCTCGGAATTTATCACAGATTCTTCTGTGGCTTCCACCTCAGCGTCGTCTTCTTTCTGTTCATCTAGCTGGCGATCTTGGTTACGAGCAATACCAATAATGCTATCGCCCTTACCCGGCTTCGCAAAGATAACGCCCATAGTGTCGCGTCCCTTGGCAGGAACTTCACTCACATTGGTGCGAACAACCTTACCGCTCTGCATCACAACGAGCACCTCATCGTTCTCAGATACGATCAGGCCACCCACAAGAGCGCCACGACCTTCCACAAGCTTAGCAACCTTAATACCGAAACCGTTACGACCCTGAACGCGATATCCCTCAACGTGAGTACGCTTAGCGTATCCGCCCTCGGTCACTACGAACACGAAAGACTCAGGGATAACAACCTGTGCCGAGATCAGTTCATCACCGTCACGGAACTTCATACCGGTCACACCCGAAGTCGAACGCCCCATAGGACGCAGAGACTCATTGTTAGCGTGGAAGCGCAGCGACATACCATTGCGCGAGATCAGCAGAATATCATCTTCGGGGGAGACAAGGAACGCAGAGACCACTTCGTCATCATCACGCAGATTAATCGCGATTAGACCGGCGGTACGGTTCGTATCGTAGTCGCTCAGGCGAGATTTCTTGACCAATCCGCCCTTCGTGGCAAGAACCAGGTACTCGGCATCCTCATAGGTCTTCAGATCCATGACCTGGGCAATATGCTCATCCGGCTGGAATTCCAACAGATTTGCCAAATGCTGTCCCTTGGCGTCACGCCCAGCCTCTTGCAATTCATAACCCTTGGTGCGGTATACGCGCCCCAAATTGGTAAAGAACAGAATCCAGCTGTGCGTGGTGGTCACGAAGAAATGCTCCACAACATCGTCGCCGCGCAGCTGAGCGCCTCGAATACCCTTACCACCGCGATGCTGGCTGCGGTACTGGTCGCTGCGGGTGCGTTTGATGTATCCGCCGCGGGTAATCGTTACGACGACTTCTTCCTCAGGAATAAGATCTTCCATCGACATATCGCCGTTGAAGCCTCGCAGAATCTCGGTGCGGCGATCATCGCCATAGCGATTCACAATCTCGCCTAGCTCCTCGGAAATAATCTCGCGCTGGCGATCTTCAGAGGCAATAATCGCATTGTATTCCGAAATGAGGCGCTGCAGCTCGTCGTGGCGATCCTGAATCTTCTGACGTTCCAGAGCCGCCAGACGACGAAGCTGCATATTCAGAATTGCCTGAGCCTGCGCTTCATCAATATCCAGGAAGTCCATCAAGGCCGAACGAGCTTCATCGGCCGTGGGGGAGCGGCGGATAAGTGCAATAACCTCATCCAGAGCGTCCAGAGCCTTGAGCAGACCGCGCAGAATATGCGCTTCTTCCTCAGCCTGACGCAGACGGTACCGAGTACGACGCACAATCACGTCCATCTGGTGGTTTACCCAGTGGCGAATAAAGGCATCAAGCGAGAGAGTACGCGGAACGCCATCCACAATCGCCAGCATATTGGCAGAGAAGTTCTCCTGCAGCTGGGTGTGCTTATACAGGTTGTTGAGTACAACCTTGGGCACGGCATCGCGTTTGAGCACGATTACAAGGCGCTGGCCGGTACGGCCTGAGGTTTCATCACGCAGATCGGAAATTCCGGTGACTTTACCTTCCTTAATCAGGTCGGCAATCTTAATCGCCAGGTTATCAGGGTTTGCCTGGTACGGCAGTTCGGTTACCACAAGACAAGTGCGTCCGTGGATCTCTTCGACATTGACGACCGCGCGCATCGTAATGGAACCGCGGCCGGTGCGGTAAGCATCCTCAATACCCTTGGTGCCCAAAATGGTGGCACCGGTGGGGAAGTCCGGTCCCTTAATGCGTTCCATAAGAGCACCCAGAAGCTCTTCATTCGTAGCATTCGGGTTCTTGAGGAACCATTCCACACCTGCGGCAACTTCACGCAGGTTATGTGGGGGAATATTGGTTGCCATACCCACGGCGATACCCGAAGACCCGTTGATCAACAGGTTCGGGATGCGCGCCGGCAGTACCGTGGGCTCAAGCGATTTACCGTCATAGTTAGGCTGAAAATCAACGGTATCTTCGTTGATGTCACGCACCATTTCCAGGGCAATAGGCGCCATCTTCGTCTCGGTATAACGCGGAGCCGCAGCGCCGTCATTACCGGGGGACCCGAAGTTACCCTGACCGAGTGCCAGGGGATAACGCATCGTCCAACCCTGAATTAAACGTACTAGTGCATCGTAGATAGCACTGTCGCCGTGGGGGTGGAATTGACCCATCACATCGCCAACGATGCGGGCACATTTATTGAAAGCACGGTCGGGGCGATAACCGCCGTCGTACATTCCATAGATCACGCGACGATGTACCGGTTTAAGACCGTCGCGTACATCCGGTAGGGCACGACCGATAATAACCGCCATCGCGTAATCCAGATAAGAACGCTGCATTTCGGTCTGCAGGTCGATCTGCTCAATGTTACCGTGGGGATTATCGATCAGAATCTCACCGCGGTTAGTGGCGACCTCGATATCGATATCTGGGTTTTCGCTTTGGTGTTCTTCACTCATAGTTGTTCCGTTCCTCTGTGACTCTCTCGCTTATATTCCGTTTGGGAAATATAGCCAACTGGCTATATACCAAACCCTTTAGATATCGAGGAATCGAATGTCTTTGGCGTTCTGCTGAATAAAGTCGCGGCGGGCTTCCACATCTTCACCCATCAGAACCGAGAAGATCTGATCGGCTGCAGCCGCATCCTCCATCTTCACCTGAAGCAGGGTACGGCGTTGAGGATCCATCGTGGTATCCCACAGCTCGGTATAGTCCATCTCGCCAAGACCCTTATAACGCTGAATGCCGTTGTCTTTGGGTAGACGCTGATTCTTTGCCTGGCCGCGTGCCAGAGCCTCATCACGCTCGGCATCAGAGAACACATAATCATGCGGGGCATTTGACCACTTGATGCGATACAGCGGAGGCTGTGCCAAATACACATATCCGGCTTCGATGAGCGGGCGCATAAAGCGGAAGAGCAGGGTTAGCAATAGGGTGGTGATGTGCTGGCCATCCACATCGGCATCTGCCATAAGAACGATCTTGTGGTAGCGAGCCTTCTCCAGGTCGAAATCGTCGCCGATACCGGTGCCGAAGGCCGTAATCATAGCCTGAATCTCAGCATTGGAAAGCGCTCGGTCAAGGCGGGCACGCTCCACATTGAGGATCTTACCGCGCAGCGGCAAAATAGCTTGGCTGTTTGGATCACGCCCCTGAACCGCCGAACCACCTGCGGAGTCACCCTCCACCAGATAAATTTCGGAGATCGACGGATCCTTTGAGGCACAGTCCTTGAGTTTGCCGGGCATCGAGCTGGTTTCCAGCAGACCCTTACGCCGAGTCGTCTCACGCGCTTTACGTGCCGCCATACGTGCCTGTGCCGCCGTAATAGCGCGGCGCACCACATCCTTGGCGACAGCGGGGTTACGATCGAACCAATCGGCCATATGATCGTTGATCTCGCGCTGGGTAAAGGATTTTGCCTCGGAGTTACCAAGCTTTGTCTTTGTTTGCCCTTCGAACTGCGGCTCGGAAATCTTAATCGAAATAACCGCGGTCAGACCCTCACGCACGTCTTCACCGGTGAGGTTATCGTCTTTATCGCGCAGCAGTTTATTCTCGCGGGCATAACGATTCACCAGGGACGTCAGCGCAGCACGGAAACCCTCTTCATGAGTACCGCCTTCGTGAGTGTTGATCGTATTCGCATAGGAGTGCACCGATTCTTTATAAGACCCGGTCCACTGCATAGCCACCTCAAGCGCCATATGGCGCACGGTGTCTTCAGCCTCAAAGTAGATAATGTCCTCGTTGATAACGGTTTTTGAACCCGCGTTGAGGAAGTGCACGTAGTCGAAAAGACCATTATCGTAACGATAGGTGACCGTGCGGTACCCTTCGGAGTTTGCGCCTACACGGTTGAGGGGAAGAACTTTATCTTTTTCATCTTCTTCTTCAGCAACCTCATCGCCCCCCTCAAACTGGTCACGCTCATCGGTGAGAGAAATTGTCAGTCCCTTGTTCAGGAACGCCATCTGCTGGAACCTGGCACGCAGAGTCTCAAAATCAAACTCAACGGTCTCAAAAATCTCGGGATCAGGGTAGAACGTCTGAATAGTACCGGTCTTCTGAGAGGCTTTACCGCGGCGCAGGGGACCATCAGGAATACCACCGTTAGCAAAAGAAATGTGCCAGGAATAACCCTGACGGTGGACTTCGGTTATAACCTTTTTTGAGAGCGCATTAACGACAGAAATACCCACACCGTGTAAACCACCGGAAACGGCATATCCGCCGCCGCCGAATTTACCGCCAGCGTGAAGAACAGTCATAACGACCTCGACCGTGGATTTATGCTCGGTCGGATGCTCATCCACGGGAATACCGCGGCCATCATCTTGAACGCGCACACCACCATCGGCCTGAATTGTAACTTCAATATGGCTTGCGTAGCCTGCGAGCGCCTCATCTACAGAGTTATCGACCACCTCGTAGACCAGATGGTGTAGACCACGTTCGGTTGTCGAGCCGATATACATACCGGGACGTTTACGAACCGCTTCCAGACCCTCCAAAACGGTAATGTCAGATGCGCCGTATTCATGGGGTTGTTCAGATGTCACGAGTGCGTAACTCCTTGGGGTAGATCTCATGCCCGGTGATGTATCACCGCTGCACCTAGATGAGCGCAGCATCAGCATATTCTTTTCTATTCTACCGAATTTCACGACTTTACGCCCATATTTTGAAGGGCGTGGAACAGCTTATTTCGAATATACAGCCTTCTAAGGCTTTTCTGAGCATACTCACCCCGGTATGCGGTAGGGGATATATACCGTACCGTTATCTTCGTTTCCGGCGATTTAGGCCCTTATGACGCAAAAGTGTCACATAAGCGGGTTATCCGTAGGTATCTCGTACCCCTCGACCTCCCGGTGCCCGTTTAGGGCCGCGCGATGCCCAGCGCCCATTATTCGGCCCGTAAATACGGATGTTCGTCACCACGCCTTCGCCAAGTTCACGCGCGAACATCTGCACAATCTGATTACGCATGAGCCTAAGCTGCGTTGCCCAAGCTGTCGAATCGCACTGCACATCGACCACGGCATTCTCAAAGCGCGTGGGTTTAGCGTGCATGGCAAGTTCGGGTCCAACGAGTTCACTCCATCGTGCCATGACGCTGGAGACCGCCACGGGCTCTTTCCACCCACGAGATCGAATCAGGTACGAGATCACACCATCAAGCGGTTTAGGATCGCGAGAATCTTCACCGGATGCGGTATAGCCGCCCAGCGCGCGCATATCGACCCGCTGGGCGCGAGTTTTCCGCTGTCCCGGTTCGGCGCTCATGGCAGAGCCAAATTCACGAAGAATCTTCTTTGCCGAGAATGCGTTGAGTCGCCCCTCGCCGCGGGCTGCTGCGGCGGCGCGCATCCGTTCTACCATGGCGGCGGGGGCATCGACCTCATCACGATAGTATTCTTGCTCCGGATCAAGCGAAGATTCTTCATGATTCGACGCTTGCGTGCCTATTTCCTCACCGTCATCCCAAAGTTTCTCGCTCATGAGGGCAAATCCTCAATCTGCGGTGCGTCTGTGGTTTCGGGCGCATATTCGGCGTGAGCGGTACTCACCCGCACTAAACGGTACGTCCCCAGTTCCTCGGGAATATCGCTCAACACGGCGCTGGTGAGCAAAACCTGTTCTGCCTGGGCTACTAAAGCGCCGAGCCTATGACGCCGTTCTGAATCTAACTCGGCAAAAACATCGTCAAGAATAAGAATGGGGGAGGACCCGGGGGAATCGTCGTCGGCACGATGCACAAACCAGGAAGCCAATCGCAAAGAAAGCGCAACCGACCAGCTTTCTCCGTGGGAAGCAAATTGTTTAACAGCTAACCCGCCCAATAGCAGCGTTATATCGTCCCGATGCGGTCCCACCAGAGTCACCCCGCGCTCCAGTTCGGCGGTACGGCGCTCGCGCAAGCGCTGCGCCATCGCATCTTTAATGTCGTCGATGCTCATACGCGAAACATGTTCGAGCCCTCGCTCGGTAATCTCCGGAAAAACCGTCGAATCGTAGGTAAATGAGATGTCCTTTGACCCATCGGTAAGCCCGGTGTAGGCGCGCCGCAAGTGGGGAAGCAAAAGCCATAGAACACGAAATCGTGCTGCGAGGAGCTGTGCCCCTAGCTGAGCCAATTGTTCCGACCACACATCAAGGGTGTGCATCGCGTTTTCATCGTCTGCCGCCAAGGAACCGCGGCGCTGCAATGTTTTCAACAGCGAATTGCGCTGGCGCAAAATGCGTTCGTATTCCTGACGGTACCCGGCAACAACGGGTCGCAGCGAAACCGCTAAATCATCAATAAAACGGCGTCGTCCCGCGGGTTCACCCTTGACGAGCTGCAAATCTTCGGGGGAGAACAACACGGTGCGCGTAATCCCTAAGGCTTCACGGGCGCGCACGGGAGCGGCTCGATTGATGCGCACCCGGTTGCTCGCCCCGGGTGCTATCTCGAATTCGGTGACCGTTTGTTGTGAACCACGCACCGTACGCACACGAATATAGGCTCGGGATGCACCCACCCGCACGAGCGGACCATCATGGCTTACGCGGTGCGAGGAAAGATTCGCGGTGTAGTCTATAGCCTCAATAATATTGGTTTTTCCAACACCGTTAGGCCCTAAAAAAACGGTAACTCCGGCGGTTAGCGGCAAATTAAGAAGGGTGTAGGTGCGGTAATCAAGAAGCGAAAGATGATCAAGATACACAATACCCCCTTCTATAAAAACGAATGTTTATTCTAATTTCCTATGACCCTATACCGGAATGCACAATTAGTTAGCGGGCAAGCGAATCGGCTGAACCAGGTACCGGTAGCTAAGATCTTCTTCGCTCAGCGGTTCGTCCTGACCGGAGAGCACGGCAGGTTTAGGAGCCTCAGTGAAGGAGAAACGTACAAAGTCGGTATCAAAGGCACCCAGTCCCTCCGAAAGGTACGTGGGGTTATATGCCACCGTAATTTCGTGACCGTCCAGCTGCGCGGGCATCGATTCGGATGCGCGAGCCTCATCGCCGCGCCCGGCATCGATCGATACCTGTCCGTCTTCGGTGAACTGAAGGCGCAGGGGAGTGTTACGTTCTGCCACGAGGGAAATACGACGCGCCGCCTCCGCCAAATCCGATGTACGGACAACAGCATGAACCGCAGTTTCGGTTGGGAAGAGGGCACGAAGATTCGGGTACTGACCGTCCATGAGAACACTCGTAGTTCGGCGAGAGCCTGCGGAGAAACCGATAAGATCGCCATTTTCAGGAAGTGCGATAGAAAGCTCTCCCGAGTTTGAGAGGGTACGCCCCACCTCGGTCATGGTTTTGGCCTTGAGCAGAACCGCAGCCTCAATTTCAGGGTTCTCAGGATTCCAGGTAATTTCGCGCATCGCCAAGCGGTACCGGTCGGTAGCAAGAAGAGTCATGGTTGAACCGGAGATTTCCAGGCGAATACCGGTAAGCAACGGTAAAGTTTCGTCTTTGGAAACCGCGATCTGAACCTGGGAGACAGCTTTAGCGAATTCCGCGCCATCAACGGTACCGGAGATCTGCGGTAGCTCAGGAAGCTCCGGATAGTCCGCCACCGGCATACCCGCTAGCTGGAACTTTGCGGAACGACAGGTCATAAAAATTGTGGAGTCATTAGCCACGAACTCAACATCTGCGTTAGGCAGCGAGCGGCAAATTTCGGCAAGCATCTTACCCGGTACTAAACAGGTCCCTTCCTGCTCTACCGACGCCTCGATCGTTTGCTTAGCACTGATTTCATGGTCGAAGCTTGAAACAGAAACCTCACCACTTTCAGCTTTGATGAGAAGACCGTTGAGCACGGGAGAGGTGGGACGAAGAGGTAGCGAGCGCGCGGTCCAACCAACCGCCTCGGCAAGTACGTCACGTTCAACGGTAAATTTCATCAAAGAGCCTTTCGGTGATGAAGCAAACGGGTTTGAAAAAACAACGATGATGAGCTCATGGATGCGTATGGAATTGAGAACCCGACATCGTGCGTGTGTAGTTTATGCAAAACTGCATAATCCATCCTACCGGATACAGGTTCGTCAAGGAGAGGGTACAGGTTAGTTCCGCTCAGAGGGTTTAGAAAATTTTGTAATTACATCTTTAGGAAGGTAGATCATGCAGTACAGCTTCAGAAGGTTATGAAAATTGTAATTACAAAAATCTGGTGCTGTTGTCTCGCTACCATCGTCAAAATAGTTGGATACTGCGTTCGATTGGACCTGCGTGGGTGCGCTTCATGTTATGTGAGGGTGTTTTCTTTAAAGTACAGTAATGTTAATAACCCCTGTGGATATCGTGGAAAAACCAGAGTTTCCCTGTAAAATCAAGGAAATCACCTGTGGATATTAAGTGGACAAAAATTAGCGTTTCTGAGGATGCATTGTGTATGGATATTTATACATCTACTTTCGTCCACACATCATGAATAATCATGCACTTAATATCCACTTAACGCCCCGGTTTAACACACACGTTATCCACAGGCTGTTTAAACCTTGAAATTCCGGGGAACTACCGGCTTTCACGCTGATCCTGCTTGATTTTGTTCGTCAAATCGGTGACCTGGTTAAAGGTAGTGCGTCGTTCAGCCATTTGTGCCCCCACCTTCCGTACCGCGTGCATAACCGTTGTGTGGTCGCGGCCGCCTAATTCCTGCCCGATGCGCGGCAACGACATATCCGTAAGCTCCCGCAGTAAATACATGGCAATCTGACGTGCATTTGTGAGGGTTCGAGTGCGGGATTTTGACCGTAGATCCTCTAGAGTCACATCGAAATAGGAAGCCGTAGTCGCCAGCACTTGTCCCGAGGTAATTTCGGTATCGCCCGCATCTGTAATGAGATCTTTGAGCACAACTTCGGCTAAGGCAACATCGACGGGCTGCTTATTAAGCGAGGCGAATGCCGTTACACGAATGAGCGCGCCCTCCAACTCGCGGATATTCGCCGTAATATGCGATGCAATATATTCCATCACATCATCGGGAACGTTGAGCGATTCACTCTGTGCCTTCTTGCGCAAAATAGCGATACGAGTCTCTAACTCGGGAGGCTGAACATCGGTAATCAGACCCCACTCGAAGCGTGAACGCATACGCTCGGCGAACCCGGTGAGCTGTTTTGGCGGCAAATCAGAAGTAATCACAACCTGCTTTTGGTGATTATGCAGGGCGTTGAAAGTATGGAAGAACTCTTCCTGTGTATGCTCTTTACCCGCCAAAAACTGGATATCGTCGATCAGAAGCATATCGACATTGCGGTAAATCTGTTTGAAAGATGACCCTTCATCGTCACGAATCGAATTGATGAAATCGTTTGTGAACTCCTCAGAATTTACGTACCGCACGCGTAGGCTCGGGAAAAGATGCTTGGCATAGTGCCCGATCGCGTGCAGGAGGTGGGTTTTACCCAGCCCTGAATCGCCATAAATAAAGAGGGGATTATAGGCTTGGGCGGGGGACTCGGAAACAGCAAATGCTGCGGCGTGTGCAAAGCGGTTAGACTGACCAATCACAAAAGTATCGAAAGTGTAATTTGGGTTCAGACGTGCCGAAGAATCCCAACCGGAATCCGAAGAAACAGCGGTATGAGTATCCGCGGCTGGGGAAGAAATATCCTCAGTCTCTGCAGGAGAAGAAATCGGCTGAGCGGGAACGGCAGAGTCCACATGCTGCGGCGTGTGTACTTCGGAAAATTCGGTGGGGGAGGGGGAAGAACTCTGCGGGCGCTCGGCGAAGATGGCGGGATCAACCGGTGATGCTGCCGGTACATCGGTAACGGGCACATCCGCAATTTGACTTTGATGAGGCGGCACGGGGGTGTGGAGTTCGGCCTCAACCTCATGAAGCGGGGGCATAGGAGAATCGTCTTCGATCTGCGGTATTGAAGGCGAAACCGTCTGAGATGTTTGCGCAAGCGATTCATCAATCGTGAAAGCCTCTGATACACCGGAACCAAAAACGGTGGTCAGAGCTTGTTGGAAGGGCGCCTTGAGCTGAGACTGAAAAATATTGCGGGTTAGTTCGCTGGGAACGGCAATCAGAAGAACGGTTCCCACGAAAGCCTGAGGCTGCGCAAGACTCACAAAACCACGCAGACGCTGAGAGACCTCAGGATTCGCTTGCAGAATGCTTATGACCTGTTCCCAGCGTTCCTGAAGCTGCGTGTGCTCAGCGTTCATCAGTGATTCCCCTCGTAAAGATGACAAAGATATGTACCGATTCTACCGTAGGTTATACACATCATAAACAGCTTATCCACAGGAGTTATACACAGTGTGGAAAAAATGTGTCTTTCCTGAGGATAACCGGTTGAAAAATTCTTGAATTTCGTTATTTTTCCTTGATATATCAAGGAAATTAAGTGTATAACAAGGATGTGGAAAACTGTGGATATGATGTTTTGAAGGTCCGTTGAGAACACCTGTGGATAGTCTAATCCCCACAACCTGGGGATAATCTGGGGTTATGTGCGGGGCGGATTAACTTGCTTTGCAGCATAGACTCTTCTAAAGTTGTTCTGTTGTATGTGTACCGCCTACCTCGAAGTGTCGAGGTACCATCGGGCACGAAAAAGCTTAGAAATCCTAGCCAGCGGGTAGGATTTTGTGTCCAAGGAGATAAGTATGAGTAAACGTACTTTCCAGCCGAATAACCGCCGTCGTGCGAAGAAACACGGTTTCCGTCTTCGTATGCGTACTCGTGCCGGTCGTTCTATCCTGTCGAACCGTCGTTCCAAGGGTCGTTCCAAGCTTTCGGCATAAAGAACTCAGCAAAACCCGCTAACGCATTCGTGTTAGCGGGTTTTCCACTACAGGGAAGGAAAACGTGCTGCCAATCCAGCACCGGATGCGCACCAGCTCCCAATTTTCCACGGCTTTTCGTTCCGGTACCCGCTCAGGGCGCCGGAACTTAGTTGTATATACGGCTCAAAAATCCGGAAATACAACCCGTATAGGTTTCATTGTGTCAAAAGCCGTCGGAAATGCTGTGACTCGTAACCGTGTTAAACGGCGTTTGCGTGAACTCGCTGCAACAACCGTTAGCACCTACCCGCAGGGACTGTATATTGCCGTGCGGGCGCTTCCCGCATCCGCTGGAGCGAACTGGGAAGAATTACGCGCAGACTATCGAGGTGCCCTAGAATCCTCCCTGAAAAAACTTGACCGTCAAGATCAGCACTGCAATGTTGAAAACCGTGGGGGAGGGGACTATGAACCATCGTCGATGTGATGAGCGTTTTCACCCTCATCACAGCAGTACACACCATCCCCACACCCATCAGCTTGATCCCGATGACCGCCTCGCGCAAGCGCCCCATGAGTTTGTGCATCCGGTATCTTTTTTACATGCGGTCTACACCTTGCCGCAGAATATTCTGATTGGGCTTATTAAGGCTTACCGTAAAGTCGTATCCCCTCTCTATGGGGATGTATGCCGGTATTATCCGACCTGCTCCGCCTACGGGTTGGAAGCGGTCACCACTCATGGAGCCCTCGGCGGTCTCAGCCTGACCGTGCGGCGCATCCTGCGGTGTAATCCCTGGGCAACCGGCGGAGTCGACCCCGTTCCGCCCGGAAAACGAACCTTTGCCTCCGGTCAGGAACCTAAAATTATGCTCCTGAACCATCCCCTAGAAACTCACTCGAACAACCACTAACGGTTGTCGAGATTCCTACAAAGACTTAGCCGAGTCATAAGGAGAAAAACTCCCGTGAACATTTTTGACATGATCCTTTGGCCCTTTAAATTGGCCGTGTCTGCGGTGCTGTGGTTCTTCCACACGATCTTTACCAGTATTGGTATGGATCCGTCTTCAGGCTTTACCTGGGTGCTGTGCATTATCTGCCTGACTCTCGTGATGCGTGCTGTAACCATTCCCCTATTTATGCGCCAAATTAAATCGATGCGCGGTATGAACGCCATGCAGGGCGATCTTGCAAAGCTGCAGGCCAAATACAAGGGTAAAAAAGATCAGCTTTCCCGCCAGGCTATGGCGCAGGAGCAGATGGCACTATTCAAGAAGCACGGCACCAGCCCCTTCTCATCCTGTTTACCGATTATTGCGCAGATGCCAATCTTCCTCGGTCTCTATCAGGTGCTCATGGGTGTTTCCGGGGCAGCTGCTAAAAATGAAGGCATTCTGCTGCTTCCCGCAGAATTGGTTAAACAGTTCAGTGAAGCCTATATCTTTGGGTCACCTATCTTCTCGACCATGATGAACCCCGGTAACGGTAACCATGCCGCTACCGTTGCCCAGGCCATCATCATGATTCTACTCATGAGCGGTACCCAGTTCTTCATTCAGAAACAGCTCAGTGCCAAGAACATGTCCGAGGCAGCCAAAAACTCCCCAATATTCCGTCAGCAACAGATGATGATGTACGGTTTTCCCGTTATTTTCGCGGTGACGGGCATTAACTTCCCCCTGGGTGTGATGTACTACTGGACCGTCTCAAACTTCTGGGCTCTCGGGCAGCAGTGGTGGGTTATCCGCAATAACCCGACTCCCGGTTCTCAGGCTGAGAAGGAGCTCAACGAACGCCGTGCCGCTAAAGGTCTGCCCCCCGTTGGGAAAACCAAGGAACAGCACGAAAAAGAGCTTGAGGAGGCGCGTGAGCGTGCCGCCGCGGGCCAGCGCCAGCAGCCCATGAGTAAGAAACGCCAGAAACAGCAGCAGCGTAAAGGCGGCGGGCAGAACAAGTCGAGCAATAAAAACTCGAATAAGCCGAAACTCAACTAAACACAGCATCGATAAATTCAAGGAAAACCATGACTGAAATATTTGAAGAAACCGCAGAATCGCCAAGCACCGCATCGGAAGCTGAGGCTGTCAAAGAAATCGACGAAGTCAGCATGATTGAGGAAGAAGGGGATATCGCCGCTGACTACCTCGAAGAACTTCTCGATATCGTCGATCTTGATGGAGATATTGATATTGAGGTGCGCAACCAGCGCATCTACCTCTCGGTGGTCAATGATGACGATGGGAATGAAGATCTGCGCCACCTTGTCGGTCGCCGCGGTGAGGTTCTAGACGCTCTGCAGGAACTCGTGCGCCTGTCGGTTCTGGCCGCCAGCGGCAACCGTTCGCGTCTTATTCTCGATATTGCAGGTTACCGTGCACAACGTCGAGAACAGCTTACCGAAATAGCCCTCGACGCCGTCGAGAAGGTGCGTTCCTCCGGCGAAGATTTCCACCTGAAACCACTGGGCGCCTATGAACGCAAGGTTGTACATGATGTGGTTGCTGAACAGGGGCTCTACAGTGAATCCGAAGGCGAAGGCACACGTCGCCATGTGGTGATTTCCCTTCCGGAGGCGTAAATGACGGTTCCTTGTGAAGGTCAAGACCTTGTAGCCGCTACCGCAATTTTTGGCGATCGTCTGCCTCTAGCACAGCGTTATGTGGAACATTTGGCGACGACGGGGATTGAGCGCGGACTCATTGGTCCGCGTGAGGTACCGCGCCTTTGGGCTCGTCACGTGCTCAACTGTGCCGCTGTGCAGGAATATATCGCCGAAGGTACATCCGTGGCGGATGTAGGCTCTGGAGCGGGTCTACCGGGGCTTTGTCTGGCTATTGCCCGCCCCGACCTTGCGATCACGCTCATAGAGCCTCTGGAGCGCCGCGTGATATGGCTTCATGAAGTGGTTGAGGATCTAGGCCTTGAGAATGTAAAGATTCTGCGTTCCCGTGCTGAGCAGGCTATCGGACAGGTCGATGCCGATGTGGTGACTGCTCGTGCCGTATCTGCGCTGGTGGGTCTTGTGGATATTACCTTGCCGATTCTGCGCGGTACCGGTGAGCTTCTGGCTCTTAAGGGGCGCTCTGCACGAGAGGAAATCAAGAAGGCTAAGAAGAAACTCAACCGTTATGGGGCTCGCGAGACCGAAATCCTGACGGCGGGGGAGGGACTGCTGGATGAGCCCACAACCGTTGTGCGAGTTACACTCTAGTCTCGATAAACTCTGAAGCTGCGAGCTTCATAGGGGTTGAAGATACATTCTCAGATGTATCTTCAACCCCTATTCTTATGCTCGTTGCCTGATACCGGAGAAAGAGTTTGTGGTACGTGAGAGATGAAGGGGAACTTTCGGTGGGGCACCGTAGTTTTTCGTGAATGTGGAATATTAAAAATGAATAATGGAACTTGTATAAATTTTCCTGGTTGAGAGGTTGATAATCGGTTCATGATGCTGTGCTGAGAGTGAATTACTTGGGAATGAAATCATAAATTTTCGTGAAAAAATACGAATCCTAGACAACTTGTCGAGGGTGTACGTGGTATATCGCTGTTTTGACAGGTAATCTTAAAGAGGAACGCGCAGACCGGAGACAGCATCGGTGTTTCACGTGAAACATCCTTAATGCTCTTTATCCAATGTTTCACGTGAAACATGGTGTGCGTATCTTTATCTGGCGAAAGACACATCAACCATCAGCATCAGGCGCGGAGGATATATGACGATCACCCCCGGTGGCTCGACGCCGCCTTTACTGCCCAAGCCCCCACATACACGCGTCTTTACCATCTCGAATCAGAAGGGTGGAGTCGGTAAAACGAGTACCGCCGTGAACATTGCGGCCGCCCTTGCAGAAGCGGGAATGAACGTTTTGGTCATTGATAATGACCCCCAGGGAAATGCTTCGACGGCTCTCGGTATTGAACATGGCGTGGAGCTTCCCAGTACTTACAACACTTTGATTGACGATACTCCGCTTTCCGATATTGTGCAGGAGTGCCCTGACCTCGACAATCTGTGGTGTGCACCCGCGAATATAGACCTTGCTGGGGCAGAGATTGAACTTGTTTCGGTCGTGGCACGTGAGAAACGCCTTAAAAACGCTTTGGAGGACTATACTGAGTGGCGTGCCCAGCAGGGGATGGGACGGCTCGACTATGTATTTATCGACTGCCCGCCGAGCTTGGGACTGCTGACCGTTAATGCTTTCGTGGCGGCAGAGGAAATCCTGATTCCTATTCAGTGTGAATACTATGCCCTGGAAGGCTTGAGCCAGCTGCTCAAGAACATTCAGATGATTCAGAAACATCTGAATTCCAATTTAGAGATTAGTACGATTCTGCTGACTATGTACGACGGTCGTACCAACCTTGCATATCAGGTAGCGGAAGAGGTGCGGGAACATTTCCCGAAGGAGACTCTCCAGACCAAGATTCCGCGTTCTGTACGCATTTCAGAGGCGCCGAGCTACCAGCAGACCGTTATTAGCTATGATCCAACGTCTACCGGTGCTCAGGCTTATCGTGAGGCGGCGCAGGAAATTGCACGTCGCTAAGAGGAGCATATAGATGCTCTGAAATATCGGCATATCAGGATTGGTAATTACTCCGATATTCTCCATAAATAAACTTTTTGAGATTTATATCTAGGGAAATACCGAATTTTCTGAGCGCAGATTTTACGGTGCTGCAAGGTTCATATGAAGTGTAATCGGCATGCATGAGAGCGGTAGAAAATTTGGTGTGAGGAAGGAAAAACATGGCAGAGAAGCGACGGGGTCTCGGAAGGGGACTGGGTGCTCTCATTCCCAATAATACGACGCCTGTTGTGACTGCTTCCGATGTTGCCGAGAAAGAGGCGGAAAAAAAGGTAGCGGCGACTCGCAAACCTCAGCAGGAGGAACAAGCCGCCGCATCCTCGGCAAAACGCCCGAAGACTCGCAACGTAAAGCCGGAGCCGCAGAAAAAATCTGCCCCGAAGAAGGAACCGTCTGCGACAACGAAACGGACAGAACAGCAAGAGGTTCACATCTCTTCGTCGCAAAAGTCTACGGAACCGAAACCTCAGGAATCTTCTGCTGAGGCTCGGAAAACTTCTGTTTCATCGAAGACGCAAAAGGCTTCTGCGGTTAAGATACCTAGTCTTAAAATGCCTGTCATGAAAGCGGGAGAGAAGAAAGAAGAGAGTGTACACGTCTCATCTGCATCTTCGTCCGCATCGCATTCTGAGCAGAAATCAGATGTTTCACGTGAAACATTGTCTCAGCCACGCGACGTTCAGAAGAAGAAGCCTCGTATGGATATGGGTGCGGCACTTCGCAATACGACGTTAACACGCCGCCCGGTAGATTTCTTCTTTGGTGAAGAAACGAAGGAAGCTGAGGAAGAAGGCAACAGCAACCTCGTACCCGTTCCTGGAGCTCAGTTCGCAGAAATCAAAGTTTCTGATATTCACCCAAACCGCAAACAGCCTCGCGTTGATTTTGATGAACAAGACATGGCTGAGCTCATCCATTCGGTTCGCGAGATTGGTGTTCTGCAGCCTATTGTGGTGCGCCCTTCACGCGAGAAAAATGCCGAAAAATATGAGCTGGTGATGGGTGAGCGGCGTTGGCGCGCAACCCAGGCTGCGGGTCTAGAAACTATTCCTGCCATTATCCGTGACACGCAAGATATTGATCTGCTTCGAGACGCCCTGCTGGAAAACCTGCATCGTAGCCAGCTGAATCCCATTGAAGAGGCGGCCGCATATCAGCAGCTTATGGAAGAGTTCAGTACCACCCAAGAGCAGCTTGCAAAGCGTATTGGGCGTTCTCGTCCACAGATTTCGAATACGATTCGTTTGCTTAGGTTGCCTCCTCTCGTACAGCGCAGGGTAGCGGCAGGTGTTATCGCTGCCGGGCATGCGCGTGCCCTGCTGACTTTAACCGATCAGGCAAAGATAGAGACCATTGCTCAGAAGATCGTGAATGAAGGGCTTTCTGTGCGTGCCGTTGAGGAGCTTGTTGCCCATGCGAGCGAAGCTCCGGCAGATAAAGAGCGGAAAACCCCGCAGCCACAGAAGCATCACGAGCGATTGGACTATATAGCGGATGCGTTCGCCGACAAACTGGATACATCGGTTAAGATTTCGCTCGGTGCTCGTAAGGGTAAGATGACTATTGAGTTTGCTAATGTCGAGGATCTCAACCGCATTATTCGGGTTCTGGATTCTGATTTCAAAGGTTCTTAGTCCATGCGATAGCTTAGAATCCTTCCTCGCATAATCTACTGGGGGTGGTGATGTTTCACGTGAAACATCACC
>NZ_KV815289.1:0-7836 GCF_001814205.1 Rothia sp. HMSC036D11
AAAAGGCTCTTTGTTTAAACAAAGAGCCTTTTTAGTATTAAATAAAATCAAAACTATTAGATTAAAATATTATTTTTTAAGAATGTTCAGGGAGCTTCCACGGAATACCCAGGCTATAAGTTTAGGGTGAATCCATGACTACTAATAAAGACCTTCCAAAACCTGAGCATGGAACTATCCAGGCTCAAGATATTCATGAGATAGAGAAAGAATCTGAGGCAGATTCGACTGAGGAGCAAAATTCGTTTCATGCTGGTTTTATAACTGTGCAGATCATTAGGCTAGTGCTCGAAGCTGCGCTTCTCCAGAGTACGTTAATTTCTTCCCTTTCTTATAATATTAGGTCTAGTGGTTTTCTAG
The DNA here is from genome assembly GCF_001814205.1 of Rothia sp. HMSC036D11. Taxonomy (NCBI): domain Bacteria; kingdom Bacillati; phylum Actinomycetota; class Actinomycetes; order Micrococcales; family Micrococcaceae; genus Rothia; species Rothia sp. HMSC036D11. The sequence goes on from NZ_KV815289.1 coordinate 361, forward strand.
GTTTTCTTTTTATTCTCACTCTTTTTTCGCCCTTTATTATACATATTCCATTGCAAATTGTGGCATGTATAAAGATGATTTGGGGAACTAAAACCGCGTGGATCTTGGGGACAAACGCCTATGGTCTGCTCGCTGTTGCGCCTCTTGCTGCTTTTTATACATCGTTCATTATAGGGGTAACGGCTTCAAATGTGGATGTTCAACCATTACGGTGGATTCTAGACGCCTGTGCCCTTGAGGCGATTATAAGTGTTTTCATGATTATTGTAGTGATTATATATAAATGGAAAAGGAAAAAATTATCATCTCACAACAAAAATATGGGTGTGGATAAAGGTTCAATATCGAATAATACTTTATCTGGTTTCAAGAGCGCGGTATACGAAACGGACGATTTAAAAACTCTGAAGAAGCACCGTGAAGAGCCGGTAGTAGAGGTTCCTTGGCAGCAAGTTTCTATCAGGTCGCAGAAAAAAGACTGGGGTGAACACCATGAGTACCGATAAGAATTTTTCAACCTCCGATACTAAAGACTCACAGTCTCCCGCAGAAAGGCAGGGAGTATCGGGTAATACTCTGGAGAATGCACGTCAAGAACCCGAGTATACACAACTGTATGATCTAGAAGGTATCGACGGTAAGATTTCCTTAGAGGCTCAGACATCCCCGGAACCTCAGGGGGTCGAGGAAAATGAAGAACCACGTAAGCGCGTACCAAAACAGCGTTATATAGACCCTAAAACTCGCGAGAGGCTTCTTATAGCACAGACTATAAGGAATATTCTGATTATTATTCCTGCGCTCATCATACTGGTTGTTTTTATCGGCGGATTATTTAATATCGGTATGGCTCGTGGGCTTGATGACGTCAGCCAGGTCGTTATAATGATCGCTGTCATTATTGTGTTGCCCTATATTATTCACGTTATCTTACAGATTGTCGCGTTTGCACGGTTTAGGAAGTCGGTCAGGTTTCGGTGGATACGAGGCGTCAATATTTACAGCCTTATTGTTGCCCCGATCTCCGAGGTTACCTGTGTGCCGTTTATGCTAGGGTGTATTCTTGTTCTATTGATGGGTTGCGACAGGCCATCCGCAGTGATTTCTTCTATGGTAGCGGGCGTTATGGCAGCCCTCTACGAGATTACTTTGGGTATCTCAATGATTGTTGTTACGACAAATAGTATTAAGAAGACCACCCAAACTTCAGAACAAAAGCAGCATGAGATATCCGAAGGAAAACCTGATGAATCACTCTAGAACCTCTTCGCTTTCAGCTGTACTTGGCGATTCCACGCCTAAATCTTCTTCGAATGCATGTGCAAGGTAGGGGCTGAAACCTTTCCTCTCCTTGTTAAAGGTGTACGCGGTGCTATGGTTGAGCTACCAACGACACCACCGAAACACATAGAGAGGAGAGCATGATGCGGCAGCTTTATGCGGCGCAGAAAATCTTCAAAATTACCGACCACTATGTCGTCACCGACGAAGGTGGGTACACGGTATATCAGGTTGATGAGAACTACCGGGTTCTCGGCAAAAACATGAATGTGACGAACGTTGAGACCGGCGTGCAGTTCACGCTAGAGCGGCAGCTTGGGCTCGGTACCGTTTTCAATGTTGGCTTTTCCACTGGCGACCAGCTGTATATGCGCAAACGGTTTAAACTCGCTGGGCTCAACATAGAGGCCTACCTCAACCAGACTCCGCTTCAGATCGGGGGTAGTTTCTGGGAGGGTAACTTTGAGATTGTTCTTGAAGGAGGTATCGTCGCCGCTATTCACAAGCCTAGGTTTAAGATGCGCGACAAATATCAGATCACTGTGTACGACCAGCGTTTTCAAGACGTTGCTATTGCAGTTCTCATTGTTGTTGATTATCTATCTGATCAGCGGCAGAAGAACAGGCCTAGAATTAGTTTTCACGGATCCTAAAGTCCCTATGCGTCAGGTTTGATGAGGCGCGAGCAGATAGTATTGTGGCGGGCAGATAATCGATTGTTATCTGCTCGCCACAATAACCATCTGCTCGTGGGGATTAAAGCGTGCTTATAGAGATTTACTTATTGAAACACCTAAGAAAAAATATTTAAAGAATGAAGTATTTATAAAAACTTACGCACCACAACATTATATTTTTATGTGACATGCCCGAATAAGAAATATGACATTTAAAAATTTTGAACAATGACCACTCTGATATAGAGCATAAAATACATGAACTTCTGTCTTGCGCGATACAGCAAAACAGCCTCAAAGGGTTGAAAACTCGCCCGTGTGGCTTCTACGGTAGGGGCAGAGGCGTTCAGGAAAGCGCTACGCAGTAAATGCATTATATGAGGTGACCAAAACATCACTTTGAGATGTGTTGCTGGTATGTAGCTCTTGCAGATATATTCTGGGCACTCTAAATAAAATCCTCGCTTCGGAAGAGGAAATGTCATAACCCTGCGCCTTCTTTTATGAGGCGTTCACAGATAGTACGCAATCCACAATGCTTTTTGTAGCTCTACAGTGGCGAGTGCGCGTATCCAACCACCATGTGAAAGGAAGATAAGTAACATGACTCTCGAAAATCCCGGACTTTCTCGCCGTAAGTTGCTGCGTACTACCGCTATTGGCGTGCCTGCTGCTGGTCTGCTCGCTGTCGGCTCGACCCTTGTGACCGCACCGAGCGCGCAGGCTTATCACGCGCTAGTTGGTGCTGATGGCTGGTGGGGGTCAAAAACTTCCAGTGGGCTCCAAACTTTCTTAAATATTACCCAGCATGCTCAGGTGAGCGTGGATGGTGTGATTAGTTCTCAGCCGTCAAGTCTGCAGGCTTCATGTCCCGGTCTTGCTGGTGGCTGGGAGTGGGTTGATGATGCTCAAGCATCTGGCTCCCAAACAATAGTTGCGATGCAAACTTGGCTAGGTGTTGGAGCTGACGGGATTTTTGGTTCTGAGACTATCAGTGCCCTGCAAGCCCATTATGGACTGACAGCGGATGGAACACTAGATGGACCGTCGCCGACAATTCTGGCTCTGCAGAATGAAATTAACCATTACCTTCGCGCAGACAATGATGAGATAGCGAAGAATAATTAACGCTACTACCGGTGATGGTTTTATGGTGTGCTGAAATCTTCTCTAATTTCCTGCACCAGAAAAATACGCAAAGGAGGGTATTCCTGATGACTCTCGAAAATTCCGAACTTTCTCGCCGTAAGCTGTTGCGTACTACCGCTATTGGCGTGCCTGCTGCTGGTCTGCTCGCTGTCGGCTCGACCTTGGTAACTGCAACGAGCGCGAATGCTGTTGATGTTGACGGCTACTGGGGTTCGGAGACCTCGACAGGTTTTCAGAAATTTCTGAATACCTTTCTGAGTGCTGGATTAGACGTTGACGGCATGATCAGCTCCCAACCTTCGAGCATGGCTTCTTCCTGCTCCGGCATCGTTGGTGGTTGGGAGTGGGTAGAAGATTCTCAGGCCAAGGGATCTCCCACTATCGGGCTGATGTTTATGTGGCTGACTCATGATCCAGACGATACTCTTGAGGCAAAGACGCAAGAAGGGAGCGCGTCTTTGATTCAAGAAACGGGCGAACCTTTGTCCAATAACCAAATTTCGCCTACACACATCAAGCTCATGCAGGGCCATTATGGGCTTACCCGCGACGGCGTTCTGTCAGCTCCATCGCAGACCATTAAGGCCTTGCAAAAGGAGATCAACCAGTACGTTGGCTAATCCAATGTGACAGTTCTTCACGTGTCGGGAGGGTGGATCGGCCATCTAGTGGTATATCCATCATCCCGACAAGGAAGGCATCTTCCAGCTCTAGCTTTCTGTACCTGAAAATACGCAAAGGAGGGTATCACTATGCCGAATGAACATTCTGGTATTTCACGTCGTCGCTTGCTGCGTACCGCATCCGTAGGTGTTCCCGCCGCAGGCGTTCTGGCGCTGGGGTTCAGCATCGTTAGCGTCCCAGCTGCTCAGTCGCTTGAGGCTGATGGTTATTGGGGTTCCGAGACAACCTCGCAGCTTCAAAAGTTTTTCTTCAATATATTTGCGCAGGAACTCGGTCAGCCTACATACGGGTATGAAGATGGTGTCGTGAAATATCAGCCTGTATCGCAGCAGTCCGCAAACCCCGGGCTGGGCAGCGGATGGCAATGGGAATCCGATGGGGGAGCGCAAGGCTACGACTTCACCATCTATTACCTGCAGCGTTGGCTGGGCGGTGTTGAGGCTGACGGCACGATTGGCCCCAATACCATCAAGGCTCTGCAAAATCATTACGGTCTCACGGCAGATGGTCGCCTAGATGGACCTTCAGAGACTATCAAGGCTTTGCAGAACGAGATTAGCCAGTACGTCGGTTAGCTCTATGTGAGATTTGATGATGCGTGAAAAGCACGTTGGTGCTTCTCAGCGAACATATATTTTCATCCTGAAGGAGGATAAAAATGACGAACGAACATTCTGGTATTTCTCGCCGCAGGCTGGTGCGTACTGCCGCTGTAGGCGTACCCGCCGCGAGTTTGCTGGCTTTCGGCTCCACTCTGGTGACCGCAACAAGTGCGAGTGCGGTTAGCGTTGATGGTTACTGGGGCGAGGAAACCTCTGCAGGGCTCCAACGCTTTATGAATGCCGTGCGTGGGGCCGGGTTGTCGGTGGATGGAGTTATTAGTTCTCAGCCATCAAGTATGGCTCCATCCTGCTCGGGTATCGTCAGCGGTTGGGAATGGGTCGATGATGCACAGGCCTCTGGTTCCCCAACCATGCTGGCCATGTATCAATGGCTTGGATCCGGAACTCATGGGCAACATCTTTTCCTCAAAATTGAGGAATGGGGTGGGAATGTAACTGGCTACAGCATCACAGGCGTTCATATCAAGCTTTTACAAGAGCATTATGGCCTGACGGCGGATGGAACTTTAGATAGTCCATCACCGACTATTGAGGCTTTGCAGAACGAGATTAACCAGTACGTCGGCTAAAACCCGGTGTTGCTCTTTCACCAGTTAGTGCACAGTCATATTCGAACTAATTGAGGAGAAAAAATGATACTTCGTAAATTTGATCGTCCTCGTAAGTCGATGCGCGTAACCTCGCTCGTGACCCCCATTGTGGGTGCCCTGCTAGCGCTTGGCTTCGTAGCGGCTCCGGCGGCGAATGCAGGGATTGCCGATAACTCGACAGGCGCAATGCAGGCAGAATCTGAGCAGCTTCATCAAGAAGCCCGGGACGCTACAGATCTAGCAAATAAGTTTGACCAGGATAACATCGCGATTAATGATTCTGCCGCTGCGGATCTGCGTGATGCTGCGCAGAAGGCTGAAGCGATGGCTCAAGAACGAGACCAGGCAGTTCAGGCTGTTGAAGATGCTGATCGTGACGCCGCCAGCCTCTTTGAATAAATAATTCGCAACTAAGTTGTGTGAAGAAGTGATATTGGGGCTTGTGAGCTTTTGACTGGTGCCAAGATTGCTTCAAACCTTTTATGAGCCTTAGTTGAGGAAGGAGTATTATGACTCTCGAAAATACTGGTATTTCCCGCCGTAAACTGTTGCGTACTACCGCCATTGGTGTACCCGCTGCGGGTATGCTCGCTTTCGGCTCGACCTTGGTAACCGCGACGAGTGCGAATGCGCTTGAGGTTGATGGTTACTGGGGAAGTGAAACTACACGTATGTATCAGAGGCTCGCTGCGCTTGAGGTGGTAGATGGCATCGTCTCAAGTCAGCCTGCGTCTCAAGCGAGTGCTAACCCTGGGCTGACGAGTGGCTGGGATTGGGTTTCTGATGATGCCGCCTCCGGTTCAGAAACCATCAAAGATTTGCAGCGCTGGCTCAAAGTGACCCAGGATGGACTCATGGGCTCGCAGACTATATCTGCACTTCAGGCGCGTTATCACCTCCCTCAGGATGGGGTATTGAGCGAGGAGTCTCCCACCATTAAGAAGCTTCAGTCAGAGCTTATCGCGGTTACCTATGACTAATTCAACATACTGAAAATACATCGGTTACCCGATTTTTCTCCGCAATTTCTATATATGTGAGGAGGATAAAAATGATGAACGAACATTCTGGGCTTTCTCGCCGTAAGCTGTTGCGTACCACCGCTATTGGTGTGCCCGCTGCAGGTATGCTCGCCTTTGGCTCGACCCTCGTGACCGCGCCAGCTGCGAACGCTGCTATAGAAGCTGATGGTTACTGGGGTACGGAGACGACGGAACTTCTCCAAAGTTTCCTTATGCAAGGGGTTCTTGGTCAGTGGTGGTTTCCTGGCTATCCTTTTGGGGATCCTTCGGGGACTATTTCTTCTCAGCCAATATCACGTGCTGAGGAGAACCCCGGTCTGGCTTCAGGCTGGCAGTGGGTTTCCGATGAACAGGTGAAGGGCTCCGGTACTATCGCTAGGTTGCAGCGTGAAAAGCTGGGCTTCGAGAAAGGCGACGGGATTATTGGTCCTCAAACGATTAGTGCTCTGCAGACCTGGCTTGGGCAAACCGCTGACGGCGTGCTTGACGGACCTTCGCCAACGATCGAGGCTCTGCAAAACTATCTGAACTCTCATGTACCTACGACTTAAAAAATAAGTTATCGCGAAAATGGCGTGACATGTTCTCACCTCGTATGTGGTGATGTGAAGAAGGAATATTATGACTCTCGAAAATACCGATCTTTCTCGCCGTAAGCTGCTGCGTACTACCGCTATTGGTGTGCCCGCTGCCGGTGTGGTTGCTTTGGGAGCGAACCTGGTGATGGCCCCAGCTGCGAATGCAGAGACTGACTTGGGCGCCAAGATGAAAGTAGAGTCTGAGAAGCTTCAGGAAAAAGCTCAGAGGGCTAAAGAACTAGCAGACAGCTTCGATCTTGATGCCGCAGCATTTGATGATCCTGCCCTTGAGGCTGCCGTCAAAGATATCAGCGCCCAGCTGCATGATGCTGCTCAAAAAGCCGAAACGTTGGCTCAGCAACGAGCCCAAGAAGCTCAGGCCGTTGAAGATGCTGATAGTGAAAATGCCAGCCGCTTTCAATAATTCGTAGCCAATTGTGTGAGGAAGCGAGATTGGGGCTTGTGAGCTTTTGACTGGTGCCAAGATTGCTTCAAACCTTTTATGAGCCTTAGTTGAGGAAGGAGTATTATGACTCTCGAAAATACTGGTCTTTCCCGCCGTAAGTTGTTGCGTACCACCGCCATTGGTGTTCCCGCTGCAGGTATGCTCGCCTTTGGCTCGACCCTTGTGACCGCAACGAGCGCGAATGCTCTTACAGATGATGGTTACTGGGGCTCCGAAACAACGGTTGAGCTGCAGAAGCGTCTCAACAGCATAGCTGCCGTAAACTCTGCGGTGGAGGGCGGTCTTTCCCTCGACGGGCAGATCGACAGTCAGCCCGCATCCCAGTCAAGTGCTAATCCCGGTTTGACGAGCGGTTGGCAGTGGGTTTCTGACGATGCCGCCTCCGGTTCAGAAACCATCAAAGATT
>NZ_KV815289.1:7936-43226 GCF_001814205.1 Rothia sp. HMSC036D11
TTCAGAAACCATCAAAGATTTGCAGCGCTGGCTCGGGACGGATGTTGATGGTTTGATCGGACCCTCTACAATCAGTGCTCTACAGAGCTGGTTGGGTCAAACCGCAGACGGGGTTCTTGACGGTCCCTCACCGGCCATTGTTGCGTTTCAGCGCAAGCTTATTGAAGGTAACTACTCTTAAGGCGTGAGAACCTGCACAGCACACAGTCTGTAACCTGCCCGACAACACGGTAGTGCATAACCGTACCCTGACTAAAAAACGTGTTCAGGTGAGTTACGGTTAAAAACTACCAACCGGTTTACCGGTTTCGCATCATGAGGTGCGGCGTTGGCGCTTATCCTAATGGCGCTGACTCTGCACCTCATGGTGTTTTAACACCGCATAAATAAGGAGGACATATGACTGAACTGGGTACCTCACGCCGCCGATTCCTGCGCGCCGCCGCTGTAGGCATTCCTGCTGCGGGCGCGCTCGCGGTTGGTTCGCCTCTGACCGCTCCGGCTGCGAACGCCGCGCAGACTTCGTCAACCCCGTCGAATCAGAACCAGAGCCCCGAAGCTCAAGGCGCGGCCACCAACGCGCAGTATCTCAGCGAGAAGGCGAAGAACTTCCATATTCTGCTTGATATGTACAAACAAGCTGGCGACGCGGTAGACGCAGCCCAGCTGACCCAGGAGGCGCAGCGCATCCGGGGTGCGGCGGACGAATCAAACAGCCCGTTCCCCAGCAGGCCTGTCTCGTGGGCTGGTGTTCAGCTGGAACGGGACAGGATGCAGCTTGCCGCCAAGATCAACTACGCCGCCATGCGTGCCGAACAGTTGGCCGATGAGCGTACCCGCGCTGGCGGGGGAGTGCCGCAAGGTCAGGATGCGGTGCGCCAGGCTGCACAGAGGCGCGTGATTTATCGTGTGCTCAGCAGCGCATCCCGAGACACTGATGCGCTGGTAACCAAGCTCGAAAACCTGGCGAAGGGTCGGTAAAGCAACGCTCATCGTGAGCAGATTCCTGTATAAAAAGGCTCTTTATTCCAATAAAGAGGCGGAAAACCCGCTTTATTGGAATAAAGAGCCTTTTTTACGATCCCGGACAGTACACCCCCCCAAACATGGCTGGCTCTGGGAAAGAGAACGAAAGGAACCCCTCCGGGAAGGACGGTAAAGAACCCGGAGGGGTTAGCTTAGGGGGGCTTACACCCTACTTCTTAATCGGTTCGCGCGAGATAACAACCTTCACCGCATTATGCTCGGCGGCATTTGCGAACAGGTCGTATGCCTCCTCGAACTGGTCAAAGGTGAAGTAGTGGGTTGCCATCGCCTTTGCGTTCAGGCGACCCGAACGCACCATATTCAGCAGGTTGCCCACGGTGTTGCAGTTCACCAGACCCATGTTGATGTTCACGTTCGAGATCCACATGGTGTTAATCGGCAGCTCTACCGGCTTGCCGTGCACACCCGCGTTCGCAATGTTGCCGTAGGGGCGCACGATCTTGGTGCAGGTCTCGAAGGTCTGCGGCACGCCCACTGCCTCAATCGCCACATCCACGCCCAAACCGTCGGGGGAGAGGGCCTTAATTTTCTCGATAAAGTCCGGATCGGCGGCGTTTACCTTATCGGTTGCACCCAATTCCAGCGCCTTGTTCATGCGGTTATCGTCCATATCGACGGTAATCACGCGCCCGGCACCGCACAGATTTGCCGTCATGATTGCGCCCAGACCCACCGGACCGGCGCCGATAACCGCAACCGTATCGCCGGGTTTGGTGTTGCCGTTGAGAATACCCATCTCGAACCCGGTCGGAAGCGCATCCGTGAGGAAGAGAACATCTTCGTCGGTCAGTCCCTCGGGAACCATGTGAACCGACGTCTCAGCGTAAGGAATGCGCACATACTCAGCCTGGGTGCCGTCAATCATGTACCCAAAAATCCAACCGACGCCGCCCACGGTCTGGCAGTGCGAAGGCTTATTATCCTTACAATATGAGCACTTGCCGCAGTTCGTGACCGCCGGAATAATGATGCGGTCGCCAACCTTCAAATCAGTGACTGCCGAGCCGACTTCGGTAATCGTGCCGATAGCCTCATGGCCCAGGATGCGCCCTTCTTCAACCTCGGGAACGTCACCCTTGAGGATGTGCAGGTCGGTGCCGCAGATGGTGGTGGTATCAACGCGAGCAATGACGTCGGTGGGTTCAAGGATGGCGGCGTCTGGAACTTCTTCCCAAGCTCGCTTGCCTGGACCGTGGTAAACAACTGCCTTCATGGTGACTCCTAACTGAGATTTTATGAGGGGTTGTAGCTACAGCATCATCGCTTATAGTCTTAACCTATCAAGAGTTCTTTATAGGTTGTACCTTCATTAAACCGGAAAAATCCGTAACTTCCTAGATGTTACGCAGATTACATTTAAGGTTATGGTGACTGTAAGAATGGCAGGCTTATGCGCGATGCGCTCTATACCGTGAGCAGGTGGTTTAGGTGCGCCGTGAACGTCGAAAATAGCCCTACGCTTACGGCCTCAGCCGTTGTTCCGGACTATATCTGTGCTGTATAGTTAGGGCAGTGATGAACCCATACTGGCAGGTCTGGGTACCTCACTGCGATGGCGTTCATCAACTAGATCTACCAATTGATAACGTCTACTAGGTTAGCAATCGCCCGGATCACGCGTGCTAGTGCATTTAAGACACGCGCGATGTCACGGGCGATTTTGCGTTTAAACGCGAGCAGGTGGTTTTTGGTACGAGCAGGTAAGATTTTCCTACCTGCTCGGTCAAAAACCACCTGCTCGCGTACATGCACGAGGGGGAGCGATACCGCACGGGTACCGCCTCATAGCTTAGATACTTGCGCTATGACCCACCTTCACGTGGCTGTGGCGATCACGCTCCGCATCGTGATAATCCGACTTGAAGCCCTTGAGCACCACCTCAATATCGTTCTCCTTCGCATAAACATTGGAGAAGTCCTCAATCAGCTCCAGCACATCGCTGGCAATATACGAAGAGTTCTCTGCGTTGATCGTGACCTTCGAACCGGGGCGAATATTCTTCAGCGTCTTCTTGATAGCTGCCTTGTTCAAGAACGACACCTCTTCCGCCAAATCCAGCGTAATTTCGTCGGCCTCTGCAAGCTCCTCACGGCTGAGGTAGTAGGCGCGCTTCATATTGCCCTGCAGCACGAAGAAGATACTGATCGCCAGACCAATACCCACGCCCTCCAGCAGGTCGAGGGCAACCACGGCAACTAGCGTAGCGGCAAACGGAATGAACTGGTACAGACCCTTACGCCAGAAGTGGAAGATGGTCTTCGGATTCGCCAGCTTATAACCCACCACCAGAAGCACAGCGGCAAGAGTCGCCAGCGGAATCAGGTTCAGCACGAACGGAATAGCCAGCACGCACACCAGCAGCAGAACGCCGTGAATAATGGCGGAAAGCTTATGGGTTGCACCCGCGCTCGCATTCGCGGACGAACGCACCACCACCGATGTCACAGGCAGGCCGCCAATAGCGGAGCACACCATGTTGCCAACGCCCTGTGCGCGAAGCTCGCGGTTGGTGTCTGTGATGCGGCGGTGCACATCTAGACGATCGGCTGCCTCAATAGAGAGCAGGGTTTCAATCGATGCCACAATAGCGATCGTGATACCGGTAATCCACACGTGTGAGTCTGTGAAGCCGGAGAAGTTGGGGAAAGTCGCCAGAGAAGCCACATCTCCCCACGACTTCGGCACAGGAAGCTGAACGAGCTGATTATTAGGAATTGCCAGGCCGCTATTGGTTTTGATGAATATCCAGTTCATGAAAATACCCACGGCAACCGCCACGAGCGCGGCAGGCAAAAGTTTAAGGTTCTTCAAACCGGGGATTTTATCCCAAGAAATCAGGATGATGAGGGACACAACCGTCACCAGAATCGACCCAAGATGAAGGTCTGCGAACACGTCCAGACCGTCTTCTCGCAGCTTCAAATCGCTGCCGAACGCTAACGGAAGCTGGTTAATGATGATAATAACGCCGATGCCCGCCAACATACCCTCAATGACGGCAAGCGGAATGTATTCGGCGATACTGCCCACGCGCAGGAAACCTAGGGCAAGCTGTATGGCACCCGCGATGAGACCCGCGCAGAGGAACAGCTCGAACGCGCCCAAACTGGTAATCGACTCAAGAACAATTGCCGCCAAACCTGCCGCAGGACCGGAAACGCTGATATTCGAGGTACTCAAGAACCCGATGACGATACCGCCAACAATACCCGAAATAACCCCCGAAAGCGGCGGTGCGCCGGATGCCAGGGCGATACCCAAACACAGTGGCAGCGCCACGAGAAAGACTACCAATCCCGAGGCGAAATTTGATTTAAAGAGAGCGCCTAAAGGCTGTTTTTCGATAGGTTGATTGACCAAAACCGATACTCCTTGATGTGTTGTCTGTATATTGTGGTGCGCCGTATGCCGGTGTGCTCGGGGCAAAAGCTCGCGCGAGCGGGTAGACTCTCACCCGGCATCGGGCGTTTTAGCGGCTACGCAGACTGTTTGCGTGTGTTAACCACCCATTCGGAATCGGTCAGGTTATAAATGCTCTGGATATCAGCCAGAATATTCTCAAAATCGATATCCAAATCGATCAGACGGCCCGTGCGCATATCAAACACCCAGCCGTGCACGATCGGGTAACCGTCCAGCAGATAACGCTCCTGAACGCATGCCATCTTGATGATATTCAGGCACTGCTCCTGCACATTCAGCTCGACCAGACGGTCGTACCGCGCGTCTTCGTCGGCGATCGCATCCAGCTCTTTGCGGTGCAGACGGTATACATCACGAATATTGCGCAGCCACGGGTTCAGCGGGCCCATATCTTCGGGCACCATCGCAGCCTTAATGCCGCCGCAATTGTAGTGACCGCACACGATAATATGCTTAACCTTCAGGTGTGAAACCGCATATTCGAGAGCGGAACCGGCGTTTAAATCCAGCCCGTGCACCAGGTTAGCGACGTTGCGGTGAACGAACACTTCGCCCGGTTCCAGACCCATCAGCCCCTCTGCAACCACGCGGCTGTCGGAGCATCCAATGTACAGAAAATCGGGGTTCTGACCATCCGAAAGCTCAGTAAAATACTCGGGATGCTGTTGTTTTTCGTCTCAAGCCATTGTTGATTATTCTCAAAAATGACTTCGTAGGATTTACTCATGTCTCTTCCTTTCTTTGAATGTTGGTAGAGGATTTTTCGCGCAGAATCATGGCGGACAGTCAGAAGGAAGGGTTGGAAGGGCTGCCCGTCTGCGAAAAAATGGTGACAATCACGGAATATGCACAGAGTTCTCCCTCAAACAGAAGGAAAGTAGATGTGTCTAGAAGAAAATCTGTGAAAATATGCCTGCTAGAAATAAGGCTATTCCGGCTTAAAAGATCGTGAGTGCCTTTATTCTGTTACTCAAAATCGTACGGGAGTTCAAAACACTACCCGATTATTCTATGAGGCCGAATAAAAACCCGACCGTCACCCTTAGTTATGTAATGACAAAAACTAAGTTCAGCCTATCCTAGCAGGTGAGCCGCCAATGCGCCACCGCGAAGGTACGCGCGGTGCCGCCGGTGGGATGTTATCGCAGACTATTTCTCGCTGACCTGACAGGCGACGGTGAGAGCCTTGAGACGGGCGCGGCAAAGCCTAAACCGGCAGGGAACGGGCGGTCTCAGGAATGCGCCTGACTCGCTGGCGCATCCAGGTAAACGCCCACACCAGCACGAAAGCGGCGACCATCGTCAGCACAATCGTGCCGCCAGTTGGCAGGTTAAACGCCCACGAGAAGTACAGCCCCGCGGTCGAACACAGCACGCCGAAAACCGGTGAGAACAGCATCATGGTGCCTAAACGGCGGCATGCGAGCCGCGATGCGCTGGCCGGAACCACAATGAGCGCAAGCACCAGCACATTCCCGAGTGTCTGCAAAGAAATCACCACGGAAACCGTCACGAGCACATACAGCAGAATATCCAGCCACAGCACCGGCAAACCCAACGCGCGAGCACTTTCACGATCCAGGCTCACCGTCACCAGCTGCCGATGAAACAGCCACAGAAGCAGCAGAATCCCGGCGGACATAGCCGCCGCCTGGGCAATATCGCCGCGTGAAACCCCCACAATCGAACCGAACAGGAAATCCTGAATCGACCCCGAATACCCCGGTGCCAGCGAAATAATCACAATACCCAACGCGAACGAACCGGCAAAGAAAATACCGATTACCGAATCCTCACGCAGCTTCTGGTTCTGACTAAAAATAGCCACCAAAACCGCCGTGATAACGCCCGCGATCAAGCCCCCGAACACCAAGTTGCCGCCGATAACGAACGCAACCGCCAAGCCGGGAAACACTGAGTGGGCAACCGCATCGCCAATAAAAACCATGCCACGCATCATCACATGGCACCCCACCACGCCCGTCACCAAAGAAGCCAGCGTCACTGCGGCGAGGGCACGCGGCAGAAACGCCAGGGAAGGGTTGAAAAGGTCAAACAGGAAATCGAGGGGAGTAATCATGCCGCTGCCTCCTGCGGGGTTACACGATGACCGGCAGGATGCCCCTGCCGGGTGCCGCCGGTCGAGTCGCCGCCTGCGCCCGGAACGCCAATCTTAGGCGATGGGCTTGTGCCCGCGCTTCCGCCTTTACCTGTGCTTTCACCCTCGCCCTCAAGTTCGTGCCCGTGCACCCAGGCGTAAAGCTGCTGTGGCGAAAAATCCTCGGCTTTGCCGTCCAAACTCAAGGAACCGCGCACCCCGCACAGCCGCGAACAAGACTCCTGCGCCGCTACAATATCGTGGGTAGACATCAGAAGCGTCACGCCCTCGCCCGCCAGCTGCCGGTACAGTCCGGTGAGCGCGGACTGGGTGGGCGCATCCACCCCCGTGAAGGGCTCGTCAAGAAGCAAAAGCGCCGGTTCAACCGCGATAGCACGAGCCAGAAGCACCCGCTGCCGCTGCCCGCCGGAAAGCTCGCCGATGGCACGGTTCTTCAGCAGCATTAAATCCGTGCGTTCCAAAGCGTGAAAAACCTTGACCCAATCCGCGGTTTTAGGGCGACGAAACCAGCCGATTTCGCGGGTTCGCCCGGTCATGACCGCATCCTTGACGGTGATCGGGAAATCCCACTGAAACTGGTGCTTCTGCGGCACATAGCCGATGCGCGCCCGCGCGGTGCGCGCAGTACTGCCCAGCACCCGAATGCTCCCCGAAGCAGGATGCAGCAGCCCCATAATGGCACGTAACAGCGTGGTTTTTCCGGCACCGTTCGCCCCGAGAAGACCCACAAATTCGCCGGGGTTCAGAGTGAGTGAAAAGTCCCGCAGCACTGCCCGCCGCCCGTACCCCGCATAGAGGTTTTGGATGCTCAGCGTCGGATTTTCACTCCCCGGCGCGGGGTCATTTTTGGAGTCTAGCACGGTGGTACCTTTACTCATCCCGCGTGCCCTTTCCGCTTGTCATGATGCGCTCGGCCTGCGCCTGCGCGGCCTTATTGCGGCGCATCATGAAGAGGCCCGCTGCGGCGAGTACCACCACAGCCCCCGCGCCGAGCGCCACCGGAAGGACAGGGAACCCACCGGATGAGGCCCCCGGACTATCGGAAGCCGCCGCAGAGTTTGCGCCCTCCGATTCGCCCGCCGGTGCCTGACCTGCGGCCTGCTGCGCCAGAGTGTACACCTCATCCGCAGTCACCGAATCCCCGATGGCGAACTTCATATAGCGGGTATCGGAAACAACCGAACCATCCGCAAGTTCCGCACGAGCCGTCACCTTCAGCAGATAGGCGCCGGGCTTGGTAAACACCCAATTGGCGTGGGTATGCGTGTTCTTCTCAACCCATATATCCTGCGGCTCGTGCTTGGACGAATCCCACAAAACCTGCGGCTTCGAGAAGTTCCCGTTCTCCAGGTACAGCGTGAACTGCCCCGGTCCCTGAACCTGCTCTAGGGTGAGGGTGACCCCGCGCGGGGTTTTCTGCACAAGCCCCGGGTCCTGAGTGGTCCAGCCGGGCCAGACGACCCCCTTCGTCTCGGTCTGCGGAATCACATACACCTGCTCGCCGGGCTGCGCACCCACAAACGAATAACGGTCATCGTCAGGAACCTGGCGAAGGGCCGCATCGGAGCCGCGGTACAGCACATCATCCACGCTGCGCCAGATGGGTGTAGCGGCATGATCGTCATGGATCATGAGCTGAAACTTACCGTCAGTAAAACGCGGACCCATATCAACATGCCCGCTCGAAATTTCGGTGCGTCCCGTGCCCACCGGCTGCTCGGGTGAGAGCGTCTGCTGCAGAGCCTTCTGCTCTTTACTGAGGTTATCGGTCGTGGCTGCCGTGCTTGACGATGCACCCGGCGCGGGCGTGTGATCGGCATATGCCGGATTGGCTATAGAGGCTGTGAGAGCCGCGCATAAAGCGAGCGAAATAACCTTCTGACTAGTTTTTATTCCAAAAATAGAATATTTCATGTATATCTTCTTCCTCAACGTTGATGGATGTATATGCATATGTGGCTATGGACGAGAATACGACTTCACCGCCCAACCGCTCGCTGGATAGTATGTGCATTAGCACGCATCATGTCCGCATAATGGGGTGCCTCATCATCGAGCGAATCGGAATATAAGGTACCCACCTGAACCCCGTTTTCATGGGCGACCTCGCGCAAAACTGGGCTTCGCGTGCGAGTATTCCGATCGAGGAATATAGCCGGTACACGCAAATCCCTGATAGTGCGCTGCAGCCGCTGCCGCTGTTGGATGCTCGGCTCACTGCCCGCCACCGGCGTTACGAACCCCGCCACCGTCAGCCCATAAGTACTCGCCAGGTAGCGGTACCCGTCATGGGTGGTAATCAGGTTTTTCGAGGCTTCGGGCAAAGATGCATAGATGCCGCGAATCTCCCAGTCCAGCTCATCGAGCTCGCGCATAACACGCTCGGTATTCGCCGTGTACAGGCTGGTTCCGGGCGGGTCAGCCTCGGCGAGAGCATCACGCATGACCTGCGCGGCCGCCTTCATATTTGGCACCGAATGCCATATATGCGGGTCTATCTCGCCGTGCACATGTTTGCCGAGCACCGCCTGCGCCAGCAAATACACCTGCCCCCGATGCTCGCGCGAAGAACCCCTCAAGAACCCGTATTGGCCGCCCGCAGGAACCTCCTGCAGGGTGCGCGAAGGAACCGCAATGATCGTACGAGCCAGATCGTGTTCGGTGACTTTCCCGCCACTATCGGTGCGAATCACAAGCCGTCCCGTATATGCCTGAACGGCTATATCCGCATGTCCAGAGGCTAAAACGGTGGTCGTATTTGCACCCAGACGAGAGGCGGCCTCGGCAGGATCCTCACCCACCACAACGTGCAGTGTTCCCTGCGCCTGCCGCACCCCCTCGGGTGCGTTGCGGGGCGTTGCCAGAACATCAAGTTCGTACACACCGGCATCCGCAAAAGCCCACGAAAGATGCGTATGCGCCTGCAGCGGAAGCTCCAGCGACCCCATATCGCCGGTGCGCACCCTCACACCATCCTGCGTGGATTCTTGCGTGCCGCGTGCCTGAGAATCGCACATCATCTCGACCGAGCCGAAGGTCTGTGTAATAAACGCCGCAACCTGCCCGGGACCCTTCACACGGGTAACCGAAAACGCGACCGAAGCATCCGAATCTGAGGGCGACTCAGCGGAATGGCTGGCGGATGCGCCCGAAGACTCGGCGCCCTCCACTCGCAGCCCCAACCAGATAGAATCCAGCGAGGCATCCTCCACCACGGGTTCAAGCTTGCCGCCGTACTGCTCAATCCTCTCGGCAACCGCCACCTGCGCCGAACCCTGCGGCAGGTTAGAGCTCACCATCGCCACCATTTTGCGCTGTTCCAGCAATAGACCGTTGGTGAACGCCAGCCGTGCGTAGGCGACATCGCGCACATCCCGCAGGCTCGGCTCATAGGAATGCGGGTCTGCACCATTGGGAATGAGGGCATGTACCCGCGCACGCTCGCCGCCAACAGCACGCGCCACATCCGCCAAAATCGGGGTTGTCGCCACCACCTGAAGACGCCCGTCGGCATCAAAACCTGAGGACGTATTCTGTGCGGTGCAGGCGCTCAACGCCGCGCAAACAGGCAGAAAACCCAGGAAAGCGCGGCGGCTGAGCGGAAGTTCGAGTGAGCGCTGCGGTGTACAAGACTGACGGCGTGAACCTCTAGAGCTCATGGCGGTGCCGACGGCGCACGGTGTATACGATCATGCCTCCCAGCGCGACGGCAAGCACAGAGGTGCTGACCATAAACGGATTAAATCCAGCCCCGGTGTTGGCGAGCTTCCCGGCGGCAGCGGCCTGCTGCGCATCCTTAAGCTCCTGGTTGGTGAGGGCGCAGTCCTTACCCGAGGCGGTCTTGCCGACAATGCGTACCTTCGTGCCGTCCGGCTTCGTCACAATACCGCTGGCCGCATCCACGGCGCCCCGCTGGGATTGCTGCTCGGTAGGTTTATGAGTGGTCGAGTTTTCGGCGTTCTCAGGGGCGTTCTTCTGGTGGGCGGGCGCGGGGTTCGCCGGATTATCGGCATTGCCCACCGTAAAGTTCAGGGTCGATGTGCTCTCGACGGTCTGCCCGTTCTTCAGATGCACCTGCCAACCGATCGTCACCCGGTAGCGGCCCTCAGCGGTAAACACCCAGTTGCTGTGTTGGTGCGTATTCAGTGGAACCTGAAATGAGCCGCCACGAGAATCGAAGACTTTCTGCCCAGCGGAACCGAAGTTGCCCGAAAGGAACACCGACATTGAGCCGGGGCCGTCGAATCCCCTCAAACTCATGGTGACCGGTCCATCGGCCTGTTTGAGAAGTTCGGGATCCTGGGTACTCCATCCTAGCCACGGCACGCCTGCCTGCTGGGTTGCCCCAATCATGTGCACGGTACTTCCAGCGGGGGCAATATCTTCCATGCCCGCCGGGAATTTCAGCTTCGCAGCATCGCCGAGGACGAATTCTAAAGAGCCGGGTGATACGTGTTTGGGCGGGCTGAACCGATCGTCTTTGACGGCAGAACTCAGCGTGGAACCGTTCAAGACCGGGCCAACGTCAAAATGCCCCTCGGTAGCGCGATCCGCTGCGGCATGATCCGCAGTCGTTACCATCGGCAGAGTACCGGGAATATTCGCCGGGTTTTGGGTGCTTCGTGACTGCACGGAATCCTTGACGATAACCTCGGTTGGAATGCATTTCTCGGATTCGGTTCCGGGATAAGAGCCGCCGCGAGAACCCGAAGAGGGTGCGGTATTGCCCGAAGTCCCTGAACCGCCAGAACCCGCACTCCGAACGGTCGGCGCGGTAACATTTTGGGCATTTGACCCGTTAACCGTGCGGTTCGGTGTGCCGGCATGCTGATCGGCTTGCTGCGGTGCCGGGGCGGGTGCATCGGGCGCGGGGGCATCACCCGTTGCAATCTGGGGGTTGGGGGTCGCATCCGCTGAAGATTCAGGCTGAGCCGGGGCGGCTTCCACACTCGATGAATCCTGATGTGCGGGTTCGATCACCTGATGCTGCGCGTGAGAACTACCTGCGCCATGATCTCCCTCTGATGAGCGCTCATTCGGGGCGGCATCCCGATGCGCTTGCTCACCGCCCTCCTCACGCTGCGGCGGAGCGGCAGCTGATTCGGCGGAGTCCTGCGGGTTTTGTGCCCGATGCCCCTGCTCGAAAACATCCTGCGGAACTTCGCCCACCACAACGGTGTAGGTCTCCTCCGCGTGAACCTGCGTGCCGTCCGCGAGCTCGGCGCTCGTGCGGAAAGTGAACCGGTAGGTTCCGGCGGCGGTAAACGCCCACGCAGCATGCACATGAGAACCTGCCTCAAGCTCGTAGGGCACTAACCGATCCGCCGTGCTGAACATGCGCGATGCCCCGGAGAGATTCTCCTGAAAAACCTCGGCGCGTGCACCTTCGGGAACCTCGCTTTTGACGAGTTCAACCGTGATTTTATTGTTTTTCAGAGCGCCCTGCGGAATGTTTTCGGCACTAAAGCCGGGGTAGAGAAGCCCATCGGTATGCTTCTGCGAGATGTACCAGATGGGGGTGCCTTCGGGGGCAATGAAATCATATCCGGCGGCTACGCGGGTTTGGGATTGATCGTTGGCAGGCAGGTTGAAAATGGTGGTGGAGGGGTTGAAAAGGCCTTCACCATCCTGTGTTTCGGCCTTGGAGTTTAGGGTGAGTTTTCCGTCGTGAAGCTCTGCGTTGAGCAGTTCGGTGTGCACGCCGCGCACAATGTAATTTCCGGTGTAACTGCGCGGTTCTGCCTGTGCTGCACCTGCGCCATGTTCTTCGTGTGCGAGCGCCGCCGGTGCCGTGTTGAAAGCGGGCAGAGCGGGGGAGAGGGCTAGTGTGCATCCCAGGGCGGTGGTTCCGATGATGGTAAATGTTTTGCGACCGCGTTGTTCTCGCGGTGGGGTTTGCGGGGTGGATCTGCGCATAGTTTTCCTCCAACGACGGTGTGGTGTGTGAGTTCACGACGCATCGGTGCGTGTGATTATGAGAATCACTATACATATCTATTTTGATTATGACAATTATTCTCAATTAGTGATAGGCTGTGTATGCAAAATGAGAAAGGTTGTCATGTACACGAAATACACACATCGTCGTGCGCTGAGTGCATCCCTTGCTCGTATTTCCGCAGTAGCTCTGCTGGCTCTCGCTGGTGCATCGCCTATGCTCCCCGCGCATGCGGGACCCGACGACGGGCGCATTATTACTACTCAGGGTCATGTTGATGCCCCGAAAACCTACTGGGAAAACGGCGGTTTCGCACTCAAAAACGAAGCAAACCCCTATAAGACCGGTGCCGATCTCTATGACCTCGATAAGACCGTCAACTGGGTGGGGAAGGGGTGGGATGGCCGCAATGGTGCATCCCAATACACTCTGACCCTCACTGATTCACCCAATCTGCGTTTTCTGGGCGAACCCGGGCAGACCCTCTACATGGCGCCCACCCTGACCTGGGGCAATCACGATCCCATCTGGGCGGGGCTGGGTTCATCCGTCAAAATCCCAACTGAAAAATTCCGCGACGGCATTTACGCGACCGATATTCTCTCGGTCGAAGGCCCCGGCCGCATGGAGCTTTTTCGCTACAACCCCGATGAAGGACCTGCGGATGTAAACCGCATCCTATCAAGCACAAGTACCGGGTGGCACTCCTGGCTGCTCAGCAAAGGAAGCCACACGCATAACACCACAACCTTCACGCGACCCGGGCGTTATGTGGTGACCTATCGCACGGTAGCGCGCGGCACGGACGGATCGATCATCCAATCCCCGCCGCAAAAACTCGTGTGGCAGGTGGGCGGGCGTAAACCCATTCTCGGTGACGGAACCCCGAACGCGGTACCGACCATTGACCGCTATAATGCTGCACCCGTCGGGAACCTGGACTTAGCCAAATACGTGCTTTCCGTGGCACCCCATAAGCTCGATCCCGACCCTGCGAAGAACAAGGATGCCGACGATAAACTCAGCGACATCACCTTCACCGCAGCCGATAAAAACCTTAGTGGAACGTTGACCCTGTACAACAACGGGTACTTCCTCACCGACCTTGAGGTAAAAAACGGCACCGCCACCTGGAGCGAGATGATGGGCGGCGAATCCTCGCATCTGCAGGCTGTCTTCACCCCAAGCGGGAACGAGGGCGCGCGCTGGATTTCGCATAAGCTCGCCTATGAACCCGGGCACGCCGAGAGCGTATACAGCGACGACGGCACTGGAGACTGGCCCGTTGAAGAGCCCGATGACCGCAATACCGTGCTTCCCACCGCTCAATACACCCCCGCCAGCGGCGACTACACCGTACGCACCGTGCCCTCCACACAGGAAGGGTACCGCACGCTTGAGGTGACCTTCGCCGACCCTAATGTTCGCGGGTTTATCCGGGGCGGGTTCTACGCCCCCAACGACTACGAATACCCCAAATTCGATATAGAAACCACGATCGACAACGGGGTAGCGCGCTTCACCTACCGGGAAGATAGCTACTTTGAGAACAGCGAGCTTATCGTGAAAGTGCTGCCGCATCCCGATATGAATGCCCGCACCTCACAGGTGAAACTCACCCAAAATTATCAGCGCGGCGGCAATTACAGCGCCACGGGAACGCTGGGTGCGGATGCGCCCGCCGCAAACCCCCAGCCGAGCGACTCACACACCCCGGAGCCCCAGCCAAGCCCCTCCGCTGACCCGAGCGATCCCGGCACCAACGATGCGCCGCCCAGCGCATCCCCCGCCCCGGCGGCTCCCGAGAAGCCGAGCGCAAACCCGACTCCTTCGCGAGATGGGGACACACAACGCACGCAAAACCCCGCACCGAAGGCACCCGCCCCCATGCCAACCTGCGAGGCGGGCAAGATCGACGGCCGCTATAAAATCGGCGACGGACACCTAGACCTTCAAGCACAACTGCGTGATAACCGGCTGGAACTGGGGCTCAAAGACGATAGCGGACTTATCGATGCGGACTCGGTAGTACGCCCGTTGGATACCGTGGTGTGGACCGTCAGTGATCGTGCCCGCCGCAGCCGCAACGAGCGCATGAACTCGCCCAAACTCGACTTTATTGGACCGGTCGGAACCGCGTTTTACGGGCTTCCGCAAACCCAGATGCGCGGGCTGCCCTGGCCCGGGTACAGCACCCAGGATGTGGACTACAGCAGACTCGACGGCGGCGTAACCCTGCATGTTGTTCCTCGCAGCATGCCGAAGGGCGCGCGATTCGGCGTCTTCACTGAGTCGTTGACCGGCCCCGAGGTTCTGCTGGATTCGACCAAAAATCAACATAGTATATCGATCGACTACGCAACCCACGCGCACGCCAACTGGGTGTTTACCGAGCCTGGGCATTACATGTTTGATGTTCAGTACACCGCAAAACTCAAAGACGGTACTGAGATCACAAGTAAGGTCCAGCAGCTTGCCGTTGCCGTCGGGGATGAGGCAAGCAACGCATGCTCCTTTACCGCAGTGCCAGAGCCGGGCACGGGCGCAAACGGCGGTTCATCCTCCGACCAGAATGCCGGGCAAGATTCCTCGGCACGGGTGGGCACCCCTCAGGGCGCTGTGCGTGTTCCCAACGCCCCGGCGGATGCGGCGCATCCGCACAACCCGACCGAACCGCAGGATGCCTCGGCAGCCCCGCAGAACGGTACAGAGGGCACGAACCCGCAAGGTTCTGAGCAAGCGGCGAACTCGGGAACAGCCCAGAGGGCGGGTACCCAGACTGGTACAACCACAGAGAACGGCACGGTCACCGGATCGTCAGGGAACGGCGTATCGGGCGGTTCAGATTCGGGCGCATCCGGCGTGGTTCAAGGATCAGTAGGCGGTGCATCCGCGGGCTCGAATGTGCTGGCGCATACCGGATTTGCCGTGATTCCCGTGGTAATCGCGGGCGTTGCGCTTCTGGGCACTGGTGCCGTTTTGGTGATCCGTCGTCGGCAAAAGTAGCCGCGGCGTAAGACACCGAACACGCATTACACCTTATGACCTCACCGTTTTCACAAAAACGGTGAGGTCATAACCGTTTAAGAGCGTGTTGAGCAAGGGTTTTGGCGGGTAGAGCAGCAGGAGCGCCATCCGTTTTATACCCCCTTAAAATCCCCGCTGACCGTGAGCAAAAGGCTGAATCTTGCGGATGCGCCGGTTACACTAGGTATAGCCGTGAGACCTACCCGAGCACTAGAGCGTGAGGAGCAACCGTGGACGATGCAATAACCGGCATGCGCGAAGGAGCGCCGCTAGGATCCGCCTTCACGCTTATTCGCGCGGTAGGTTCCGGCACGGTCGGCACCGTCTGGGCGGTCTCACGTAAAGGCTCATGGGCGCTGTATGCTGCTAAATTCCTCAAGCCCGAGTACCACAAAGACAGCGAATTTCTTGAGCGGTTCGTGCGCGAACGCACCGTGCTTTCGCAGCTGCACCACCAGTACATCGTGCCGATCGAAGACATGGTGGTCGAGGGTGACAACCTGGCGATCGTCATGGAATACCAGCATGGCGGAAGCGTGCGCGAGTTTTTGCAGAAGCAGAAGAATCTGCTGCCTGGCGAGGCCTTCGGCATTGTTGAGCGCGTGCTTTTGGCGCTGGAATACGCGCATCGTTCCGGGGTTCTGCACCTAGATATTAAGCCCGATAACGTGCTTTTATCAGGGCATTATGGCGATGCCCTCGTGGAGCAGGTGCGGGTTGCCGACTTCGGTATCGCCACGCTCATGGGGCAGACGGAGAGCCAGGGTTTTTACGGTACGCCCGCCTATATGTCGCCCGAGCGTAAAGCCTATGGAAGCTCGGATTCCTCAGCCGATATTTATTCCGCTGGTGTTATGCTGCACGAGCTTCTGGTCGGCGCCGTTCCGCTGGTGGATGCGGATTCTGCCGTTCAGATCAGCGATCACCTTCCCGAGGATGTGCGCACCGTCCTTGAGAATCTTATGAGCCTATCGCCCAAGAACCGCCCGCAGGCTGCGCAGGCTGTGGCGCAGGTTCGGGCTCTGCGCAAGAAATACCAGGATGCTGACCGGTTCGAGTATGAGGAACGTGCCTCAGAAAGCCAGAGTACCGGTGGTCGTCAGCGCACGGTTATTCGCGGCGGCGAGCAGACACCCGCTCAAGCTGCGCAGGATAACTACAGTACTCAGGTGCCCGAACTGGGTGAAGCCTCGCATCAGACGATTATCCGCCCGGTGACCGAGGCGCCGGTTGTCGAAGAGGAAGAAATCGACGAAGAATTTGAGAATGAGCAGCCAAGAACGGTTGCCTCACAGCTCAAACGCCCGCTCGTGTGGGGGTCGATATTAGGTATTTTGGCGCTTATTTGCGCGTGCGTTTTCGTCTTTATCAACAGTTCCGGTGAGAAGAAGCAAGAGGGACCGAAAGAGCATTGGACCGCATCCTCAGGCACGAATTCGCCCCTGCCGAGCGGTTTAGGCACCCGCCTGGAGGCCGACTATGACCCGTCTTCTCATACGGCAACCGTGAAATTTGAGTACTCAACGCAAAAATCCGGGCTGCACGGCGATATTCTGCAGGTCATTCCCGGGCTGAGCACCGATTCCTGCCCGCAAACCACGTGGAACCAGGCGAGTGAGGCCGAAGAGATCCGCAAAAATCAGGCCGCCATTACCGGGCTGGATACGAAATGCGCCTGGAACGTGAGTAACCTCAAGATTCCGGCGAACTCAGCCGTAACCATGAGCGCCAAGGTCGATATCGATATTCCCGATCAGAAGAGCCTCGAAAAATGGCTGGGAGAGATCACCAAGAAGACCCAGACCGCCATTAGCGACCCGGACGTGAAGTCGGCTTCGTACCCCATTCAGCGCATCCAGAAGATTGAGGTGCAGGTGCCCAACCGCGTGGTTAACCAATCGGCGGTACCGGTTACCCTGTTGCCGGTGTGGCCCAGCGGCAAGGATGACCTGAACCCGCTCATGAAGCTGCCGCAGACCGGCACCCCCTCCCAGGCCATTACCTCGCTGGCGCCGGACACGGGTGATATCGCCTTCACAGACGGATGCTCCGGTCACCTGTCAATTTCAGCGGATCAGAAAAATGTGACGGCCCTATCGGTTGCTCCCCAGTGCAAGCTCAACGTTCAGGTGGGTAACTTCACAAATCTGCAAAGTAACGCTTTCAGTATTACATCACGGTAATTGAACGTCTGTTGATCGTGCGACAGAGCGTTAAGATTGGCATATTTCCCGCACATTCTACTCATGGCGCGGTAGAATACCTTTAAGTTGCCTCGAACGGTTTACTCAACGCCACACACATACGATGCAACATTACTGTCCATAAAATCAGCCACCTTCCGGAGTGCCATATGTCTACACGCTTCGACGCGTCAGAATCACGGCTGACGTGGAAGAGCCGCTGTGTGCGGGTGCCTTTAACCATCGGGGTCATTGGCAGTTTGCTCCTTGCGGCATGCTCCTCGTCAGACCAGCAGAATAGTGATCCTACCTCGCCCGGGCAGACGACCCAGCAGAGCGAACAGCAGGTGCAAAACCCCACGCACGTGCTGCAGAACGTGAACCTTAAACTTGCGAGCAACGGTAACGTTTCTGCTATTGACACCAACAATATCTATGTCAATGAACAAGAGCACAAGAGCTCCAGCAAAACCATCAACTTCAAGGTCAAGGACGTTATTAACGACGTCCCGGTGCGCGTCAGCACTCAGTACCAGAGCTCCAAGGGCACCGGTACAAACCTGAAAGACCTGAACGGGTACTCCGGTGAGCTGACTATTAAGGTCACCGTCGAAAACCTTACGCTCAAGTCCCAAGAGGTAAGCTACGATGCGGGCGGCACCAAGCGCACCAACCAGGCGCTCGTCGGTGTTCCGTTTACGGTGGCAGGGTCGGTTTCGCTCGATAACGTGAAATCCAACCAGATCATTACCTCTGGCGATAAGACGGACGACAGCGCAACCAACGGCGTGATCAGCACGACCGGGGACGGCAAGGCGAACGTGCAGTGGGGCGCGATCCTGGCGCCTCCGACCTCAGGGGCGAGCACATCGTTCACGCTGAAGGTGAATGCGCAGGACTTCAAGGCACCCGATTTCGATATTGCGGTTCAGCCGGGGTTTGCCTCTGACCTTTCGGGTGAGAGCGTGCTCAACAACAGCTTCAATAAGAACGACGCCAACCAGGTTGCGATGCTTCAGCGCACTATCGACTTGGTGAACAATGTCGATTCGACGATTACCAGCGCCAGCTCGCAGGTGAACGAACTGCGCTCCAGCCTGGATAACACCTCGGACACCCTAGGCCAGGATGCCGCGAAAAACCTGCAGGCTAACAGCGAGAGCCTGACCAAGCGTATGGCGGAGCTTGACGGGCAGATTCAGTCTCTCAAGGATGACCTCGCCAAGACTGCTGACGGCAACAAGAACCAGCTCATCAGCCAGCTGGAAAGCACCGTGAACACGATGGATACCCTGCTGGGTGATACCTCGCAGGTTCCGAATGTCTCGGTTTCGCATCAGAACGGGTCATGCACCGTCGATCGCGGTGCAGCCGGAGGCGGATCGAGCGTATACGGCAACCTCGTGCAGCTTTCCCAGATTCTCAACAACTATGCCGATGCCAGCGGCGACTGCCAGCGTGCCCTCGCGGACTCGCTGCGCCAGACCATCGGGCCGGACAACCCCAGCCCTGAGGTCTGCCGTGACGGGTCTTCGGTCACCTGCTCCCTGTACGGTGCTTCGGTCACCTCGCAGGCAAGCCTGATTGGTCTCGTCGCTAATGGTGAGAAGCTTGTGAACGAGCTGCAGCCCGAGTACCTCAAGGGTGCCAACAAGAACTACCGTGCCCTGCGCGGCGAGGTAGACAACCTGACGAAGTACCTGCAGAGCGATGAAGGCAAGAAAGCCATTCGAGACCACCAGCAGAACGGTGACGTCACGGAATCGCTCAAGTCTAGCCGCCGGTCGGTAGATGAGCTCAAGAAAACCTCGGATGAGCTCACCAAGGCGCTCAACAGCCTGCACAGCAAGGCCGTGGCGGCGCGCAACGACGTGAGCGGAAACTCGAACTCTATAGACCAGCAGAACGAAGATATCGCTAACGAACTCTGCAAGCTTTCGGTAGAAAACGGCGGCAAGCTCTCGCAAGAGGAAGTAGACCGCCTGCGCTCCTACCTGACCTCTACGCCTTGCGGTGAGACCCCGAGAACTCCGCAGCGCGATCAGAATAACCAGAACCAAGGCGATCAGAACACCCCGAACAATAACCAAAACGGGAATAACGGTAACCAGAACAACCAAAACCAGGGTAATCAGGATAATAACCAGAACACCCCCAATAACAACCAGAATGGTCAGAACGATCAGAATGGTCAGGGCGGTGCTCAGGTAACCCCTCAGAACGACCCGACTGAGAACGGTCAAAACGATCAAAACGGTCAGAACCAGAACACCCCGAACAATAACCAAAACGGGAACAACGCTAACCAGGGCGGAACTCCCGTAGTCCCGGCGGCACACCGATTTGCTGCCGACAAGCTCCAGGCGCCCGAAGGTTACGGGCAGGCTATGGACGAGCGCCTGAACAACCAGGCACGTGCTTGGGACGAGGTTATCAAGGAAACCGACCTGCAGAACCCGACCACCCCTCTGGCGCAGAACGCCAAGGGATTCTCCGACCAGGTGAACTCCCTGGACTCCGCGCTCAGCTCGGTTGAGAAGGCGTATGCGGGCGAAGGTGACGACCAGAACCGTGATCGCGATGATCGTCAGAACGATCCGAACTCCCTGGATGAAAAGCTCAAGGCGCTGACTAGCGCATCCGACGAACTGGGTAAGAACCTGGATGAACTTTCCAGCCAGCACTCCGAACTTTCGGAAGCTCTCAAGAATGCATTCAAGGACTCTGCTGACGAAACCAGCAAGAACATCAACAACCTGATTTCGCAGGAGATCCGCCAGGTATCGGCTCAGGGTTCGGCAGGTGCCGATTCCATTCAGAATTCCTTCACCAGCTCAATCTACGGGCTGGCGGAAGCCTCGAACGTAATCGTGCGCGATGCCGGTAACTCTCTGGAGGCGCAGCGCCGTGACATTGCCGGTAAGGTTGAGAACCTCAAGGCATCCTTGGATGGGGTCACCCAGAGCTCCCTGGAGCAGCTGGATGCGCGCACCGGAAACGCCAGCCGCGACCTGGCGGGTGCATCCGTGCTTCTTGCCGACGACCTCAACAAGGTTATCCTTGACCTGGGCGATAGCCGAGTCGATGGTTCGGGTCTGCTGGGCGCGTTGAAAACGAACGCCGCGAAAGCTGGTGCCGCCGACTTCCAGCTGGCCCTTGCCTCGCAAAACGCGCAGGGTTACACCAGCGTTCGTGCCGAGGATATTGCGGCCGTGCAGCTGCGGCAGGCACAGTTCAAGGCGTCCTTGGAAAAGCTCAAGTCACTGCCCTCCTTCCACCTGCCTGACGGTGGTAAGGCCGAAGTGAAGGTGGTTTACACCTTCCACATTGGGGACATGTAGCGTGACCCCAGAGCCTCAGCTTGAGGAAGAACAAACCTCCCGAAGGGTACCCCTGACCATCATTGGCTGGGGTGCCCTTCTGGGGGTCTTGTTGTTGGTTATCGTGGTGGCAGCTCATCTGCTGCGACCGGATATTCGGCCCCTGCGCGCACCCGGCGATACCGAGGCGATAGCCCCCGTTGTTCCGCAGGAAATTACGCTGCCGAACAACAATAATCGCGACGCCAAGATCGGGATTATTATGACCTACGGCGAGGATGCGGAAGGCTCCGAATGGGTGCTCCCTGCCCAGGGTGCTGCGGTGGCCGCGCATCGTCTGGATCTTGGTAAAACCCCCGTTCAGCTGACGGTCGCTAACGATAAGGGAACCCCTGACGGGGCTCGTGATGCCGTCGAAAAACTCAAATCTGAGGGCGTTCAGGGGATTATTATTTCTTCCTCGGGTGAGCATATTAAGGGTGCGACGAACGCGGCACGTGAGAGCAGCATCCCGGTGATTGAGGTCTACGACAGCGTAGATACCGGGCGCGGAGTCTGGAGCCTGGCGCCCACCCCCGAGCAGCTTTCGCAGGCGTATGTGCAGGCTTCGCAGCCGAGTACCCAGAGTATTGTGATAGCGCCCAAGGATACTGAGGTGAAGATTCCGCAGGTTGCCGCCAAGCATGCGTACGACCGCGATACCGATGTGCGTGAGCTGGCGCAAGACGTCAAGAAAGAGTCCCAGAGCTACGGGGCTTCGGCGAATATCTTCGTTTCGGGCTCGGCAATTCGCCAGGCCAAAATCGTCAAAGAGCTGCAATACGCCGGGGTGACGGCTCAGATTCTTTTGAGCCCGCAAGCCGTATCGCCCATTTTCGCGCGAACCCTTGTGGCTGAGGGTGGCACGGTCTCGGCAAACCTGACGACCGTCGGGTACAACATGTCAGACTCTTTGGCTTTGCAGTCCGATGACCCTGGGCGGGGGCTCGCCGCCTTCCTCGAAGCGGTGCGTGTTATGGGTCAGGATTCATCCTACATGACCCTGCAGGATGACCAAGCCTTCAAATCCGCCGCCCCCTATGCGGATGCGCGCTCCCACAATGCGGTGCTGGCGTTTGCCTATGCGATCGATAAGGTGCACGAACGCAAGCCGGAGGCGGTCACCCGCGTGCTGGAAAGCATGAGGCTCGATGCCGCTCAAGCAATTGCGGGCGACGCACTTGATTTCACTCATGAAAACTCAACGACTGCGCCCGTGCAGACACTCCATGCTACGGAGCAGAGTCTGGGGCTGCGACCCGAGCCGAGCAACGATCAGGAACCGCGCATCGTCTGGTTTGCAGAGCGTGGAACTCGAACGGAAACCTACAATGAATAGCAATTGACTAGTATATATTCCAAATAAAGAATATAAGATGCCGTCTTGTACAGGGCTGTGAGATCGTCAAAGGAACAGTATGCGAATCCAAATATCCCTCGAATCTTTTCAGAAAAGTATCGAACTCGATTCGTGGCAGGAGAACACCACGCTGCGGCAGATCGTCTACACGGCGGGCGGCCCAGAGATAGCCGCTGACGACCCGCTCTATGTAGACTCCCAGCCGGTCACCGGTGACACCACAATGGATACCGTCGTGCTGCTCGAAGGCAGCACCATCGGATACGCCCCCACGCCGGTTGCCGAACCCATTCACGGATGGTCCATCACCGTCGCGGGCGGGCTGCATGCGGGGCGCATCCTGCCCTTACCGAGCGGTCGCGCCCTCGTGGCGGGGCGTTCCCCCCAAGCCGATGTTGTACTGGAAACCGAGAGCGCATCCTGGGAACACTTCACCGCCACCCAGACCGACAACGGGGTACTCATCAAAGACTCGGGATCCACTAACGGAACCTATGTGAACGGCGCAAAACTGGGCGAAGACGGGGTAGAAGTAGACGACGAAGCCGTCATCTACGCCGGGGGAGTGGCACTGCTTGTGCGCCCGCAGCTCACCGAAACCCTGGCACCGCGCGCAGGATCGCTTCCCAACCTGACCCCCAGCCGCACGGCACCCTTCAACCGTCCGCCGCGCGCGGCGCTCATGCCCGAATCAGATACCGTCAAAATACCGAAGCGGAAGAACGTTACTAAACCCTCAAAATTCAGTATCGCCACGGTACTTGCTCCACTGATTTTCGCCGGTGCTATGGTCGCCATGATGCGCGAAATCCGTTACGCGCTTTTCGCGCTGCTCAGCCCGGTAGCGGCCATTGGTATGTGGCTCGAGCAGAAAATGCGCTTCAAACGTGAGAAGCGAGAAGAAGAAAACCGGTTCGAGAAAGAACTCGACAAGGTTAAAACCAAGTTCGACGACATCTACGACTACGAGCGTCTGCGTCTGCAGGAACTCGCACCCGACCCCGCCAGCGTGGCGCGGCGCATCGAGCTTCCCAGCGTGGAAGTATGGCAGCGCCGCTTTAAAGCCTCTGATTTTATGACGCTCCATGTGGGGTACGGTAACTATGCCTGGATTCCCAAGAACGATTTGACCTCAAGCCAGGAACCCGAGAAAGAAATTAAAACTCTTCTCGACTCATCCAAGCTCATGGGAGCCCCCATGGTCGCCGACCTGACCGACGCCGGTGTTATCGGCATCGTGGGTGATAGGGAAGGCGCCCTCGCCCTAGCGCGCAGCCTCGTGATGCAGTCCGTGACCCACTGCGGACCAGCAGACCTCACCCTAGGCGTCTTCTTCGACCGCGGAAAAGAAGACGAATGGTCGTGGACCTCGTGGCTACCGCATACCCGACAGAGCGGATCTTCCACGGGTGGTCGATGGATTTCGCAAGATTACGAGCACTCCAACGCTATGCTCAAAAACCTGCAGCAAAGCATCGACGGACTGCTAACCCCCGGCCTGATGCTGGTGATCGACTCTGAGGTACTCACTGAAGGCCGTGATGCCCCAGCCCGTAAACTCTTAGGGTACGGTCGGGGTGAAAACCCGCACCGCCAGTCCAGCCGCGATAAAGTAGTGCATAAAGTGTTCGGCATTGTGATTGCCTCGTCCGAAGAGCAGCTTCCCGCTTCCTGTACCGTAGTTGTTACGGTGGATGAAGATGCCGCCGCAACCTTCTATGAACCCGAGAAACGCCGTACCGTCAACGACGTTATTATCGGCGGCATTGACCTTGACTACGTCACAAAACTGGCGCGGATGCTCGCAGAATTCGACGACCCCGAGCTCATCATCCCCGGCGCGGGTCTGCCCGGGCTGGTGCGCTTGCCTGAGCTTACCGGCATCGGCACGCCGCCCACCGCCCAAAAGATTATCAACACCTGGCAGAAATCCACCGGATACAGCACCGAAATCGGCGTTGGGGACCAAGGCGTGTACACCCTCGACCTCGTCAAAGACGGTCCGCACGGTCTTGTCGGCGGTACCACGGGTTCGGGTAAGAGTGAATTCCTGCGATCCCTCGTCGCCGGTCTGGCGGCCCATAACGACCCCACACGCCTCAACTTCATTCTGATCGACTTCAAGGGTGGCGCGGCGTTCAAAGCCTGTGAACGGCTGCCGCACACCATCGGCACTATCAGTAACCTTGATGAACAGCTCGCAAACCGCGCGTTGATCAGCCTCGAAGCCGAAATGGAGAGGCGGCAGCGACTCTTCGCCTCCGTGGGGGAAGGCGTCGACAACATCATCGAATACCACGCCACCAACCCGCCAGAGCCTATGCCGCGCCTGCTCCTCGTTATCGACGAGTTCGCCATGCTCGCCAAAGACTTCCCCGATGTGCTTACCTCACTCGTGAGCATCGGTGCCGTGGGTCGTACCCTTGGCGTGCACATGATTCTGGCAACCCAGCGGCCCGCTGGCGTGGTGAACAACGACATCCTGGCGAACACCAACCTGCGTGTTGCGCTGCGTGTGCAGTCCAAAGAAGACTCCTCCAACGTGATTGAGGTGCCGGACGCAGCATCCATCGAGCGCTCGCAGATGGGCCGCGCCTACATTAAACTGGGGCAAACCGACATCACCCCCATTCAGACCGCGCTGGTAACCGGGTACAGCGGCGTTGTCGAACGAGACCCCATCGAAATGCGTTCAACGAGCGTTTTCGGCATTCCCTCTGCACCGCGTGCCCTGCCGAAACCAAAGAAGACCGATGCGAACGACCTCGATAACCTGATCGACGCTATCGTCGAAGCCAACCACGAGCAGCACTACGCCCCGCCGCGCAAAGTCTGGCCCGAAGCGCTCGGCGATAACCTGCCGCTGAACGGATTCGATAAACCCCTCTACGGAATTGACGAACCCGCACCCGCAGATAGTGATACTCCGATCGTGGGAACCGTTCAGGGCAGTACCGTCTTCTTCGGTCTCGCCGATATTCCCGAGGATCAGGTTCAGGTACCCGCCGGATGGAATATCCAGGTAAGTAATATGCTCCTGGTCGGAACCCCCGGCAGCGGCACCAGCACCGGGCTAGCCTCCATGGCGTTCACCCTATGCCTCAACACACCCCCGGATCAGCTCGACATGCTCATCCTTGACATGGGTGCAGGAACCTTAGCACCCCTGAAAGACCTGCCGCATGTGAGCGCCTATGTAGGCCCCGGCGAAGGCTCTAAAGAAAGGCAAACAAGGTTCCTGCGGCACCTCATGAACGAGATGGAACGCCGCCGCTCCAACCCACGCGGCAACCGCGACCTCATTATCCTCGTAGACGGCTACGGCACCCTGCGCGACGAATTCATGGACTACACCGGAACCGACTACCTGGGTGCGTTCCACCGCGTTTACGCAGACGGCCCGGCGCTGGGCATGCACATTATCATGGCAACAAGCCGCCTTAAAGGCATTCCCTCCGCCGTTGATGATGTAACCCAGCAGCGCTGGCTCTTCCATCTCTCCGATACGTACGACTACTCCAACTACAAAATCAAGGGACCGGACATTCCCGCATCAGTCCCCGGACGATGCGTCGACAGCGTAAGCATCAGGCAGATCCAGGTTGCACACCCGCAGATGAGCCTCGAAGACGCCGTTCAGCAAGTCGTCCAGCGATGGGGCACGGTCGATAAACCCGATGTTATCGGACAGCTGCCCTCTCTTGTGCGCCTATCACAGCTGGGTGTTGAACCCTCCATCGGCGGCGAAAACTGGATTATTCCGGTGGGTATTGCCGAGCACAACCTCAAGCCTGTTGCACTGGAACTCTACGAAGGTGAACACGCGCTCATCGGCGGATCACCACGTTCCGGCAAATCGACCCTACTTCAGGCTATCGCTGATTCCGTCATGAAACAGCGCGACCGTGGAGAAACGAATGCTCAAGTGTGGGTTATGTGTACCAGGCGCTCGCCGCTGGCGCATCGTGATTTTGATCGGAAGGCAACCACCGCCCAGGATATTGCTTCGCTTGCTGCCGAACTGGAAATTATCGAGGAGCCGGTGCTCTTGTTGATTGACGATGCGGAGCGCATTGAAGATGCTGAAGAGGGCATCGCCAATATTATCAAGGCGGAATCTCCGTATATACGCATTATTGCAGCGGGTAAGCCTGGTGATTTGCGCACCATGTATTCGCACTGGACGAAGGCGGTGCGTAAGTCGCGTACCGGTGTACTCTTGCAGCCGCATATTGACTACGACGGCGATATGTTCTCGCTGAACCTGCCGCGGCGTTCCCCGGTGGCGCTTACCACGGGCCGCGGCTATGTGGCGGTGGGAGGTGCCCTTGCGCTGGCACAGACGGTATGCCCCGACGACCTTGAGATTCAGTCAAAGATGGCATCGTAGCGCAGAGCATTTTCTCAGAAAAGATCCCTCACGATATGTGTTACCGTGAGGGATCTTTTCTGTATCGGTCAGCATGTGCCTAGTTGAGTTTTGGCTCTATGTTTCCGGTGGCCATGCCGGTGATGCGGGGGTTTGCGGTGAGGAAGTCGATGACGCGAGGGTAGTGTTCGATGGCCCAGGTGATTTCTTGCATGTCGTGGGGGTTGTTGGGGTCTGCCCAGCGGTCTTGGGTGCAGCGGAAGTATAGGTGTGCGGGAATGGTGTATTCTTTCATGCCGCGTGGGGAGTAGGCGGCGATGGTGTAGCCTTTGTTGTTCCAGAGCCAGATGCTGTCGGGGTCGGTGCCGTCGTTGTCGGGACGGTTAGATTCTGGGGTGTATTGGTATTCGTTGATGGCGGTGATGGGGGTGGTGCGGAGTTTCCCGGTGAGTCCTCGGTAGGTGATGGTGTTATCGGGGTTGAACCTGAGGTATTTGGTTTCGTAGTAGTACATACCAATCAAACCGAAAAGGACGGCCCCAACAGAAAAAACCACAAGTATTGTTTGGAACTCTGCAAGATGGGTGAGCATGTATATACTCATTCCGGTGAACACTGGGATATAGATGCTCCAGACCCAGGGCTCTGAGCGGGGGAGCCTTTTGACGAGGGCTCCGCTGCGTTTATCGCGGGCGCGGCGTATCTCGTCCCGGGTGATGTAGAAGATGATAAAGAGGAAGGAGCAGATGAAATATATCAGGAATGCAGACATTATTCTTATCTTATAAGTACGGGGCGGTCACGAAGCATCACAACCACCTTAAGTTTTCGGTCTGTACACACCCACAATACAGGGTATATACAGACCGAAAACTCTATACATGGAATTCGTACCTTACGAACGAATATCCCAGGAAACTAACTTAGAACCGGTAACAGGTTAGGCTACGTGAGTAAGGTACCTTTCCTCTATTTAGCTGGACCCTCTGCACGGTGCTTAGGACCATCTACTTCTTCTGATGCCGTGGAGTATTTGAGGTTTCGGCATCTTTATATCCGGTGGTCGGGTAGCCTTCTGCACGATGTGAAGTTGCTGGGGGATTTTTGGTTGCTTCGTCATGAGTGTTCTTAGCCAAAGAAGCACCATCCTTCCAACTAAAATCGGTAGCAGTCTTTTGAACGCTGTTGGACCAGCTCTTCTGGGCATCGCTTCCACCGTAATGGTTTCCTGCGGCGTCGCTTTTAACTTTATCCTGAACGATCTGGTCGAAAGGTTTAGTCACCATGTTGGATGCGCGAGTTCCTACTTCCTCCACACCAACTTTCAGTGCGGCACGTGTGTACGAATTCTCGGTGTTACCAAGATATGGCATTCGTTTAACAACATCACCTTTAAACTTTTCCTGTAAACCAGCTGTAGCGGCTCCACTCACCATGCCAGAAGTTCCCGTTGCCAGCGCTCCCTTGACCGTCCAATTCCCATTAGAGTTGGTCACGTAGTCTGTCACGTTTTGTACGCCTCCGCTTAGACCTCCGTTAAGAATTCCAGGGGCGTATTTCGAGCCAGCGAATTTAGTTACTGCATTAACTGAGCCGCTGGGAACCAGTTTTGAAGCCATGGCCTCCACCCTGGCGCCGGTGAAAACCTTCCCTGCCCCAGCTGTTAGGGCACCGGTAACGCCTCCCTTAAGAGCGCCCTTACCTGCTGCCCCCCAGTCAATACCGCTACCATCTGCTTTCATCTTCATGGAGCTTGCGGCTCCACCAGCTGCCCCAGCTAAAGCGCCAAGAGCTATGAGACCTACAGGACCTGTCACGAAGATACTAGCGACAGTCGCAACGGTGGCAACCACAGTGAGTGCCGTTTTCCAGTTTTCCATGCGTTGTTCGCGGGTGTATTTTTTGAACTCGTTCTGGCTGACGGGTTGTGTTCCCCAGGGGTCGATCATGCCCACAGGGTCATGCCCCAGGAATGAGTATGAGTCCGCGAACCAGCCTGCGCCAAGTATCGGCGGCAGCGGGTCTTGGGAGAGGAACTTCTTCGACGATGGGTCAAACACTCGTGCGCCCATCAGCGCAAGCCCGCCCACCGCGAGCGTGCCGGAGCCGGTGAAGGACACACCTTCTGGCAGCCCCACGCTGGTAAGCAGCGCGGACGCACCCGTGCCACCAAGAACACTGGGTAGACCCGGGACCTGCGACGCAGCAGCACCAGTAACACTTATGGCTCCTAGCCCCGGGGCGCTCAGGGCACCAAAACCGACCCCGGTGTTGGGTACCCCGGGGACACTCCAGGGGTCAAACCCGCCCGGTACTGCCGCTTGGGAGAACCCGCCGTCAGCACCGGCAGCCGGGATGCTTCCGGCCCCCAGCAGCTGCGGGGCAGAAGAGGTCGGATCCCATAGCAGTGGCACCGTCACCTGATCGTTACCAGTGATCGCGGTGGCAACCCCGGCAGCGTCGGCGTGCACCCGAAGACGCGAACCTACAGTAATATCCCCAGTGTTGGTAGTGTCGCTGACGGTAGCCAGAGCACCGGTAATACCCCAGGTATAGGTGCGTTCTTGGATAACACCATCCGAGGTGACGCTCTTCTGCCCAGTACGCTGCCCGGCTGCGTTATAGGTGTAGGACACTTCGGTACTCACCCACGCGGCAGAAGCACCCTCAGGTGTGTGGGGCCGTTCAATCGTGGTGCAGTGCAGCAGCTGGTTGAGCCCGTTATAGATGAACTGACGCTCACCAAGCAGAACCCTGCCCTGAGTGGTCTCATCCTCGGTGGTGTTGTGGTGGTAGAGACGTTCGGCAACCATGAGTCCGCTCTCATATACCCAGGTGAGTTCATACCCGTCAGCGCGAGCACCGGTCAGCTGTCCGGCCTCGTCGTAGGAGTACATCACCAACCCGGTCGTCGTGGAATCAAGCCCGATAATCCGACCGGTGTGGTCCCGGATCACCTGCACACCCTCAGCAGTGTTTTCATCGCCCTGCTCGCTGGTGTGTTCATAGGAGGATACCAACCCGTCCTGATCGAAATCCCAGGTCGAGATAGTCTCGCCGATCTGAGCACGCACTAGGTGCCCCATCACATCGTAGGAGAATTCCCCAATGACCGACTCGCGCTCACGCACGCCAGGGTCAGCGATTGAGGCGGTGTTGATTGAACGGATCGGGCGTCCGGCACCATCAAGCACCCACTGAGAGGATCCGTAGGGGGTGAGCATCATCGTGCGGAACCCATCGGCATCATACGCATAGGTGAGCGTATACGAGCCTGTACTGGTGAACGTCTCCAGGGCCGCAGCCGTACCAGGCTCACTGGTATTCTCGGTCCCATCGACCTGGCGGGTGTACTCGACCAGGTTCCCGGTGGCATCAAAGACACGCCGGTACGTCACCGGGGCATCCCCGGTGTGATCCTTCATCCACGTGATCGTCGATCCCGGCTGCGCGGGTGTACCCGTGCCGTACTCAGCAGCTAAGGATCCGTCGATGAGCGTGCGGGTCAGATCCCCCGTGCGGGCATCGTACTCGAAGGAACGGGTACGCACCCCGTCATCTTCGGACAGCAGGCGCCCGGCGGCATCCCATGTATAGGTGGTGCGAATAGCCGGAGTCGTAACGGCGCTATCCGGGTGAGGCTTCTTCGCAACCTCAAGGATGCGCCCGGCGGCATCGTACTCGTACTCTGTGATGGCCCCGGTCGGATCAGTCACCGAGGTCAGTAGCCCGTCCGCGTCGTAGGCGAAGAATGTCCTATTTCCCAACCCGTCGGTAACCCGCACCAGCTGACCGAGCTCATTATAGGCGTAGCGGCGGGTACCAAAAGTGGAATCCTGCACCCGCACCAGCTGGTT
The DNA here is from genome assembly GCF_001814205.1 of Rothia sp. HMSC036D11. Taxonomy (NCBI): domain Bacteria; kingdom Bacillati; phylum Actinomycetota; class Actinomycetes; order Micrococcales; family Micrococcaceae; genus Rothia; species Rothia sp. HMSC036D11. Next base: position 38,620 of record NZ_KV815289.1, read on the forward strand.
GCATGCATCCCACGCATAGGTGGCAACGCGGCGGCCTGCTTGAACCTTGGTTAGACGCCCAGCGGCATCATAGGTCATCTTTTCCACGAGCCCGTCGGGGGTGTGTCGCTCGATCACCTGCGAGGCAGCATCATACACCAGCGTCGTTACAGCCCACCGAGTCGGTTCCTCCCACGAGGACGCCCCGGTGACGGGATCGGTCACCCGCACAGGCTCATTGAGCCCCACGCTCTCGGTGACAAGACGACCGCAGGTGTCGTAGGTGTAGGCGATAAAACGACCTGCAGGACTGATGAGCCGTGTAATGCGCCCGGCAGCATCACGCACATACTGCGTGAGCCCACCATTGGCGTCCAGGGCTTCAACGATATTCCCAGCAGCATCATACGTAAACATCTGCCGACCCGTCGGATGCGAGGATGTACCGGCAGCCTCAGCGGCGGCGATAGCCTCAGCAGAGGAGGATACTCCATGCGGGATACCCGTCCCGGCAACCCCCGCACCGGCAGCACCAGCTCCCGTAGGCACCCCAGAAGCGCCGTGTGAGGAGGACGCAGATGTGGTGGAGGCACCGTCCTGCTGACCGATTTCGGTCACGCGTCCGAGCACATCCACTTTGAAGAACGCCGACGAGAAAAGACCTTCACCGGTACCGGTAACGGACTCAACACCCTCATGCCGTTCGATTGACCGATGCGAAATAACTCCCGTCGCGTCGGTAACCTGAGTAATTTCCCCGGCGCGATCGTATTCAAACCGCGTGATGGCACCGGTAGGATCGGTCAAACCGACCAACTGGGAAAGACCATCCCAGGAGTACTCCCACACCCGGTTCCCGGCGGTGATCATCTTCATCAGGTTCCCGAAGGTGTCGTACTCATGCCGGGTTGTGCCCCCAACCGCGTTCGTGACGGTCGCGATATCCCCACCGGCTGTATAGGTGAATGCGGTGGTATTTCCCGCCGGGTCGGTAACGGCCTCAGGCAGAGCACCGACTGAGGCATCACGGGCTTGACCGCCCTGCTGATGTGCACGCACCATATACGGCGCGCCATCACCGACCGGCTGCTGCGGGTAGGTGAGCGTCCAGCGTGCCCCAAGCGGGTTCGTGAAACTCGTCAGAACACCAGCGGCATTGTATTCAAGCGTGGTAGTAGCCCCCAGCGGGTTCGAGACGCTTGTGACTTGACCGGCAGCATCGCGCGTGAAGCGGATTGCCTCACCGGCAGGGTTGAGCATCGCCACAATATCGTGGTGTTCATCGTACTCAAAGGCCGTAAACACACCGGTTGGATCGGTAATCTTCAGGATATCGCCCTCGGGAGAATACTCCCACGTTGTGGCTTCCCCTGCACCATCAAGAACAGCTACCGGGTTCGGATTCACTACTAAGGTGCTTTCCTCGTAGTGGTACGAGTTCACCGGCATAGGATCGCTGAGGTTTTTCACATCTCGAGCATCACGCACACTTACCGAGAGCAGCCGATCCTGCTCATCCCAGATGTACGTGTAATCGGCACCCTCAGGGGTACGCTCACGCTTAATATGGCCACGCGCATCGGAGGTGCGCACCAAGCGCGATCCGTCACGCTCGGTAATGCTGATCCGGTTGCTGAACCGGTCATAGCTCATCGACATGCGCGTACCGTCAGTCGCCGTGATGCTTACCAGGCGACCTTTCGAGTCGGAGACCCACAGGTTCTCATTCTCACCGGTACCGGCATCGGCAATAATCGTGGTTAGCGAGGGAGTATACGTATAGGAAATATCCCGCCCGTACTCGCTGATCTGACCGATCACACGACCGGAATCATCATAGGTGTTCGTGACCTCAAGATCGCCGCGCGAGTTAATCACCCGGTGAATCAAACCCCGCTCATTATGCGTATAGGTACGCGTTCCGGTACCGGTCGTTACTTCGGTGAGCAAACCAGATACCTGCACCGAGGCACTGGATTCAGCAGCTTCAGTATAGGAATAGACAACGTTCTGCACCGGTTCCCCGGCACGTTCACCAATGGTGTTGTACGTGAATGCCGCCGCCGGGCGCACGCCACCGGTTTCCTCAGCGGGCTCATAGTTCACATGAACACCGCGATGCGCCACCGGATGCACCAGATCCGTCACGGCGCCATCCTCAGCCAGAATAAACACTGTCAGTCTGCTCAGGTGCCCCTGTCGGCGCGCCACCGGCGCACCAGAGGGCGCATAGAAATACGCTTCGTGTTGGTTATTGTGCGCCATCCACACAAACGGAACCTCAGGAACCACAGCAGAACCACCCGTGACTTTAGCCTGCTCGTAGGCGTGCACCTGCGCATCGCGCACCCGAGTAAACAGTTCGTCTGTGGCGGGAACCTTCGTCAGCCACCACGGCTCCCGGGCGGCGCGGGCGAACCCTTCGCCTTCCCGATCAAAGAATACCGCACGCCCGTCAGGCATAAACCACGAGGCCTGCTCGTCCCCAAAGCTCAGGTGGGTATCCAAGGTCGAGAACCAGCCAAGCCCGAACACGCCCGACGGTACCTCATCCGCATGGGTGACCGCCAGGCTGTTATACATACGCGTCAGGGACAGCGTAGACTCACTCACCGTCCCAGCAAAGATAAGGTCGGTTTCCGGCTCGATAAAGTTACCTGTCGCCACGTTCACCGGATCATTCGCAAACCCGGACGACGGCACCTCACCAGAAACCTCGGCGTAGTTAACCTCAATGGGCTGAATATTGGGTTTCCCCTGCCCACGCGCCTGCATCTGTTGATCGAGGTAAGCGTTAGAAAGTGAGACTGGGTTTCCAGAGCGTGCTCCTGCATCCCGGAAATCTTGAGCGACCCCTGATAGCCATGTCGTAACTTGTTGGCTTTGCTGAATCCAGGTGTTAAGGCTACTGACGGTAGCGTTAATGTCTAATTGGCCGTGTTTGCAGGAACCTTGGTATGCAGCAAGAGCACTGGTAATGGCATTATATTTACCGGTTGCGTCAGATTCACAGGTTGTAGCGTTATCTGTGTATGTCTTTAGATTTTCTGGCATAGCTGAAGACATACCTTCACCATTGCCGATGATTACGGAGGTTGTGGGAGTATCAGCTGTGGTAGCAGGAGCAGCGGGAGCTGCTGGCTTGTCAGGGTTTTTCTCGTAGTCAGGTGAATCTTTGTCGTTCCACCAGTCTTGAACTCCCTGCCACCAGCTCTTATCGTCCCATTCGCGTGCCTTATCGCAGTTACGGTTCTCAACGTGCGCACACTCTTTGACATAGTCTACGAGTTTTGCCGCATAACGCAGCATACTAGCGACATTCGTGGCGTTGGTTTTGAGTTGGTTATGAATAGTCGCGAAGTCTTCTGAATATTTACCGGTGAAATTTGTTGTTGCGGTATAGAAATCACCGGTTCGCTTGCTTTGTTGCGTTTCTAGATGCTCCGCTGCCGCGTCGAGGGCGCTGCGAAGTGTGTCGGAGTCAGCATCACTGAACTGCACTTTTTCTTTAACGTGCATTGTGGCATCACCATTTGCGGTGGGGGTACCCCCAGCATTCTGCGCGGTAGTAGGCGCCGGGTCACCTGCATGGCACTGGAAATCCTGATTTGATGCTCCTCCAGCAGCTCCTGCCGCAGTGGCGGCACCTATGCTGGCGCCAGCCCCATTGAAACCGGAAAGCGGGGCTGAGCCAGAAGCGTCTCCGCTAGATTGGGGATATCCCTCTGTTGAAGAGGAAGGGCCATCAAAGGAGCTTGAGGATCCGCTCCCTTGGAAATCTCCAGAATACCCTTGAGTAGACGAAGAATCGTCAAAGGAACTTGAAGAGCCGCTCCCCTGAAATCCCCCGGAGTCGCCTCCAGCAGAACTTGTGCTTCCTGTGGAGACGGGCGCACTAGCAGAACTCTGCGGCGCGGCGTTGCCTGATGTTTCCTCGATAGGGGTACCGCTACCCCCATAAACGGCGTTGCTTGCGGTTGGTGGTGCGGCAGAATCAGGGTGAGAACCTACGATAGGCGAAGACTGTGACGCCGTTCCATCAGAACCTTCGCTGGTTATAGGGCTGCTCGCTGTTGTTGATGCATTGGAGCCCTGCTGCGGGTTCGGGAAAGTATGCTGGGGCTGGTTTGCCCAGGGTTCGTGCTGTGCTAGATCTGGGCTGTGCTGGCCTGAAGGCGCGAAGGTATCTTGCTGCACGTTTCCGCTTGCAGACCCTCCGGCGGCATCACCGGAAATCGTGCCCGAGGCATGAGAATGTTGGTTTTGGAATGTATCACTGACTTTATGGTGGTCTCCCACGATTGGTGATGACTGCGAGGTAGTGCCAGAGGAAGGGGTATGCGGGTCATCGGGCGATATCCAATAACTCGGTGAGCTTGAACTGGGTATCGGTGAGGGAATAGGCATGGCAAAAACCTCGTCTCAAAAGAATATCTTTGTATCGGTGAAGAGTGAGTGAGTTTAACAGTAGAAAAGAAATAAAGAATGTACTTATGCAGATTTTCTGCAAAGTTTCATGGGATATAAAGCTTCCCCCGGCTATGAGACGGGTGTATACGTCTGTACCAGGGGAAGCTTTGTGTATGTGGGTGTGTGAAAACTTGGTTGTTTTCTGTGTCTTATGCGCC
>NZ_KV815290.1:0-1534 GCF_001814205.1 Rothia sp. HMSC036D11
CACCATCCTCCCGCACATAAACAACCGGGAAAAAGACGTCATCCCACTTATACATATAAAAACCCATAGGCTCATAATAATTCATAATATTTTTATTCCTTAATCAAAATAAAGTCTCATCATGGTTCGGCATATAGAACATCAGGGCTGCCCACAAGCGACACCAATCAATCATAAACAACCCTGCCTTTTCTTATATATAGGTTCATTGATTCTATTCCGCTACTCTGGCAAATGCGGATACTCATCCACGAAAGAGCCCAGGGCCTCCGCACTCTCAAGCTCAGGATGCTCAGGTTCAAACCTATCCACAACTACCACATATCCCTGGAAAAAATCCCGCACCAACGAAAGATTCTTCTCAGAACATTCAAAACCATAAATAAACTTAAGATTTTCATCTCCGTCGCGAAGACGCTCCCAGCGATAACGATCCTGCATACGTGCAATATGCTGGTATAAGGTATCCGCTTCTGCCGGGCTACTGCGGATTAAACCATCAAAGTCAGAAACATAAACAAAAAGCCCTTGCGACAGGTCCTTCCATTGATCAATTTCTTCAACAAAATCAAGTGTCCACCACGCGCCTTCGTCTGGCAAAGGCCAAGGACAATCAATGGCACGAATAACTTCCGCCTCTAGACTCTCCGAGTCAGAGATATTGGAACTTATAAAATTTACGATTTGCCAGCCTACTTTCACAAGAGAGCTAACACGCTCCCGCAAAATATGGGATTCTTTAATATATATAACTGGAATAAATCCCCAGACCTCATCAACTTGTTCCACGCTAGCTCCTCCTTAATAATACAAAATCTTTATAATGGTTGGGGGTGTAGTAGATATCGCCATTACTACCTACTACTAAACGTTCTGTATCTCGTCTTCCTCTAATCCTTGGTTCATTGCGGATAATGTATCCAGAATCACGAACATCAAGCTTATAATATTGAATACTGAGGTTTGTTCGGATGTACTTTACCCATTACTGCCGCCGGTATAGGTGGTACTTTCTGGGTACTCATCAGGATCATTAATCCAGTCATCTCCATCTTCATACAGAGGATCCGGAAAACCATCCGGAAAGAAAAACTTCTTATTTTTTTCCATTCCTGACCAAGGGTACTTGGCCCCGTCAGCAGCAATCACTATGCTATCGTTGAAAAACTCTTTCACACGCGGCAAGCTTTCCTGTGAAACATCAAAACCATAACCAACCATGACTTGATATAGCCCGCTGCCGTGTAATTGGCGAGTGGCGTAATATACTTCCATTTCTTCCAGAATATTTACGCACGCTGTAACAGCCCTATCATCCATCACAAAGAGGTCCTCAAAATTCTTGTACAGCACAAACAGTCCTTGACGCATATCAAACCAGTTAATCAGACAGGCATCTTCAGACGCCCAACGCAGGTTAAAATCATCCGGAATAGCATAAACACTCTCAATACTCTCAACCAGACGATACGCAAAATCCAACGTGGTTTTTACCCCAGCACAGTCAACAACAATAACCTTCCACCCCTCCGCT
>NZ_KV815291.1:0-338 GCF_001814205.1 Rothia sp. HMSC036D11
GAACCCAACCACGTGAAAGGAAACGCCCATGAGCGATCGCGTCCTTAGTTCCCAAGCCGCCAAAGATGCCATCCAGAAAATTCAGAGCATCATCACCGGTGGACTCACCGAGCAGATCAACGCTCTCAATAACGAAGGCCAGCAGCTTTCTGATCCCAATAACTGGGACGGTCCTCTAGCGTCTACCTTCCGTAATGAGACTTGGCCTCACACTCACCAGTCCCTGCAGAAAGCATCTCAGGACCTCACCGAGCTGAACAAACAGCTGCAGAAGATCGCTACCGACATCTTCCAAGCAGGCGGCGGCGCATAAGACACAGAAAACAACCAAGTTTTCA
>NZ_KV815292.1:0-1283 GCF_001814205.1 Rothia sp. HMSC036D11
ATATCTATGAAGAGTTTCCTGTGGTGGTGGGGTATGGCGTTGGTCTTCCGTCTTCGTATATTCCGCAGTTTGAGGAGCTGATGGGTGCAGAAAATGTGATGATTGCTGGTGAGGGTGTGCGGTATCCCTGGTCTGATTTTGAGGAAGAACAGCGCAGGAATTTCCCTCATGGTGCCCCGGACCCTCTGTACGATAAGTATGGGGAGCTTTTTGGTGTTACTACCCATAGTTCGCAGACTACGGGTGTTTATGTTGATGATCCTCGGTATTATCCTGAATCACCGTTTTATGACCCGGAGCTTGCTTCGAAAGTACACCTGGTGCATAGTGAATTTACTGAGCCAGACCCTTCTGTATAAGCATTATGGGGTATAAATGCGGCTATAAGGATGAGTTCATTGTTCCGGTGTTCACTTACGAGAGTGGGTACTGGGAACAGGTCATGAAGCCTCGTTTGCAGGAACAGGGGTGGTTTATTGTTGAGGTGGATTGTGCTGGTGTGGATACCTCGCATGAACTTGGGCGTAGGCTTTTACGAGCGCTTGGGTTTAATATTGCGCCGGATCAGTGGGTGAACGGTTTCTGGGTTATGAATGCTGTTACAGAAGCTGATTGGAATGATATGCGTCAGGGACTTTTTGTATTCTATGAGAACTTTGAGGATCTTTTTAGCGTACGGGAAGAGTGTTCGCCTTTTTATGCTCCGGAGTATGCCCTTCAACTAGCTGAAAATATGGTTTACCATTATTCCAAATTCCGGGGAAATATTTATGAACAGTATCCTGTGGTGGTGGGGTATGGTGTTGGTCTTCCCACCTCATATATTCCACAGTTTGAGGAGCTGATGGGTGCGGAAAATGTGATGATTGCTGGTGAGGGTGTGCGGTATCCCTGGTCTGATTTTGAGGAAGAACAGCGCAGGAATTTCCCTCATGGTGCCCCGGACCCTCTGTACGATAAAGAAGGGATCGTCTATGGGTTTACGATTGATGATAAGGATTCTACAGGAGTCTATGTGGAAGACCCTCGGTATTATCCTGAGTCACCGTTTTATGACCCTGCTCTTGCCTCAAAGGTGCACCTGGTACATAGCGAGTTTGACGATCCCGAATAATCGATCATGTTCCTTCTTGAGTTTAGTTGTCCATAACTTATAGCGAAGTTACGGACAACTAATTTTCTATACCTTTATGCCTGTCAACAAATAAGAAAGCTACGGAGGCTGTTCTGCCGCAACTGCTGTTAAGGAGGAATCCTATTACGTATACGGAAATGGATTTCAT
>NZ_KV815293.1:0-222 GCF_001814205.1 Rothia sp. HMSC036D11
TGAAACGTACGATGGGTCAGCCCGTGCTCGGGGTCAAACAACACCGACCTAAGCTTGCTTTCATGATTAGCTATGCATGTTTGATAGGAATATATACCATACCTACCTATCACTCGGTAATAAAAGGTTTTGATATAACGTTCTATATCATCACAACCGTTCTGGCAGGTCCTTTAGTATTTTCTCTGGTGAATCATTGTCATGCGTTTTATATCCAGCAAA
>NZ_KV815294.1:0-753 GCF_001814205.1 Rothia sp. HMSC036D11
ATGATCCTGATGAGTACCCTGAGAGCACTTCCTATACCGGAGGGAACAGCTAACAACGCACTGATAGCCAAGGAATAACCAATTATGGGTTACTACAACGACGGGCGTGGCAATAGCTTCTTCCCAGTTGTGTATGTAAAGGAAGATAACGTCTTAGAGCGGCAACTAGAGCTGCTACAAAAGCAGGGATGGAAAATTATTGAGTTCTTTTGCTCTGCTCTTGTCCAGGCAAGGACCGAGAATGAATATTTTAAGGAGCTTTTAGGGCCTATTGAATATCCTTATGGATTGCCTGATGATCCAGTAAATCTGATCTATGAGTACATGGAAGATTTGCATTGGCTGGATTTGAGTAAAGGAGTTTTCGTGGTGTTGCGGGACTATGACGCGTTATTCCGAGAGGATAAAGGCCCTGAATACTTGCAGGCAAAGTGGATGGCACAGATTCTGCAAAGTGCGGATAATGACTTACGGTATCGGCATTCCTGGTATGGAAATGGAGACTACGACCCACCGCATGTACTTTACGGTATGGAGGTGTCGCGGAATCACCTTGATCAGGTCTTGGAGTATTTTGAAGGCCGTGCAATTGTTATTCCTGAATTTGACGAAAACAATCCAGGAGCTGAAAATCCTTTATACCTTAAAAATAAGGATGAAGTTTTGGAAAGTTAGAAGCACGAAAATAATTAGTTCAATACATTCTACATCTTAAGGGCTTATTCATAAGGGACTTAGGTAGGTTCTTTATGA
>NZ_KV815295.1:0-202 GCF_001814205.1 Rothia sp. HMSC036D11
GCGGGGGCGTGGCGCAATTGGTAGCGCATCTGCTTTGCAAGCAGAGGGTTAGGGGTTCGAGTCCCCTCGCCTCCACGTTTCGGTGATTATAGTGAGAGGGAAACGCCTGGTTCCATTCCGAACCCAGTAGCTAAGCCTCTTTGCGCTGATGGTACTGCACTTTGATGGGTGTGGGAGAGTAGGTTGTCGCCGGACTAGTTTT
>NZ_KV815296.1:0-514 GCF_001814205.1 Rothia sp. HMSC036D11
GGTGATGTTTCACGTGAAACATCACCACCCCCAGCCTTGTATAAGGCGTGTATATCTGGTTTAGTGAGCATCGTGGCGGGTTATTTCCTTGTCCATCTGCCATTGTCTCCGGATAAGAAGAGCTCACAGAGGTCCGGAGTATGTGTGAAAACGGGTAGGTAGACGAGTCTTTACGGACCCTACAATGGTGTATATAGCAGAGCAGGGGAGTGGAGTGGGACGAGACTAATAACGAACTCCGAGCTGAGGGTAATTGTAAGCCTGCGCATCCTTTTATGGATATTGAGGAGACTACAAGAGTATTTATCGAGACAGGCTAAAATCCTACGCTTTCGACACGGTGAAATGGTTACAGGAAGAACTATGCCGAAGTCATACAGAGATTCATGGATAGTATCTTCATAAGATATTCTTATCTAAAATACAACCTCAAAAAGTATATAAAGTGTTTTTAGCTCTGTAAACGAAGCAGGTATAAAGATAGAAGGTGTGGATGTTTCACGTGAAACATCCA
>NZ_KV815297.1:0-81930 GCF_001814205.1 Rothia sp. HMSC036D11
CCAAGGCTTGGTAGGTGGAGCGGCTGAAGTCAGCTACATCCTTGTAGGTGGAGTCGGTGAAGTAAGTCTCGCCCTTGTAGGTGGAGTTGCTGAAGTTAGCCCAGCCCTTGTAGGTGGAGCCGCTGAAATTAATAGGTTTTGCGTAGTAAGAGTTCGTAAGGTCTATTGGGTAGAAGAAGGTGCTTCCCGAGAAATCGTATTCAAAGTCTGACCATGCCCCCGGCGTGTTTTTGCCAGAGCCTTGTAGACGGTCGTGAATTTCTTTAATAATACTGAGGCGAACATCTGTTTCAGAATCTAATGTGGCTTTGTCTGCATAAAATTCTTGCACTTTGTCTTGATAGACACCTTCAGCGTCTGGGGTGTCTTGCATAAGCTCATCGTAGTGAGATGCAAGAGTGAATGGAGAACGAATATAGGCACAAAGGTTATTGATAATAACCTGTCCTTCTTTGAGTCTGTCCTCATATTTTCTTATAGACTCTTCTTCGAGCCATTCGTCCACAAGCCCAACGAGTGTATATACGCCACCCATACGAACAGGTGCTTTCTCATCGCCTAACTGTTCTACTGCTTTGGTATAGCGTTCTCGTCGTTCTGCTTTACGGTCCTTAAAAGCATTCGCGTCAAACTGCTCTTGTTGTTTTTCTAGTTGCTTCTCAAACTGGTCTTTCTGTTGGTCAAGAGTATCTTGTTGATGAATTCGAAGGTTCTCAGCTGCTTCACGGTCGTTATCATTTTTTCGGCGAGTCTCACCGAGCGCAATAAGAGCGATAAGCCCACCTGTCGCTAGAAGAATTGCTTGCCGAAGCGCCGCTGCTCCACCAGAATTAACGTTGCCTTCGGGTAGGCTCATGACAACGGGTAGCAGGAACGCATACGCGCCGCCCACAATACCACTGGAAAGAATGCGTGCGTGGAACCAGCGAGGATCGTCATCTTTTTTGAAGATAGGCCACAGAATCAGCACTATATATCCGAGTGAGAGGATCCCAAGACCCCACGCAAAATAGAACTGTACGAAATGCTCAGCACTAACAATTGAGTTCCAACTCCACCAGTGGAGGACTTGAGGTATGAACCAGAATAAGGCTACCCACAGCGTTTCGAAGATGAGGGTACTACCTACGATCTTATTAATTGGCCGGGTTTTGAGCCAGCCTACAAATCTCCCCCGTCTTTTCTCCTTTTGCGAGGGGTCTGGCGTAGTACCCTGTTCTAACGTAGCCTCTACATCTTCGTATTCTTCTGGCATTAACTATCTATTCCTCATGAGTGAGTGGTGTATTCCTTTTCTACACTACCGTAGATAAGCCCATCCATGCGGGAAATTTAGTTGCTAAGCGGCAGGCTAGTAACATCCTTCCGGAAGGCTCGTAGCTCTTCCCTGAGCGTCTCGAACTTTTCCTGAAGCTCTCGCCGCTCTTGTGGGACCTGCGAGTCACGAAAATAAGTTCGCGTCTCGTACACCTCCCGAAACTTTGTCGTAAGATAGTCTGCCTGTTCTGTAGATAGAAAACCGCATTCCAGTGGAAGACCGTCAGCGCCGAGAACTATAGAGTAACCGCTGTCCTCAACCACAAAATTATTGCTGGACGAGCCAAATAACGCTGCCCGCGCATTCTTTTCAGCAACAAAACAGGGCACACTCTGAACAAACCGCGAAGGATAAGGTTCCCCGAAAAAGTCGGTACCAAAATTCAGGGCACCGCAGAAAACAGACCCGTATAAGGAGACCTCTCCGTCAAAGACCGAATCACTCACAAAAACTGAGCCTCGGTACAGAGAGCCGTCGAATCCTGCCTCGCCCCCATAAGTAGAGCTATAGAATAAAGCCTCATCGTAGTAGAGAGACTGGTCGAAGAAGACCGAACCACCATAAACAGAATCGTGGAAGGAAACTTCACCATAGTAAACAGACCAGCTGAAACGCGCCGAATCATGGTACGTAGATCCGCTCCATTGGGCTTCACCAAAATAGATTGAGTCGTTGAAGAAAGCCCAATCGTAGTACGTAGAATCGCAAAAATAGGCGCTTCGTTCATAGGTGGAACCGCTGAACTCGGCGCTGGCGTAGTACGTGCACCCGCTGAAATCAACGGAATTCTGATACCAGGAATCCTTCATATCAACCGGGTAGAAGAAAACACTATTCGAGAAATCGTACTCAAACCCAGACCACGAGCCTTCTACATAACTCCTTCTGTCACCCTGAGGAAAATGGCGCAACCGGCGGTGAATTTCCTGCAAAGCCCGTTGACGAACCTTTGCTTCTGCCAAAAGCTCTGCTCTGTGTACGGAAAACTCTTGGTGGTTCTCTCGATAGCTGCCGTGTGGGCTGGGCTTATCCTGCGAGAGCTCATCGTACCGAAATGCCAGATCAAAAGGGGAGCGGATATAGGCGCAGAGAACATCTACGATGCGCTGGCCTTCCGTGTGCTTTTCTTCTTCCGATAAGGATTTATCGGCAAGGTATTCATCTGCCAGCGCCACGAGTGCGTGCACCGCGCCCAGCCGTGTGTACGAGCGGGCAGAGTCGAGCAGTTCGACGGCTTTTAGGTAACGTTCCTGCCGTGAGGTAATCAGGGTTTTCTCGTCTCCGGCGGTCATGGCGGGTGGCTCCTTGCCAGTGGTTGGGGCGTGCCCCTTCACCCTACCGCATCCTTATTCGCCGCCTCCAGATTTCAGCCGCTAAAAAAGGCTCTTTATTCGAATAAAGAGGCGAAAAGTACGCTTTATTCGAATAAAGAGCCTTTTTACGCAGGACGCGCAAGAGACAGGGGAAAGGAACCCCTAAACCCCTACCTGCTGGCGGTCTTGCTCCTGCAGTGGGATCGTCGTGATTTTCTCGCGCCAGGCGTGCAGTTCCTCAACGGTAGACTTCAGCCTGCTCGAAAGTTCCTTGGTAAGGTCCAGCTTATCGGTGCTGCGCGCATCGTCGCCGTGAAGATGCTGGGTGATCTCCTGCAGCTCGCCGTTCTTATGCGCCAAATACTGCCGATACTCCACAGCCAGCGGCGGGCACTCACTCGGCAGCCCGGAAGCACCGGTATCGATAGCGTAGCCCTGCCCCAGAGAGAAGACATTCTCCGTCGGTGCGAAGAACGAAATGTACTGCGCCCACGCCTCAACATTCATGAAAGCGGGCGCCGCGCCGGTAAAGACAGAACCCTGGAAGGTTACCGCATTGCCATACACGGAACCCCTAAAGAGCGCCTTGTCGGCATACGTCGAGTTCTGGAACCCCGCCAGACCGTAGTACAGCGAGCTCGTGTAATTCGCCCACTTGCTGTACACCGAACCCTGAAAATCAGCCCAACCGTTATAGACAGACCGACGGAAATACACATCGCCACCGTAACGGCAGTTATTGAAATGCACGTCGTCCGTGTAGACAGACCCGCTGAAATCCGCCCGATGATAGGTGCAGTCGCCAAAACTCGCCACCCGTGTGTAGATGGAGTTATGGAAGTTCGCCTGATTATGATAAACGGAGTTGTTGAAGGTTACCGTGCCGGTATAGACGGAGTTATGGAAGTTCGCCTGATTATGATACTCAGAACGGCTGAAATCCACCGCGCCAAGGTACGTTGAGTTACGAAACACCGCCCAGTTGCGGTACGTGGAATCCACGAAAGTTACCGCCTCATGGTACGTAGACCCGCTAAAGTTCGCCTGATCCAGGTACAGGTTACCGCTAAAGTCTGCGGTACTGCGGTATACGGAATCGGTCAACGACGCCGCGCCGTGGTACGAAGACCCGCTAAAGTTCGCGTGCGCCAGATAGGTAGAACCGCGGAAATCCGCCCAGTTACGGTAGATCGTGCCGCTAAAATCGGCTTCGTGCATGTAGGTGCAGCCGCTGAAATCAGCGGTCTTATTGAAGAAGACTCCGCTGAACTCGATGGGGTAGAAGAAGGTGCTCCCCGAAAAATCGTATTCAAAGTTCGTCCACGGGCCGTCCTGGTAGCCGCCCGCATCCGAGGGGGCGCGCAGACGGTCGCGAATCTGCTGCATCAGGCCGAAACGCAGCTCAGCTTCTTCGCGCAGAAGGGCGCTCTTCGCGTGAAATGCGCCGTTCGTAAGCTCTAGGGCATGCGGGTCAAAAATCGGCGGAGACTGAATGTACCCACTGATCTTATTGACGATGCGCTGCCCCTCCTTATTGCGGTCTTCGTAGCTTAAAGTTTCGTCCTCAAGGCATTTATCGACGAGCGCAAGCAGGGTATAGAGACTTTTCTGCCGCGTTTTCGCCTGCTGATCCTCAAGCTGAGCGGTAGCTTGCTGGTAGATGGACTCGCGTTCTGCGCGTGTAACGCCAAAGATATCAACGCTTTTGTGGGCGACCGTCGCCACGTTTGGCCGTTTCCGGCGGGTAAATACGATGAGTGCGAGAACTGTGAGCACACCGCCGATCGCATACAGCACAAGTGAGAGAGTGGTTTGTTTAGTGAGGAATGGAATAATAATTGCGGCTATCACGCAGAGAATTGCGCATATAAGAATTGACCAGGCGATAGGTCTGGCAGTCCGCGGCTTAGAAGGTTCTAAAAGCGGCGGTTCTGTAATGTTTTGTATGCGTGACTCTGCGTTGAGGCGGTGGTCGTCCATGACGGGGCTCCTTGTGGCGAGTGGGTGTCTAATGCCGTACTTGTCGTAGAGCTAGTCTTCAGCAGGAATTTTACACCTTTAAGTTGAATCTGAGACACCCCACGCCACATAAACAGTGTTTCAATATTCCGTGACAAGGCGTTATTTTGGTAACACTGCACTTAACAGGTGGAGCTTTTACCCGCTCTTATGCGCTGTTACGCGCGAGAATATGCGGGGTATCTAAAATCCAGAAGCGAAGACCGTGTTCCCCATGCAATTTTTCGCTCCCACTTTGGTACCACTGCGAAAAGTTTCGGACAGAGAGTGAGCACCCGACGGAAGAACGAACGTCGGGTGCTCACTAGGGAGGTGCTCTCACTGACACTGTGCGAGGGTCTGGAGGGGTCTACCCATCCCTCCGTACCGCGTGCATGTAAAACGTCAAGCACGCCACAAACTCAAGGGGCACGATCGTGAGCGTCCACAGCGCATCCAGCGCCAGGTTACCGCTCGTGAGCAGTCGGAACCACAGCGGAGAAACCGCCACACACAGTACCGCGCCTAAAGCATTGACGGACCGCACCAGCCCGGTGCCCATCCGAAAATTGAAGCACACGTTCGCAACAATATGCCCCAGCGCGTATACCAGAATGAACTGCCCCATCGGGTGGAACAGTATGTGGCTCCAGTCGCTAGTCAAATCGCCACTCACCAGAAGCGCGAAGAACGTCATCACATACGGGAGTACCATAAACAGAACGCGTACCGTGTACCCCACGGATGCCAACGTATGCCTGAAGGTAACCTCACCCGAGCCACGCTGCGGGATGCCGTGCGCACGCTCAACGCCGCCTAGGGCGGTGTACGCTCCCGCAGATGCTGCTCGTGTGCTCATGATTCCCCCAAAATATGGTTCGCAAGCATGTCTGGTGTATAGGTTGAGTTTCTATACTATGCCTTTGCGGCATTAAAAACCCTCATACTCAGGGATGATTTATCAAAACTTAATGTTCGTAAGCTAAATACAGCTCAGATATACACATGTTCAACCGAGGGTTTGAGGCTGTAATACCGGCGAAGAAGCACGAGTGTCTAGTAAACAAGGCATGACGTCACAGTCTGTAACAAATCGACCGATTAGGCAGGCTTCTCTAAGACTAGAAGTGTCTGCAGCCCTTTGACGGGGTACACAGGCATTTAGTCCCAAACCGTGCCAGCCGATAGTTTTCTGCCGTAGAGCCTGGTGTTTTCACAAGAGTGTATACAAAAGTCGGATGCGCCAGGACCGTACCCGGCGCATCCGACCTTAGACTGTGAGAAAACGACCGCCTATTCGCGTGCTAACCTCTCGGGTTCAACGTCGTCCTTCGGCTGCTCGATAATCGACCGAGCCGAAGCAATAATCACGCTCAGAATAATATCTGCCATGATGAAGATATAGGCCCCGGCTGAAGAATCCTCACCCGACCAGCCAGCATAGACGATCGCCGTGACGATCAGCAGAATAATACCCAATCCGGCGCTAATTCCATTCAGGATGCGCATGCCCTTCGTAGACTTCGAGCGCACCGCGAAAATGCACGCCGCAATCTGCACGAGCATATATACAGCGCCGCCGTATCCGAGCATCATGTTGAAGGTTCCGCCGCCGCCAAAGCCGAAGCCATACATCACCAGGCACGCGGCAAGCAGAACGGTACGAATCGCGGTCACCGTAACAATGGTCTTGAGCTCGCGCGAACGTTTCTGCTCGGGGGTTTTCTCGGCACCCGCAGGCACCGAACCCGTGGTCGCGGACATTTGACCGCTTGCCGGTGCCCCGACCGATACCGCCGGGGTGTTCGCCGTAATGATCGGAATTGCGGATGCGGGCATGGTGTCTTCATACACCTTCTTAGTCCCGGTTTTCTCTGCGGAAGCCTGCGCCTCGGATGTGGTGGAGTCGGCAGGTGTACTAGACCCGCGCTCTGCCCGAGCGGCAGACATCGTATCGGCGATGGACGGGAATGCGCCCTGTTCCTGGGCCTGGGCGGGAAGCTGGCGGGTCCTCACGTCTTCCGCGTCGCCAGCCTCGTCAGCGTCCGGGCGCGAGATGGACTGCGGAATGTTATCGGCAGGTTCAGCCTCCGGTGCCTCCGCGTGTGCGACGGCGGGTTCAGGAGCCTCAGAATCCTGTGGTTTCTCCGAAAGATATGAGCTTAGCGGGCCCTGCTCAGGTCGGCTCTGTACCGGCAGCTGACGGGTCTGAGTATTTTCGTGGTGAACAGCCTCGTCAGCGTCCGGGCGTGAAATGCTCTGGGGAAGTGCCTCCGCAGGGGTGTTCGTATCGATCTCAACGGCGGCGGGTTGAGCGCTCTCGGCCTCGGCAGGCTGGGACTTTGAAGTCTGTGAACCCCACGGCGTGGACTGGGCAGAGTGAGCGCTCTCGGCAGAGGAATCCTCGGCAGATTTCTGAGCAGGCTCTTGAGTCTTCGCGTCTTGCGGATCCTGCGGGGTCTGGGCGGGCGTATCCGGCCCGGCATCCTGAGGGGGCAGCGAGTTTTGGGCAGGTGATTCTTCCTGCACGTGCTGCACAGTCGTCGAAGTCTGAGAGCGTCGAGGATTGCTGAAAGGCGCACCTCCCTGGTGGTGCGAATCCTGTATGCGCTCAGAGGTATGAGGATTCTTATCGCTCATCGTGTCTCCCTCGGATGCTGTGGCTGGTGTTAAAGTCTGTGGGCAGGTGTTGAGCCGGTGCGGGCGGGGTGGTTTTCCGCCTAGAAAATCCAGCGGGTGCTAGGCACCGGTAAGAGCTCAGCTAAGGCGCGGTCAGCGGTATGGCTAGGCTGCGAGCTGGAATTTCGCGGGATAACCTCTGCAATAGTACCCAAAACGGGCACGAGTTGCCTAAACACCCCCGGAAATATTGGGCTCTTTAAGGATAGCGAGAGATATCTCCAAGTCAGCGTACAACACGAAGTTACCTTGCACAACACCATATGTATAGTCGAGCTTGAGTCTGCAGCCGGATGCGCGGCTGGCTCCCTTTTTCGGGTGCGTGTATCGCCCGGAAAACCCGGTGAATCTTCGCCCGTGGTACCGTAGGCATGAAGCCGACGGCGGTAGAAGAATCTGAACACACCTAAAATAGGTGCACTGTAAAGTAAATTATTATAGCCGCATCCACACAAGAAACCCGTGCATGCCGCCTGTGCGACACGCGTGAAGCACGCGAAATTCCCTTATATGTGCTCAGCCTCAGCCAGCCGAGTCTTAACGCTGACTAGGCGCTACGGTCTGCGGGGCGTGCTGTGTTTTGTTACCTAAGCGCATCCACAGGTATTTGACACCCCATGCCGTGCCGACCGCTACCGTGAAAGGCGCATACGCCTGCCAGTCTTGCCCGGCGAACCCGAGAATCAGGGCGCAGGCGCTCAGCGGGGCGTTCATCGACAGGCTCAGGAAAGTGACCGCGCCCAGCAGCCCGGCGGTCCCGAGAAGTTCTGATGCATGAAGCGCTCCCGCGCCCGGTTGAAGCTGAGTCAGCGTCGGGAACACGAGGATTAGAGCGCCTGTAAGCACGAAACCGCAGGCGGAACCCAAGGCTAACCCCGGTGTGAGCGTGCCCCCGTAGGCACCGTTGCGCAGGCTCGCCACCACCAGGATCGCTTTAGCTGCCAGCAACGCGAGGGCATAGAGAAGCGCCTGGCTTAAGGCGGTCGCGTCAAGCCTGCTGGAGCTCGAAGATAAACCGGATGCGGCATCGAAAATATGCTGGGTCAGCGGGCGACCGTTCCCCAGAATCTCCGGCAGGAAAATCGAGGTCACCGCCACCAACGCAAGTACCAGAGGAAGCCGCCAGAGCACGTTCCAATTCGTAGTTTTGCGGCTCTCTGCGCGTTGAGACGCCGCCCGGAACCACAGCGCCAGGGGAGCGATAGCCAGACCAAGAACGACCGCGAGCAGCAGCGATTCACCGGTGGTCTGCAGCTGCGGGACGGGGTAGGTGGGCGCATCCGAAATCACCAGATTCGCAGTGCAGGTTGCCACAAGAACCAGGACCGCACCCGTGAAAATATTGCGCAGCGACAGCGCTAAACCGAGAGCCTCAAACAGGAAAACAAAACCGCCCACCGGAACCTGGTACACAGCCGCTAAACCCGCCGCCGCAGCCGAGGCTACCAACACCGGGCGCACGGTCTGCGGGATGCGTATCAGATCCGCCAGACGCCCAGCAAACAGTGCGCCCAGCTCGCGCGGGGCAACCTCTTTACCCACCGGCGCACCCGCACCCACGGCCACAATCTGAGTGAGGCTGTGCAGGGTTTGCCGTAGAAATCCCGGGCGGCGCTCCTGCGGAGTTTCGCCGCGAATCTGCGCTTTAACAGACACCAGCTTAGTGCGCCGCTGAAGCAAAAACCAGATGATAGAGACCGCCACGCCCACCGCGATCAACACCAGCACACGTCGAACGGTATCGCTGTGATCCGTCACGATCGGATGCTCCGCCTCCGTATGCCCGAACGTGAGCTCCTGCATGATATCCAGAAGGTAGTGCAGAATAATCGCCCCGCCACCGGTGGCCGTGCCAATCAGCACGGTGCACAGCAGAAGGTGGGCACAGCGAATTAGACGTGTTTTCATCGTTTTACATTCTAGCCGCGAACCACAGCTCTTTTTTTGTACCGGAGTACATGCGGGGAGCCGCCGGATCCGGTGTTGGATTGTATGCTAGATAACAAACCCTGTGGTGCGGGCGGCATACGTCCTCGTGGCACAAACGAAGCAGACAGTAAGGATCGAAGATGACCGAACATATAGCATTCCTCGGCACCGGCTCCATGAACGGTTCCATCGCTGCCGGGCTCATCGCGGGCGGATACCCCGCAGAGGCTATCCGCGCCACCGTGCGAAGCAAAAACTCCATAGACCGCCTGCGCCATCAGTTAGGGCCTAAAGGGCGAGACGCCGTCGTGATCGGGTGCGAGCTCAAGCCCGAAGCCAACCGTGAGGCGGTCAGCGGCGCATCCGTAGTGCTGTTGGGGGTTAAACCCTATGGAATCGTTGAATTGGCACGCGAAATTTCACCCGCCCTCGCCCCGGATGCACTCGTCATTTCGGTGGCGGCAGGAGTCACCCTCGATACGCTGCAGAAGGCTCTTCCAGCGGGTCAGCCGGTGATCCGCTGCATGCCGAATACGCCCTCAAGCGTGGGCAAAGGCGTGTTGGCGATCTCAGTGAGTGAGAACGTGACTGAGAAGCAGCTTGCGCTCGCCGAGAAGATCCTGGAAACCGTAGGTATGGTAGTGCAGGTGCGAGAAGACCAGATGGATGCGGTCACCGCTGTTTCGGGGTCCGGCCCCGCCTACGGGTTCCTGCTGGCAGAGACTATGGCGAGCGCCGGTGTGAAGCTCGGTCTGGATGAAGAGACCGCGCAGAGGCTCGCATCCGCAACGATTGCGGGCGCCGGGTACCTGTTGGATAGTAACCCGGATGCCGCCGCCCTGCGCAAGGCTGTTACCAGCCCGAACGGAACCACTGAGCGCGCTATCAATGCCTTTATTGACCAGGGACTTTTCGATCTCACCGAGGATGCGATGCGTGCCTGCGCCGCCCGCTCCGCAGAGCTGAGCGAACAGTACACGGCTGACTAGCCCCGCCTCCTGCCTACTCCCTACATAGAAAGAGCCTTTATTCAAATAAAGGCTCTTTCTATGTAGGGAGAGGGGGACGACAGAACCTAAGGGCGGGCCGCGAAACGCTCGATCAGATCCACCTGCCCCGAGACAATCAGAATATCCCGGGAATGGATGCGCGTTGCCGCATCCGCATAGGTAAACTCCTCGCCAGGAGATTTAATACCCACCACAGACACCCCGTATTTCGCGCGAATATCCGACTCCGCCAGGGTGAACCCGTGAGTCTCCTTCGGCGGGCGCATCTTGGCGATCGCGAAATCGTCGTCGAATTCGATATAGTCCAGCATGCGCCCCGACACCAGGTGTGCGGCGCGGCGGCCCGCATCCGCCTCCGGGTAGACCACATGATGCGCGCCAATACGCTCTAGAATCTTGCCGTGTGAGGGGGTGATCGCCTTCGCCCAGATACGCTCAACCCCCAGATCGACTAGGTTCGCGGTAATCAGCACGGAAGCTTCAATCGAGGTACCCACACCTACAACCGCAGACCCGAAATCGCTTGCACCCAGCTGCCTGAGCGCGTCAATATCGCGAGCATCTGCTGAGACAACGTGGGTGAGCACGCCCGTCCATTTCTGCGCAATTTCGGGGTCTTTCTCAATGGCGAGAACCTCTTTATTCTGGGCGTGAAGCTGGGCTGCGGTCGCCGAACCGAACCGTCCCAACCCAATAATCAGTACGGGGGCGTTATGGTTACTAGCCAATGACGGGCCTTTCTTCGGGGTACTTATACAGGCGGCGGCGAGACCTCAGCGCCAAACCGGTGGCGGCGGTAATGGTGCCGATTCGCCCAATAAACATGAGCAGGGAGAGCACATAGATGCCCGAGGGCGGCAGTTCCGTAGAGAGCCCATTTGACAGTCCGCAGGTTGCGTATGCGGAAATGACTTCAAAGAGCACGCGCACGAGTGGCTGGTCTGTTATTGCCAGCAGAACTCCGGTGCCCACAAGCACAATTCCGGTACTCATCATCGTCACCGAAATGGCGATGCGCAGCGCCGACACCGGGATAGTGCGCCCGAAGGTCATCACAAATTGGTCGCCGCGTGCCTCCGCAATAATTGCAAGCATAATCACGGCAATCGTGGTGACTTTCACACCACCTGCGGTAGATGCTGAGCCGCCGCCGATAAACATGAGCACATCGGTTATGAGGCCGGTGACCGGGCGAATATCGTTCATATCGACCAGGTTGAACCCGCCCGAGCGCGTCATGATGGAAGCGAAAATCGAGCTGAGAACTTTCTCACCTGCACCGTAATTGCCGATAGTACGCGGATTTGCCCATTCGGCTATGCCCCAGAGCAGGGCACCTAGCACGAACAGGATGCTCGTAGTCGTCACCGTGAGTTTGGTCGTTAGAGTCCAATCGCGGGGCCGGAAGGGTTTCTGCTGAATCGTCATCAGCACGGGGAACCCGAGTGCCCCCAAGAACACCGCGATACTAACGGGTGCGAGCACGAAAAAATCGTGTCCATAGGGTACTAATCCATCGGAATGCGGGGTGAACCCGGCGTTATTAAAGGACGAAATAGCGTAGAAAATACCGTGCCACAGGCTGGTGGGCAGATTCTCGCCAAGAAGTAGAAAACGCGGGGTAAGAACGAGGGCGATCGTTGATTCGATCCCGATTGAGGTATAAGCGACGGTACGAAGCACGCTGCCGACCTCACCGAGGCGCCCGATACTGAGCTCTTCCTGCGCGATAAGTTTAGAGCGCAAACCCATTTTTCGCCCGATCGCCAGGGCAAGAAGCGAGGTCATGGTCAGCGCGCCTAAACCACCGATTTGGCAGGCGAGCAGAATCATAACCTGCCCGAATACTGACCACTGGGCTGCTGTTGAAACGGTCGTCAAACCGGTCACGGTCACCGCACTGGTGGCGGTGAAAAAAGCGTGGTGAAATGGCGCAGGTTCGCCTGTAACCGAAGAAATCGGCAGGCTCAACGTTACGGTGAAGAAAATGATCACCAGAAAGAAGGACGCGATAGCGGTTCGCGAAGGTGAGGAGAAGACAGTCGTATCAATAAGGTTGCGCAGCTTCTCGTAGCTTCGGATATCGAAGGGGTTGAAGCGGCGAGTAACCTCTTCCTGCTCATACATCATCGGCGATGTAGGCGGAACCTTGCCGATAGCGGTGGAGATGCGACCCTCAGAAAAATCGCGCACCCGTTTGCGCTGATGCGCGCGCAGGCGACGTAGATAGCGTCCCACGGGTGCCTCCTTTCCGATCGTGCGCAGAGTTTGGGCGGGGTACGGTCTTGGTGGGGATGTTTAGCTTTCTCTAGTGTATCGC
This sequence comes from Rothia sp. HMSC036D11, assembly GCF_001814205.1. Taxonomy (NCBI): domain Bacteria; kingdom Bacillati; phylum Actinomycetota; class Actinomycetes; order Micrococcales; family Micrococcaceae; genus Rothia; species Rothia sp. HMSC036D11. Next base: position 12,568 of record NZ_KV815297.1, read on the forward strand.
CCAGGCATACAGCTGAGCGGAACATCATAGGTATTTCTAGGGATAATGTTGGAACGGTTGTTGTGGTGCATGCACTGTGTGGGCGTGTATATGCCCTAAACGATATATAGCTAGAACGGAATATTATGAGCATTTGGTAATATACGCGGAAAGCTTAGCGAAAAACCGCGTAGTTTCGGGCTAGAACCCATAAAACAGGTATCGAGCATACGCCGAAATATGTCATAATCGCTATATGCAATCAGACGTTTTTTCAGTGATCGCGGACCCCACCCGCCGCAATATCGTTCATCTTCTGGCTGAACAAACACGTACTGTTGGTGCCGTTGTTGAGCACTTGAACATGAGCCAACCCACTATCTCAAAGCACCTTAAGGTTCTACGTGAGGCACGGGCAGTCACCGTGCTGGTCGAGGGGCAGCGCCGCCTCTATTCGCTGAACCCTGAAGTATTTGACGAGATCACCGCCTGGGTTGCCGATATACAGGCGATTGCACACAGCACGAAGGAACAGCGGGAGTCGCAGATTAAACAGGCTTCCGTGATTGAGGTTGTCGATGTTGTCGAGTCCTCAGGCGATGACACCGCGAAAACCGAAAAGACTGAAAAGCCCAGCGCCGAGACCAAGGCTGAGAAAACCACGGGTTCTGGCGAGTCTGATACCGACGAGCAGAAACAGCAAGATCAAGATACAGAGCAGCGCCCTAAAGCTACCGGTAAAACCACCGATGAAACCGCTGGTGAAGCTGCCACTGCCCATGCTCAAGATGTACAAGATCAAGATAAGACCTCGGATTCGGATGCGCCCGCCCAGCCCGTTGAATCCTCGTCTGTCGTTGAGCAGCCCGAGCCGACGCCTCAGGAACGTGTATCCAAGACCCTTTCGCAGCGCAAGCGTTTCGAGGCTTTCCCCGGTTCTACCGGTTCCGCGAACGCTGGTGTGAAGCCCGGAGCGAGCCCTGCGGGCGAGCGGGATGCCGAGAAGGCTTCTGGGCAGAAAGACCGCGATGGGCAGGGTACTTCCCACGAGGCTGGCGCTCATGATTCGCACGCTGAGGGCGAATCGTCTGCTAAGAAGAAGACGACGACCGCCGCGATTGCAAAACCCGCTATTTTTGATGAAGAAGCACGTTCTGCCGAGAGTTCGGTGACCTCCGGTCTGGGACCGAAGACCTCGACTAAATCTGCCGCGCGCATCGTGTCAAAACCTGCCCAGCAGGCGGCACCCGCTGCATCGGAAGAGGGTACAGAAACCGCCGGAACCGTTGAGGAAAACGAATTTATTCCCATGCGTCCTTTCACGCCTTCGGGGTCTTCCTATCAGGAGAAACCGCAGCAGTCCTATGGGTATGACGACGGAATTGATGACGGTCAGCAGGGGTTCTCGCCCGAGGCTCGCGGCTTTGTTCCCCGGTCAAAGTCGCAGGATAAGACCGCACAGGCAAAGCCGGAGGCAGTGAAGAGCGAGAAGACCGACAAGAGCGTGTCAGCTCAGAAGGACGCTGAATCGTCTGTGAAGGGCGCCGAGCAGACTAAGGCTCCCGCGCGTTCTCAAGACGTGAAACAGCTCCACGCTGAGGCACAGACTCAAGAACGCACGCACGTTTCGGGCACTCAGCAGCCTGCCCAGCAAACCGAGGGTGCTAAGCCTGTGAAGCCGAGCTCCGCCGAGTCTAAGCAGACCTCTCATGCCGCGAAGGCCGAAGCGCAAAAGCCCGTGAAGGATACTCACAAGAGTGCTCAGACAAAGCCTCAGAAACCCGAATCACCTTCGCCGCAGGCTCAAACCGCTGCGAAAACAGAATCGGCTCAGGCACAATCGGTCCGTGAAGAGCTTTCTGCCCCAAAGCCGGGTTCGGAACGGGCGGCGCAGGCGCATACCGGAAAACTCGGTGCGAAAACCGAAGCGCACACGGGCTCTCAAGAAACCCCAGCCCAGGCTGCGAAACCCGCCGAATCCCCGATGCAGGCGGCTGCATCCGAGAAGAAACCCGAGGATAAGCCCGCCGAAACCACTGCGACCAACGCACAAACCGCTGCCCAGCCCGGCACATCTTCTACCGTGAGCTACGGCATCGACACTGCCGAAAAGAGCACGGAAAATGGGGAACGTGCGGTACAGGGTACTGCGCAGAAAAAGCAGGCCGAGAAGGGCCAGGGGAACGCTGGCTCGCCTGAGACCAAGGAACCGGCAAAACCCGCAACGGTTAGGTCCGCCGAAGGTACCGCCTCCTCGGATTCTGCCGCAAAAACTCAGGAGCCCGAGAAAAAGCCAGCGGCTCAGGTGGAAGAGTCATCGTCAACCGCTCAGGAACCGCAAAAATCGGGTGCTGAAACCCCAGCAGAAGCCGCCCCTGCCGCCGCACAGAATATGACGCAGGCACAATCCGAAGAGGCTAAGGCCGTGGAAGCTAAACTCGCCGAGAATGCGCCGGTCAAATCAGATTCCGTGACCTTCACAGCGGTGCTGCCCGTCGTCACCCCGGAAATGAGTTCCGTGCAGGGTGCCCGTCCTCAAGAGGACGAAGAGGCAGCCGACGCCTCTGACAAGACGAAGAGCACGGCATCCGAAAAATCTGGTAAGAACGAGGAACTTCCGTACCAGACACAGACGGAATACACCTCAGCATTCGGCACTGCAGATACCCCGAAAGAACCCCCGCGCGGGCTGCTTTCACGCGTTTTCGGAAGGCGCCGGTAACATGGATATTTCACAGCATACGTCTCGTGGTGTTGTGCGGTATAGACCGCACGCGTGCACGACGGTTCTTATAGCATCCCACCTCTAACTCGTATAAACGGAGTTCTCATTGGCTATTCATCGCAAGATTCTGCGCTGGCTTGAGACCGAGCTCTTTGAAGGCAATATTCAGCTCGGTCAAAGCCTTCCTGACGATCAGCGGATTGCCCACGCCATCGGTGTGGGGCGTTCCCGAACCCGAGATGCACTCAAAACCCTTGAAGATATGGAATTGATGCGCCTGTACTCTGGGCGCGGTAAAGAGATCATTCCTTATCTCTATGAGGAACCGGCAGCTGCGGCTGCGGGGCCCATTCGTCTGCACATGTCTACATCGCGTTACCCAACCCGCGATATGCTGCAGACCCGCATCCTGCTTGAGAGCTGGGCGGTATCTAATATTGACCCCGACAAGGTCTCATTTGATGAGGTTGATGAGGCCCTTGAGACGCTCCAAGACGATACTCTGAGTATTGGCGAGTTTCTTGACCAGCTTTTGACCTTCCACCACCGGCTAGTGCGTTTGGCGGGTAACGAACTGGTCGTGGGCTTGCTGGTTGCGATCCGCCAGTCTTCCTTCGATTCCCTGCTGTCGCTTATGGGACGTTTGCCGCTGTGGAGCAGCACGATGACGCGCATCCGGGTGGAAAACCGTGCCATTGTAGATGCTGTCAAAGACGGCGATGCCCGCACCGCGCGCGAGCTAATTGCCCACCAGCTGCAAGAGCTATACTCCGAAGCTGGCATAGAACTGGATCAGGCAGCAAATACCCCGAACGGTATGCCTGGTGACCCCTCTGAGGATGACGAGGAGTTCCAAGAGGAGGAATACTCCGAGGAAAGCACTGATTCTTCTGAAGAGCCCGAATCCGACGCTGACGTGGAAGAACACGAGGAGGCGGAACCAGAGCAGGATACCGACGAGAATATTCCCGAATCAGAATATAAGGCTGAGCAGGAGAAATCTCCGGCCGCGCAGCTTCCAAAAATTATTCGTGAAGGAAGCACCGTTTCACGCCGCCGTCAAGGACGTATGCGCGTACCGACCCCGGTGGCTGTGGGCTTCGAGGAAGACCAGGCAGAGGAAACCGCATCCGCCGAGAACGTGGGTGATACTCCCACGGCTGACATTCCCGAGCAGCAGGAAACCGTCGAGAGCACCCACGAGTCTCCGATCGACCCCCTTGAGGAAACTGCGGCGCACGAACCCCAGCTTGAGAGCGTGCAGCCCGAATTTGAGGATGACGTCCTGCCGGTTGAAAAACCCGGCGAGTCTGTATCTGACGAGGCACAGGACAAAGAATCTGCTGAAAAGATAACGGCAGAAAAGGCTCCCGACAAGTCTGCTGACGGATCCGAAAAATCCAAGTCTTCGGAAGAGGCACAGGGCAAATCGCAGGACGACTCTGCCTCTCACGAAGACTCGACCGAAAGCACCGAGGATAAAGACGCTGAAGAGACACCCGACGAACAAGAACCCGCTCGGGAAGTCTATGTCGAGAAGGCTCCGGTGGGTAAAATCTCCGCTGAAGAGCTTGTGGCGACCGGCCTTATTCCGTGGCGCACCATGGGACAGCAGGCCGAGACCGCAACCTCAACCCAGGCCGAAGCTGAGGGGGAGGACGATGTTATTCGTGCGCCCCTGCGCCGAAACGTGCCGCCCGTGCGACCCGCGCAATTCTCACCGCGCAAGTCCGAAAAGCCAGAGAAAGCGGAGAAGCCCGCGAGCGAGCGCATCAGCCTGATTCGCCGCGTTCGCCATTACTTCGGTCTTGACCTGCCGCATACCCAGGCGGTCAAGCTGGTTGAGGCGCAGGAGGCGGCCGAGCAGAAAGCCGCAGATAACGCGAAATTTGCGGCAGAACCTCCTAAGGTAGAGCCTAAGTCCGCTTCTGCTTCATCGCCTGAGGATGCCCCTGCCGCTGCCTCCGCCGAGGCCTCCAAGTCTTCGGCGGTTGAGCAAGAGCGGGAAGCCTCCACAGAACCTAAGAAACCAGCGACGGAGCCATCACCGGCGAAGGCGGCAGAGGCTCCCAAGCCTGCTGAGGCCCCGAAACCCTCGAAGCCATCGAGCGATGCAACTTCTAAGAGCGCCGAGCCCGCGCCGGAGGCAGCACCTTCGGATAAGACAGATTCGAAGCCTACTAAGCCTGCGGAAAAGCCCGCATCCGCCCCTGCACAGAGCGTAGATTCGGCGAAGCACGAGAAACCTGCTGCAGAAACTCCTCAGACGGATTCTTCTGACTCTGTGAAGGCAGAACCTTCGGATGCGCCCGTTCAGAGGGCGGCGGCGAATGTCGAGTTGGAGGAAACTCCGGAAGAGATACGTTCTGAGCTACAGAGCGCGATTACTTTAGACGAGCCTTCACCCGATTCGGTGTCGACGCCGACCGCTGAGCCCGTGGCGGTTAAACGCCCCAATCGCAAGGACTCAGATTCTCAGGCTCCGGCGAAGAATGTTTCGGTGGCGGCTGCAGCCATACCGCAGCCCGTTCCAGCGGTTGCCCGCCCGGAAACGGCTAATCTGAGCGGTGTCGATTCGACTCCGGTTGCTTCTGCGGTGAACGAAACTGAGAATAAGCCTGTGGAATCTCAACCCAAGCAGAAGGCTCAGGCAGATACCGAGAAAACACCGGTAAAACCCGCCCCGTCACCTTCGGAAATTGCCCAGGCATCGGCAAAACCGGCTTCGAAGAAACCCGAGATGAAAAAGCCTGTGCCCGTAGCAGGCAGCGCCTCGAAGTCTGCATCCGCTAATAAGAAGGCCCTGACGGCAGTAGACGCTAACGGCGCTCCGAATCCTTTTGAGGGCTTCGACGTCCTGGGAGCGGTCGAGCGGGCGCATGCGGCGGAAGCGGCTGCTGCTCAGAAGAAGCAGGCTAAGACGCAGAGCTCCGCAAGCGAGGCTAAAAAACCGGCTCAGAACGGTACTTCTAAGGGCGCCAGTGCCCTCTCGAAAGGGAAGAAGAACCGCAAGAGGCGCCACTAGCGCTATCGCGCCACCATCTGGGGCGGCGGGAACTCGGGAGTATACACCCGTGGTTCTCGCCGCCTCATGTATATCAGCTGCGGTGGAAAAGACACTGGGGGCGAGAGAAAGCTCGCAAAATCGAAGGTTTTCTGCCCTTCAAATGGTGAAAATAGGCTATTACCTTGTACCCTAGGAAGGTAGCGTTCTCAAAACGCCTAGGCACTGCTGTGCCTAAAATGCCTTTTAGAGCGTTTATACCGGTATAAACATACCCGGGTAGCTACCAAACCGGTTTGGTTTGGCCGGGTCTAGAAAAGTGAGGAAATCCTATGGGTTCCGTTATTAAGAAGCGCCGCAAGCGTATGTCCAAGAAGAAGCACCGTAAACTGCTTCGCAAGACTCGCCACCAGCGCCGCAATAAGAAGTAATTAAGGCTTCTGCGCCCCGCATCCAGCAGGTTAAACCGCAAGGATGCGGGGTGTTTTGCCTCTGGCGCACCAGTGCGTGAACCTAGATGTGGCGCTCTGACCTGTATATATTCCCGACCGAGCATATGTGCGAACAAGAATATAGAGCACAGGGGAACATAACTATCAGACATATATCGCGTGCAGACGTGGGCACACAAGATCGCGCGGCAGAACCTCAAGAAGCTGCACGGGTATACACTGGGAACTATGCCTGAACCTGTCATTGAACTTTTGACCCGCCCCGGATGCCATCTCTGCGAGGATGCGCGCCTAACAGTGAGCGAAATCTGCGCCGAATACGGCCTAGACTATACCGAGCTCGATATTACCGATAACCCGGACCTGCTCAAACGCCACGAGACCGAAATTCCGGTGCTGCGCATCGACGGCGAAGCGAAAGATTTTTGGCGTATTAACCCCAAACGCATGCGCAAGATTCTCGACAAGAAACTTGCCCGCTAACCGGACACTTCGCAATATATTTTGGGGTAGCGCCGAAAGTCTGAGAAACTGAGAGAATGACTACTCAGCCCACGGTTACGGTTCACCTGATGCGCCACGGCGAAGTTCACAACCCCGAACGTATTGTCTACGGTCGTCTGCCGCACTACGCTCTCTCCGAGAAGGGTCAGCACATGGTGCGCATGAGCGCCCAGGAATTTGCTCAGCGCGCGCAGGACGGTGCCAAGATTGTGCATTTGGTGTGCTCACCCTTGCTGCGCACCCGCGAATCTGCCGCGCCAATCACCGAGCTGCTGGGTCTGGAAGCACATGCGGATCAGCGGGTTATCGAGGCCGATAACTATTTTGAGGGCGAGCACGTGACCAGGCAGGGCCTTCTGCACAACCGTAAACACTGGGGCAAACTCTACAACCCCCTGCGCCCATCCTGGGGGGAACCATACCTTGACCAGGTAAAACGCATGGCATCCGCTATTCAGGATGCAGCACGCGCCGCCTACGACAAAGGTGGCGAAGGCGCACAAGCGATTATTGTCTCGCATCAGCTGCCCATCTGGGTCACCCGTCTGGGGTTAGAAGGCCGCTTGCTGCAGCATGACCCGCGCACACGCCAGTGTAACCTTGCCTCGATCACCTCTCTCGACTTTAAGAGCACGGATTTTGACCATGAAATGCCGCAGGTGAGCGGGTACTCCGAGCCCGCCTCGCCCCTGTACGGCGGCGTAATTCAGCTTCCCGGAAGCTAGTCTCCTATAGTTTAAGAACGCAGGCCTTCGCACACACCGATGCCGCCGCCAGCTGGCACGGAAGGAAAGCATGAACCCTATGCCAAAACCCACGACGCCAAATACCCCACTCACTCGCCGCGCGCTCCTGCACACGGGCGCGGGTATTTGCGCCACCGCCGCAGGTGCCGTGCTTCTCTCGGCGTGCTCATCCAGCGATGATTCCCTAGCGAAACAGGCAAATTCGGGCGATAACAAAGGCTATATCGCGGGCGATGGTTCCGTCACCGAATACCAGGAAGCCGAACGCGGTGACCCTGTCGCCTTCACCGGTGAACTCTTCGACGGAAAAACTGTCACCGCCGAATCCCTGCGTGGTAAACCGGTACTGCTGAACTTCTGGTACGCCGGATGCGCCCCCTGCCGCGCCGAAGCACCCGACCTGCAGAAACTCTCCGAAGAATTCAAAGATAAAATCGCCTTTTACGGTGTGAACGTGCGCGACGAGAAGAACACGGCAGAAGCCTTCGAGCGCAGCTTCAACGTCACCTACCCTTCCTTCAAAGACGTCACGGGCAAGGTTCTTCTCTCGCTCAGCAAATACGTACCCGCGCAAGCGGTGCCCACCACCGTGATCCTGGACGAGAAGGGGCGCGTGGCATCCCGCGTGCTGGGGCAGGCTAACCCGTCCATTCTGAAAACCCTTGTCGAGACCGTGACGAAGGGTGCCTAGCGTGCCGCACACGCCCGTTCAGCCGCTCATCGCTATTGCCGGGGTAGGGGTGCTCCCCGTGGCGAGCATTAGCTCGACCGTGCTAGACGGCTCGCTGTGGCTGTCGATACCGCTTGCCGCGCTCGCGGGGTTTATTTCTTTTGCTTCTCCGTGCGTGCTGCCCCTGGTTCCAGGCTATTTGGGATATGTTGCGGGGCTGACCGGGGCGAATATACCGGCAACGGGTGCATCACAAGCTGACGGGCATGCGGCGGAGCCTGTGGATGCGAAAACTTTTGCCCTCGTGAACCCGGCGGCGGCGCGGCACGTAGCGCCAACGGCACCTCAAACACAGGATGTAGTAGACAATCACAGCGTTTCTGCGCCTATAACAGCAGAGAGTAAAGCTCAGACACCGAATGAGTATGCTGTAACTCGCCGCAAAGCCACCTGGCGGTTACTCGCCGGAGTTGCCCTATTTATTGCGGGATTCTCCGCTATTTTTGTGCTTCTCTCTGTTGTCCTCGCCCAGCTCGGCACCGCACCCTGGCTCAAGGGGCAGTCCTGGGTCACGATGATTCTGGGCGCGCTGGTCGTGCTCATGGGAATCGTATTTCTGGGCGGGCTTTCAATCTTTCAGACCGATAAGCGCCTGCATCGCCGTCCGGTCACCGGGTTGTGGGGTGCACCGATTCTGGGCATAACCTTCGGGTTGGGATGGGCACCCTGCATCGGGCCGACCTTCGCGGCCGTGCAGACCCTCGTATATACGGGCGGTTCCGGCACCGGCAAGGCAGTCGTTCTGACTCTCGCATACTGTCTGGGTCTGGGCGTTCCCTTTCTGCTCGTGGCATGGGGCATGGGCAGGGGAGTGAGCACCCTGGCGTGGGCGCGAAAACATCGCCTGGGCATACAGCGGGTGGGCGGTGCCGTACTCATCCTGATCGGGGTACTGCTCATGACGGGGCTGTGGACCGAGCTGATGTCATGGATACAGGCGGCATTACCCGCCTACGAACTACCGATCTAAGAAAGGAGGGCTGTCATGGTTTCCGAACACAGCGATGATGAAAACACTTCAACAGAGGCAAAGGATACAAACACCGCAAACCGCAAGGCGGGCAAAACCGCAGATGCCGGGCGTGCCGTGAACGCATCCGAGAAGACCGAGAAAACCGGTAAACCAGCGCGCAAGGATGCACCAGCCCTCGGGTTCGTGGGTATGCTTCGCTGGTGCTGGACTCAGCTGACTAAAATGAACACGGCGCTCATGCTTCTGCTTTTGCTGGCGGTAGCGGCGGTGCCTGGCTCGATTTTCCCCCAGCGTGTCCAAGACCCCACCAAGGTTACCGATTACATTAAGAACCATCCCGGTTGGGGCGAATTTGCCGATAAAATTCAGCTTTTCGACGTGTTCTCTTCGGCGTGGTTCTCTGCTATCTATCTGCTGCTGTTTATTTCGCTGATCGGATGCGTAACTCCGCGCGCCATCAAACACGCGAAAGACTGGCGTAAGCCCCCGGCACGCACCCCCAGAAACCTTTCCCGTATGCCGGTGCATCGCCAGCTTGAGATTCCCGTGGCGGATGCCGGGCTGAACCTGAGTGCCAAGGGTGCGATTGAGGATGCGGCGCGCATCCTGAAAAAGAGCCATTACCGAGTTGAAATTCGGGACGAAGAGAACGAACACTACTCGGTCGGTGCCGAACGTGGGTATCTGCGCGAAATCGGCAATATTCTCTTTCACGTGGCGATGATTGGCATTCTGGTAGGGGTTGCCTTCGGTTCGCTCTATGGATACCGCGGACAAAAAATTCTGGTTCAGGATGAAACTTTCGTCAATTCGCTGATTGGCTACGATTCGTTTACCCCCGGTACGAACTACAACCCCGACTGGCTTACCCCGTATGCGGTGACGCTCAATAATTTTCAGGTGCGCTACGACCGCCAGCAAGACAGCCACACCTACGGGCAAGACCTCGATTACAAGGCTGAACTGACGGTGCATGACCCGCAGGGCGGCACCGAGCAGAAGACCCTCAAGGTGAACGAACCGGTCGATATTGGCGGTACCAGCATTTTCCTCTCGGGCAACGGCTATGCGCCCGTGGTGCGAGTGACGGACGGCGAAGGTAAAGTCGCCTATGAGGGCACCGTGGTGGGAATTACCACGGACGGTAAATACACCTCATCGGTGGTGCTCAAGGTTCCGGACGCCAAACCCAGTCAGCTCGGTTTTGTGGGCATGTTCCTACCTACTGGCGACTATGCGCGCGGCACTACCGTACCCCACTCGGTAGATTCCGCCCCCGCGAACCCCATGCTGATTTTCCAGTCCTATTCGGGCGATCTGGGGCTCAACTCGGGGCAGCCGCAGAATGTGTACGTACTCGATACCTCTAAACTGCAAGAGTTGAACTCCATGGCACAGGGCAACGGCATTGTACTGAGCGCGCAGAATCCTGAAGCTGTGCTGCCCGATAACAAGGGAAAGATCGAGTTTTTGGGGTATAAGCGCTATGTCGGTCTGGATGTGCGCCACGACCCCGGGCAGAATATTGTTCTGTACTCCTTTGTGGTCGCGTTCGCCGGGCTTATCGTCTCGCTTTTCGTGGTGCGCCGCCGCGTGTGGGTGCGTGCCCACACCACCGATGGCGTGCTCGTGGTCGAATACGGTCTGCTGGCACGCGGGGAAGATCCGCGCCTTGCGAACGAGGCTGAACGCCTCACCGATGCTTTTGCCGCCGCTTGGGGGCTAGAATTTGATGATGATAACCATGATGAAAACGAGGGTAAGTAGCCGATGCTGAACGACTCATTAGCGCGCTCCAGCGAACTATTTATGTACATTGCGGCGCTGATTTACACCGTCGTTTTTATTGCGTTCACCTCCGATGTGGTGGCAAACTCGCGCGTGACACGGCGCCTGGAAGGGCGCTCTGAGGGTACTGCACAGAAACCCGCCGTCAAGGCGAAGATAAAGGTTGGTGCGGGCGCTGTTTCTGGTGCATCCGCTACAGCAAATGTCGCTGCGGATACGGTTCGCACGGGCGGTACCGAACAGGGCACCGGCGAACGCGGCATGGGGTATAAGGGTGCTGCCGCCCGGGCTCTCGAAGGTGAGGTTGCCGATTCCGCGATGCTGTACACGGGCGTTCGCCGCCCCGCCGCGCGCATCGCCGTGGTTGTGATGGTGCTTGCCGCGCTCGTGCACACCGCCGCCGTGATAATGCGCGGTATCGCGGCTCAGCGCGTGCCTTGGGGGAACATGTACGAGTTCTGCACCACAGGCGCGCTCATGGTGTCTGCGGTGTTTCTGATAACCCTCATGTTCCGCGATGTGCGCTTCGTGGGCACGCTGGTGTCTGGGCTTGTGCTCATTATGCTGTGCGCCGCCACAATTGGTTTCCCCACGCCGGTGGGGCATTTGAAGCCTGCGCTGCAAAGCTATTGGCTGGTAATTCACGTATCGATTGCGGTGTTAGCATCCGGGGTGTTTACGATTACCTTCGCGATGGCTGTACTGCAGCTGGTGCAGACCAGGCGCGAGCAGCGCATCCTGAACGGGAAGTCGGGCGGATGGGCGTTTATGCGCTTGGTTCCGAGCGCTCAGGCTCTAGAGAATTTTGCGTTCCGCATGAACGCGCTGGCGTTTGTGATGTGGACGTTTACGCTTGCCGCCGGTGCGATTTGGGCGAATCACGCGTGGGGACGCTACTGGGGCTGGGACACCAAAGAGGTGTGGACCTTCGTGATCTGGGTGGTGTATGCGGCGTATCTGCATGCACGCGCCACCCGCGGCTGGGCAGGCCCCCGCTCGGCATGGCTGTCTATTATCGGCTATGCATGCATTATCTTTAATTTCACGGTCGTGAATATTTTCTTCTCGGGTTTGCATTCATATTCGGGGCTGTAATCTGGGGCATGAAACCGAGGGTGATTTATACATAGGGTATTTCGCCGATTATGATGCGGCAAAAAGTACTCTGGTGCGTGATTATCATCTCGGGATGTCATTTAGCAGTTCACACGCTTGAGATAACGGCTCTCGACGGCTGCCGGTAGCTGGCTCTGCACTGTTATATGCCGATTTGAGAATACCGTGAGTTGAATATGTTTATAGCGTGGTATTGCTTGAGAGCAGTTTTATCTGTGTGATTAATGTATTGTGGGCGGTATTAAACACCTACCGGGTGTTTTAATACCGCCCACAATATTTATGAAAAATCCTCTAGTACTCCGTGTCTTAGTGTTTAGAGTCGTCTTTTCCATCCGACTCGTTGCTCTCGCCGTCAGAGCGTTCACCCGTGCCGTTGTCCGCAGGACCGGTACCCGCATCCTTTTCGCGGGATCGGCGCTGACGGTCGGCCTTTGTCTTGAGCCAGCGCAGGTACTCTTCATCGTCGTCGGGTGAAGATGTTGCCGGTGGCGGTGTTCCTCGCCGAGAACCCGTGAACCCGCTGCCCTGCTGCGTTTTAGGGGCTCGCACGGCGCGCGGGCGGCCCAGCAGAAGCCACAGGAGAGGACCTACAACGGGGAAAAAGATCACCGCAATAATCCATAGCCATTTGGGGAAGGTACGCATCTGGTCCTGATGTGTGCGCAGCGCATCCAAGAGAGTATATAGAGTTAGCCCCACCACCAGGGCGAAAGCACCAATAATCATCATGGCTCGAATCATAGTCTCTAGTGTTACACACTCCGAGCATAACCAACAATGAAAACTGTCAAATAATCTGTGACGTTCCCGGCGTGCCGCATTCGTTTACTTGGGGGCTTATTGCAACCCCGATACACTGGATGTTATGAACTTGTTCAAGTACACACTGCTGCGGCTCGGCCTCGTCGTAGTACTCTTTTACCTTTTTATGCTGATAGATGCGGGTATTTTTATTGCTGGTCCCGCCGCTATTCTATGCGCCTTCGCCCTAGCGTATATTTTCTTCCCCAAACTTCACGCCGCCGCTAGCGCGGATATGCGTAAAATTTTCAAACGCGCCCCCACCATCAAAAACAAAGATGAAGCAGAGAACCGCACGCTCGAAGATCAGCTCGTCGATGAGCATAAGAAGGTTTCGGGCGAAGACTTCTAAGATATTCTCCCATCAGCACTAAATCTGCCTCCATAGAACAAAGATGCGGCACCCCAGTCCCAAATCCACCCGGTGGTGGCAGGGGCGCGGGATGCCGCATCTTAGTTGTGTATTAGGTGGTGAGCAGGTCGTTTTCGATCCGGTCAGGTAGTGTTTTCCTACCTGCTCGGCCAAAAACTACCTGTTCGCGGCAGCTCTTAGTCTTGAGCTGCCTTCTGGTAGATGTCCCAGACGGGGCGGTCGAAGATCGCACCCGAGACAGACGTATTGTTATTGGTTGCGAATGAGGTTACGCTCTGGACCTTACCCAGGCCGGTCGCATTATTGTAGTCGGCAAGCCACGGGCCACCTGAGGATCCGCCCGCGAACTCGCATCCCGAAAGAGTGGGGAAGTAGTAGGGAGTAATGCGGATCGTGTGGGTGTTGCCCCAGCAGGCGTGCATAACCCTACCGGACTCTTTGTTGCCGGGGTATGCGAAGACGGTGCTCTCGAAGATGGGGCTGCGATCCACGTTCAAACCGTGCCCGCCTACCATATTCACGAGGAGCTGACCCTTCTCGTTGGTGTTGGTCTTGATGAAAGCAACGTCGTGCTTGTAGCTGTCGCCGGTACCGCCTGTGGGCTGACCGTACTGAACCCAGTCGTTGGCAACACGCAGGTACTGCGCACTGAAGGTGCCGTGCGGGCGCACGCCCCGGTTGTAGCCGGGAACGAACACGATATTGCGGTGCCAGGTCTTATTCTTACCACCGTGCACGCAGTGACCAGCGGTTACCACGGTACGCTTGGTGGGAGTGTTGATCGCTGCACCGGAGCATACATAGTTTTTACCGTCACTGGCATCGGTGTAGAAAATCTTGCCGTTGGTGTGCGAGAAGTTCGTTACCTTGGATGCGCCCTGAAGCTGCACACCGTTGCGTCCGTTCTGCTGTTCGGGCAGAACGGGGTCTACAGACTCAGCGGTGGTTTCAGGCTCGTCAGCTTCCTGAGTGAGAGTCTGCGGGGTGTATTCCTCACCGGACTCGTTGGTTTCCTCCTGAGAAACGACCTCGGGATTCTGCTCTTCAGTCTCCATCTGAGAGACGGCGTTGTTGATCTCCTGCTGGGGATCCTCTACGTTATCTGCAGGAATAGCGTTTTCCATACGCTCGGTCGTCCAGTAGGTAATGACTCGCGGGTCTCCCTCGGGAATAGCCCCCGGATTCTCGCCTTCCTGACCTGCCACAACCGATGCCTGGGGATCGGCGTTAAGAACGTCGTCGCTGAGAGGTGCTACTGCGGAAGCGGAATCGTCGCTTCTCTCAGAGACGGTGTGGGTGTACGATGCGGAGTCGTTAGGGGTAGAGACCGCATTCGCGGGGATAAAACTTGTAGAAACAAGCAAAGATGCTGCAAGAAAAAAGGGTGCACGCTGCACGGCACCCTGAAGTGAATGGCGCACGAAAGTGTCCTTTCAGGTGGGTAGAGTGGTGATTCAAGAGTCGCTATGTAATTGAGTGAATGATATGTCAACACTTGAAATTACTATTAATGTAAATAAAGATCTTTTCAAATGTCAATACGACATGCAGAAAAAGGTGAATTATGTCATCAAAACTCACGATGTGAGAACATATGAGATTCACTCGTTGTACCATACCCCTGCGAGACATAAAAAGAATCTTTATGTAAATAAAGCGTTAGAAAACCTGCTAAATTCACATAAAGACTCCCTTTAGTATGAGGGAGAGTCAGTAAGAATAGTGGGAATCCGCGGGAATAAGCGGTAAAAACAGAGTTCAGGGCGTTTTCGGCAAAGTGGTGCGTATTCTTAATACCCTGTGAAAACCTCAATGGTATTACTCAATAGATTTAATCCATGTAGCCATACTGAAATAGCAACTAAAATACTATAGATTAGTGCCACAATTCCTGCTTGTTTGAGTACGGGTATAAGCGCCGGTCCCTGTTTAAACAAAACCGTTACGCAAGAATGAACAGTCGGCCCCAGAAGAATAAAAGTTACCAAAAACCAGGGATTATGCGGAACCACAAAAGCCCCTAAGAGAAGCGCTATCAGCATTTCCGCGCAATAGGCGATGCGCGCTTGCCAATCCCCAAGCCGCACTGCCAGCGTGAGCTTACCGGATTCACGGTCGGTCGGGATATCACGCACGTTATTTGCCATGAGCAGAGCGCAGGAAATAAGTCCGATAGCTATCGCAGACACCCACCCGGTCACCGTCAGCTCATGAGACTGCGTATAGAGGGTTCCTAAGGTGGCGACCAGTCCGAAATAGACAAACACGAAAATATCGCCCAAACCCATATAACCGTAAGGGTGCTTACCGCCGGTATACCCCCAGGCTGCGAAGACCGCGGAGGCGCCAATCGCCAAGAACCACCACTGGTTTGCCAACGCCACCAGAATCAAACCGGAACACATGGCTAGACCAAAGCACAAAAACGCGGCGTATTTGACAGATTTCGCGCTTGCCGCGCCGGAACCGACGAGGCGCATCGGGCCAACCCGGCCCTCATCGGTGCCTTTGATACCGTCGGAATAATCGTTTGCGTAATTCACCCCGACCTGTAGAAAAAACGCCACCAAAAACGCTAAAAACGCATACCAGGGCTTGAACGCATCAATCTCGTACGCTGCGGCTGATCCGGCGATGATAGGGGCGAGGGCAAGCGGTAGGGTACGCAGGCGTGCGCCTTCAATCCACTCTGCGGGTGTTGCCACGGTGATCCCTCCGGTAGCGAGCGTGCAAAAACTGATTCTCGGCGGGGTCTTTAGCCCCTCGTATTTGTGTATTCTCTGTACAGCATACTGTATATAGCCTGCCGGTCGGGTTTGCCCGTGCTTGCGGTCGGAAAATCGGCGAGTATCCTCAGTAATTTGGGGGCACCCGCAGCACCCAGCTTGTCGGTGCAGAACTCACGCAGCATATCGCATGTAGCCCGAGAGGTATCGGGGGCACTCTGCGCCCCGGATGCGCCCCGTAGGGTGATCGCGGCAGCCACCGCCGAGCCCCAGCGCGCATCGGGAATGCCCATGACCGCAGCCTCACGCACCGCCGGATGGCTTTCAAGAACGGCGGCAACTGCGCGAGCGGAAACTTTGACCCCTCCGGTAATAATCACATCATCGGAGCGCCCCACAATGTTCAGCATCGGCGCGCCCTCGTTCTCTGGCGCATTCGGGGCAGTGGGTGTGAGCGAGCCGTAATCGTCGGTGCGATACCACCGGCACCCGTCGGCATCAACGAAGAAATGGGATGCGGTGCGCGCGCTATCGCCCATATACCCGCTGGCAAGGTGCTCACCGCCAAGCCAAATGCGCCCGATGTTAGGGGGTCCCCCTGCCGAAGCGCCGCCGCCCCGCCCGGCATCCGCAGCAGCGCTCGCCACAAAACTGTCTAATAAACCTGCGTCCTCGGGAACCACACGCACCCGCACCCCGGGCAGCGCTACCCCCGAATAGACGCACCCACCGGCGGTTTCTGCGCTGCCATAGGTGGTGACCACGTTCAGCCCAAGCTCGCGCGCCGCCGCCAACAGGGATGCGCTCGCCGGGGCCCCGCCAAGCAGGATGCCGGTGAATTGGCCGAGCGCATCGTAAATTTCTGACCCCAGTGCGGGGCTGGCTTCGGCGGCTTCTAGGAGCTTGTGCACCTGTGTGGGCACAAGAGAAACGAACCGGCGGGCGCAGCTGAGCCGCTCGGCGGCGTTCAGAAAGACCTCGGGTGTAAAACTAACCCCGTCGGTAACCGATGCGGCAACTACCGGTGTCGTTCCGGCGAGCACCGACCGGGCGAGAACCTGGGCTCCCGCCACATAGTGAGCGGGCAGGGCGAGAAGCCATTGCGCAGGTTCCTCAGAAACTGCCCACCGCGGCTTCGCTGCACCGGACGAAGGGTAGTCCGCAAAAAACCTCTCGGTCGCCCGGGCGGATGCCCGCAACGCCCGCACGCTTAACGCCGTCTGTTTGGGCGTACCTGTAGACCCGGAGGTACCCACCACGAGCGCAATAGACTCCGGGCCTTCTGCCTGCCCGAGCGGGTCTTGATTATCGCGAGCGCCGTTCGGCAAGCCCCCGGTGAGAGAGCGCTCGAAGGCACGCAGAATCTCCTGCGGATTGGCGGGCGCATCGGCGCTGAGGATGACCGCGTGCGGATGCAGCGCATCCTGGCGTGGGGCAGGAAGCGGCGCGAGCGAACCGGAGAAAGCGCCTATTATGGCGCCTGCTTCGCCGCTATCCGCCCGGGACTCACGGGGATTGCGGGGGCCTTCCGGCACAACAGAACGGTTATTCTGCAACGTGTGAAACCCTAGAAATAGTAGGGATAGTTCGACCAGTCGGGGTCACGCTTTTGCAGGAACGCATCGCGCCCCTCCACAGCCTCGTCGGTCATATACGCCATGCGGGTTGCTTCGCCTGCGAAAACTTGCTGCCCGAGCATACCGTCATCGGGCAGGTTGAAGGCGTATTTGAGCATACGGATAGCCTGCGGAGACTGCCGGGCAATATGAGCCGCATATTCCAGACCCTTATTTTCCAACTCTGCGTGGGGCACCACATCATTAACGGCACCCATCTCGTACATGCGCTGTGCATCGTACTCTTTGGCGAGGAAGAATATTTCGCGCGCAAACTTCTGCCCAACCTGCCGCGCCAAAAGCGCCGAACCGTAGCCTGCGTCGAAAGAGCCAACAGTCGCATCGGTCTGCTTAAACTTGCCGTACTCTTCGGAAGCAATGGTCAAGTCCGCAACCACGTGCAGGGAATGCCCGCCACCCGCAGCCCACCCGGAGACCAGAGCGATCACGACCTTGGGCATGGTACGAATCAGGCGCTGCACCTCCAGAATATGCAGCCGCCCGGCACGTGCAGGGTCAATAGATTCGGCGGTGTCGCCGCTGGCGTAGTGGTAGCCATCGCGCCCGCGGATGCGCTGGTCGCCGCCCGAGCAGAACGCCCACCCGCCATCTTTGGGGGAGGGGCCGTTCCCTGTTAGAAGTACAGTGCCTACATCCGAGGTCATGCGGGCATGATCGAGCGCCCGGTAGAGTTCGTCCACAGTATGCGGGCGAAAGGCGTTACGCACCTCGGGTCGGTTAAAAGCAATGCGCACGGTCGGCAAGTCGCGCAGGATTTCGCCCGTCTCGTCGCGCTGCACCTGGCGGTGGTAGGTGATATCGGTAAAATCCTCAAACCCTTCAACGATGCGCCAGTGCTGCGGGTTGAAAATATCGGAAACCTGGGGAGGGAACGTAACAGTCATGCCCCCTATTTTACGCAGTATGAACCCGCCCATGCTCCAGACCCAAGAGGATACTTCCGTTACCCTTAAGCGATAAGCCGCGAAGCAGATGTAAAGCGTAAACACACTTTCCCGATAAAACCTGTCGATTCCTTGAAGAAATATTGCAGGACTGGGCACCATATTCAAGGGTTTTGCCGTGTGTTTACTCGATATCGTGGCAAACACGACGAAACATGTCACGTTCATATTCCTTGCGCATCCACTCCTGCTATAAGATGCTGGAAGAGCCTATTTATGCCCGCCCAGCCACCAAGGACAGAAGAATATGTCAGAGTACACGTCGCGAACTTCTGCAACACCTGATGATTCCCTCATCCATCTTCATGCAATGCGGCATGAACGGTATGCGGCGGCGACCGCGCTTTTAGGGGAGAGCGGATTTGCTACGCGCGTGGGAGGGTTTAACGCTCTGGTGCGTCTTGCCGATGAGTGGCTTGCGGATGAGCGCACCCCCGAAGAACAGCGCCTTGCCGAGGCACAGGTTATTATCGATACATTTTGCGCGTGCATCTATGCTCCGTACCTGCCCGCCTCCAGGCATAAAGACTACATGCGGCTGAACCGAGAACCGAAGAAACGTTGGGACTCCCAGAAAAAAGCACGATTCCGCGCCGAACAAGCCGAGTTTCGTGCTGAGGCGAGGTTCCGCCAAACCGTTCTCGATACCATTCACCTGCGGGTTATGCCCCGCTACGAGGGACCGGGGCCGTGGAGCCGTCTATCCTTCGATTTTTCGGGCAGCGTGTTCTTCTATCCGGTTAGCTTTGGGCGCTCGCAATGGGAGGGACGCTTGAACCTGCGCGGGTGCACCTACTACGCTGAAGCCGATTTTTCGGGTTCCACATACACCTGGTACTTAGATTGCAGCAACTCCGCCTACTACACAGAGGCCGATTTCAGCGCTTCGACCTACAACGGAGGGGTTAACGCGAGCTTCTGCAACTACCGCGGGAACGTCGATTTCAGCGAGTCCGTGTACCGTGCCAACGCCAGCCTGAGTTACAACGTGTACTGGGGTGAAGCTGCCCTGAACGACAGTATTTATGAGGGGCACGCCGATCTTGCCTGCTGCACCTACGTAGGTCACGCAAGCCTGGGGAACTGCGATTATAGGCGCGGCGCAGACCTATTTTTGAGCACCTACGCAACTTTCGCCGATCTTGACCGGTGCACCTACGGCGGGCGGGCGAACCTGAGCAAGAGCGTCTATTACGGTCGGGCATGGTTCTGGCATTCGACCTATTTGCAGGAGGCCACGTTCGGGGATTCTATCTATAACGATTCCGTCGATTTCTCCGATTCGCATTTTGCCGGCCCCGTCAATCTTGAGGATTCGGCGTATCTCGACACCACGAACTTTCAGAACACGATTTTTGAGGAGGACAGCCCCTCTTTCGCCCGGAGCGTGTATGTTCCCGAGAATAACGAGCACACAGGGTACAACTATGGGGTGGTGCGCGTGCTGACGCTGGACGAATTGCAGCATCTCGACCAGTTGCGAGAGCCGCGCTACGAGATTGAGCAAGAACTCTTCAACGTAGATGATGCTACGGATGCGAAAACGTACCGTATCCTGCGCAGAGCCTTGCTGGAGGCTAGCCATCCGATCCAGAAATGGTGCCAGGAACTGATGGCGGGCACGCTCTAAAAGCCGTGTGAATTAGCCCCCAAACAGAGGCTAGAGCTGAAAATATTAAAAATTTGCCCCGACCCGTAATGCGCGGGTCGGGGCAAATCTGTGAGCAGAAGTTCAGACCTTAGCCAGCCTTGGCGAGTTCTGCGGCCTTATCGAACTCTTGTTCAATTTCCTCGTTCTTCTCGTAGGTTGCAAGCGAGACCACAACAGCCACGAGGAACGCCGTGAAGAAGCCGGGAATCATCTCGTAGACGCCCCAAGCATCGGTTAGGTTGAAGACCTGGCGCCAGAAGAACGTTAGTACCGCGCCGACGAGCATACTCGATAGTGCACCGGGAAGAGTGAGCTTACGCCAGTACAGCGAGAGGATCACAATCGGACCGAAGGCCGAACCAAAGCCCGCCCATGCGAACTCCACGAGCGAGAGAATCGAGTTGTTCTTATCGAGAGCCATGAGGGTTGCAATAACCGCCACGAGTGCCACTGCAATACGACCGAGCCAGAGAGACTGGTTCGAGGTGAGCTTCTTCTTTGAGAACACGTTGTACAGGTCTTCCACAAGCGCCGATGAGCACACCACGAGCTGCGAGGAGAGCGTGGACATAATAGCTGCGAGAACGGCAGCCAGAATCATGCCGGCGATAAAGGGGTGGAAGAGAATCTGCGCGAGATCCAGGAATACGGTTTCTGCCTTTTCTTTATCGGTGACCGAGGCCCCCGGGTGGGTGGCAAAGTATGCGATACCCACAAACGCGGTGCTGATGGCGCCCAACACGGTCAGTACCATCCAGCTCATGCCGATGCGGCGCCCGGCTTTCGCATCCCCTGGGGTGCGAAGCGCCATGAAACGCACGATAATATGCGGCTGACCAAAGTATCCCAGGCCCCAGGCAAGCGCCGAGGCGATACCGATAATAGAGGTTCCGGCAAAGAGGTTGAGTGCATCGGGCTTGGTGTTCGCGATAGCATCAATAACGGTGTTAGCACCGCCCATATTGGTCACGGCGACGATCGGCACGGCAATCAGTGCGGTAACCATCAGCAGGCCCTGCACCATATCGGTGTAGGATGCACCCATAAACCCGCCGAAGAAGGTGTAGAACATGGTGATACCGGCGACCAGAAGCATGCCGGTGAGGTAGCTCTGGTGGAAGGAAGACTCGAAGAATTTACCGCCGGAGACCATGCCGGAAGAGACGTAGAAGGTGAAGAATACGAGGATGATAATGCCCGAAACAATGCGGAGTAGGTTCTTTTTATCGTGCAGTCGGTTACTGAGGAACACGGGGACGGTGACGGCATCGCCAGCGACTTCGGTGTAGCTGCGCAGACGGGGCGCAATCATCTTCCAGTTGACCCATGCGCCAATTGTCAGACCGATAGCCATCCACGAATCGGATTTAGAGAGCCCGGAAAGATAAATAACGCCGGGCAGACCCATCAGGAGCCAGCCGGACATATCTGCGGCGCCTGCCGAGAGAGCCGCGACGGTGGGGGAGAGCTGTCGTCCTCCAAGCACATAGTCGTCAAGGTCGTTGTTTTTACTGTTTGCCCACAGACCAATCACAATCATGGCGATAAAGTAAATCGCCAGTGCGATGACTTGGAACGTACCGTCGGTCATCTCTCATTCCTATCTAGTGGTTGGGATTTCGTCACGTAACTATCTGTGTAATTATGCGCAACTCTATGACTTTATGAGTGGTTTGGGATACAGTCTAACCGCTCGGAATGGATTTACCAACTCGTAATGCATTCAGCGTGTTTGCATACTACTGAATATATATTCACACCATACGAGGTATGCCGTGGTAAAGCGTGGTTTTATGTGGGAAATTTTGGTGAAACAACCCCGAAAATTCGCGGCTCTTGAGGTTGCTTCGACCACAACGTGAACGGGCGGCGTGTGGTGATGCTTTTGCTTCTTATAAATCTAAAGGATTTGTAACGATCCACGGCTTGGAACTCATGGCTTTAGGATCGAAGTATTCCAGAAAATCCTGCGCCGATTTCGGGAACTGTGGGGCATCAGGAATGGGAATGGAGGCTCGAATCCACTCCAAAATATCGGACTCTGCAAACCCTGCATCCCGAAGCTGTCTCAGCGTTACCGCGCCGTCGCGTTTCGCTAGACGCTTACCTTCCGTGTTGAGGGCTAAGGGGACGTGGGCATAGTGGGGCGGTTCATACCCCAGGAGTGCTGCCAAGTATGCCTGGCGCGGAGCGGAAGATAATAAATCGTCTCCGCGCACTACTTGGGTCACACTCTGATAATGGTCATCGACCACGACGGCTAGGTTGTAAGCGTAGGTACCGTCGTTGCGGCGAACCACCACGTCATCGACGGCGCCCGTATACTCACCGGCAAACATATCCTGTACCGTAAATTCGCTGATTTCGGCGCGCAAACGCAGGGCGGGAGGGCGTATCTCACGCCGAGATTCACGCTCGGCATCACTCAGATTACGACATGTTCCCGGATAGGAGCCGGGGATGCCGTGCGGTGCCGAAGTTGCCTCCAAAATCTCACGGCGCGTGCAATAGCATTCGTAGAGCAGCCCCGCATCCTGGAGCTTCTGCACGGCGGCATCGTAGGCAGCAAGCCGTGTACTCTGGCGTAAAACATGGTCGTGGCGCTGCGGGTCTTCGCCGGGCGTTGCATCCCAATCGAGCCCCAAAGATTTTAAATCGGCGAGCTGCTGTTCGGCGGCACCGGGGCGCACGCGATCCAGGTCTTCGATGCGCATCACAAAGCGCAGTCCCTCTTGTCGCGCGAGAAGCCATGCGAGAATTGCTGTGCGCAGATTGCCCAGATGCAGGTCTCCAGAGGGGGATGGTGCGTACCTGCCTGCACCTGGTGAAGAAGGAGCGTGCATTGCGAAAGAATCCTGGGTGGTGGTGCTGTGTGTGCTCATGATTTTAATCCTAGCGGTATCACTAAAAGTGCCTCACGCCATAGGATGCGGCAAAAAATAACAAAATAATAACAATTCTCTCGGGAGCTTCGTGATAAACATTCGCAAGTGTGTTATTAAACCTTTATAAAAATATTCCGTATCTGACGCTAAAGTCGAGTACCGTTAGAAGTATGGCAACCACGATTGAACTAGCGGACGGTGTTTATCGTATTGCAACCGATAACTACTGTCTAAATACCGGACTCATCCTCGGTCTTGAGAAAGCACTCGTGATCGATACCGGTGCAGGACCTCGACAGGCAACCGAAATTTATGATGAGGTTCGTCGTATTACCCGTATGCCCCTCGTCGTCGTCAATACGCACGCACACCCCGAGCGTTACTTCGGGAACGACGTTTTTGCGGCTATGGGCACCGAAGAGTTTTGGTCGCACCCACGGGCGGCACGCGCTATCAAGAAGTACGGAGATAGGCAGCGCCTGTATGTGGAGACCCTAGAACCTGAGATGGCACACCACCAGGGGGCGGCAACCGATATCGTGGTGCCAAATCATCTGGTTGCCCAAAGTGGGGAAGGCATTACCTTTACCCCGGTTGATCTGGGGGAACGCTCGGCAACCCTCATCTACTTGGGTCCCGGCCATACCGAGGGCGATATCTTGGTGGGCATCGACGACGTGCTCTTTACGGGCGGTCTGCTGGAGCAGGGGACCGACCCATCCTTTGAAGACTCTTTCCCCGATCGTTGGGTAGAGACCCTAGGCGCGCTTCTTGAGCTTGATCGTTACCGCGTCTATGTGCCTGGCTGCGGCGACCCCGTAGAGCGTGACTTTGTGGAACGTTTTCAGGAAACCATGAAGAAGGCTATTTACGCTATTCGCCATTCGACTATTGACCCGAATGATGCGAGTACCACCGCCGCCATGTACCACCTGCCGTACGCACCCGGACCTACCCGGTTCCTGCTAGATCGTATGGCGCAGCTTGATGGTACCGAAGTGCCTACCGACAGCTCTGAAACCACCGGATACACCGGTCCTATCACGATTGGCAGCCTGCACTAGCATAAGCGCAGACATATGACGACTGGGTATGACATATATTGTCATATTCATAAGAATTTCTGAAAACCTCTGTATAGGGTACGTACCATTTCGAGGTTATGGTGCGTCCCTGTGCGGAGGTCTTATTCTGCGAATCTTAGAAGGGGTAAGGCGCAACCTAAGCTTGGGTATCGAAAATATCGTTCGGGCGGTGAATGCGCACCCGAATACCCGACTCCTCACCGAAGCCCGCCGCCATGCGTTCCAAATCCGTATTCGGTGCCGCCTGAACCGTGAAGAACCGCTCGATGGCGCGGGTAAATTGTGGATTCTGCGCAAGAGCGCCGTGTTCCAGCGCGGTGAAAATGCCGCCTCCGGCGTCGTCATAGACGACGACGTCAAGATCGGGCAGAAGCTCAGTCATGGGCAGGTTCAGCGCAGAAATGTCGTATTGAAAGGTCAAATCGCCGCATATGAGGGTAACCGGAATCGGCGCGCCCGCCACATGGGCGGAAGCATCGACAGCCGTGCGTGCGTTGCCGGTGGGGTAGTAGCCCGCTAAAGAAACACCGACAGCCGTTGCGATAAGCCCGTCAATGCCGGAAAGCCCGCGGTTTGCGAGAACCCGTGCGGGCGCATCGGCACCAAGAGCGGGGGCGATAATATCTAGATCGCGCACAATACTCGACGAGCCGACGACAAGGGCTCGACTTTGCTGTGCGCATGTATTCCAGGTTTGGAGTGCAAGCGCCTGAGCGGGAATTCTAGCAGGCTGAGAAGTATGTGCACCGTCTTGGTGACATTCTTCGGATGGAGCAGAGGTCTGCGGCTGCACTGTTTCAGACTCGGTACAACGATAGGCTTCGATCAACGTGAGCGATGCCTCCTGAGCCCGCCGACCGGCAGTGACCCAAGCATCAAGCCAAGTATCATCGGCTCGCATGCCCGATCCCATAAGCGCAAATGCTTCAAGTTCGGCGGGCGAATCAATCTCGCGAACGGCACGAGCCCCAGGCTCATACCAGCTGGCGCGCCGAGGCGCATAGTAGGCATGCTGCACATCGGTACGCGCTAAAAGCGCAGAAATAGCGCGCGAAAGCGTAGGATGCCCGCATAAAATAGTTCGCTCGATGCTCTGCCCCAGCTCGGAAGCCGCATGTTCCCCGAGCACCGTCGTGTACTGGGGAATCGAGGTAGCGCCGTGCCGCGCCTGCGAAGAAGGCTCCGCCAGCAGCGGCAGATTCAATGCGCGGGCAAACTCGGCGGCGAACGGCTCGGCACCGTCTCCCGCGATCACCACCGTTTTCGGGCAGTCTGGTGCGCCTTCGGGTTTAAGTGGCGAGGCCTGAGCCGCCTGTTCATGCTGCATCAGCCAAAACTTCTCGACAGTGCTCAGCCGCGCAGGTTCAAGGTCAGCGGGGTACGATGCGACCCCCGGAGCAATATGCTCGGCAAGCGATGCGGCCCAGGTGGGAAGAATCTCGGCTGTTCGAGCCGAAGGTGTAAGCGGGGTATCGAAACACACGTTAATATGCGCCGGCCCCACGGGCTCATCGCTTGTGCGCGACCAATCCTGCGCATCGCTGCCCGTCAGCGCCGCTAAACATGCCATAAAATCGGCGGTCTGCTGCCCCGGATTATGCTCGGGGTACGAGGTCAAATCAGCACTTGCACGCACAAACGGAGAGAAAAAATCGGTTTGAACCGTCGTCTGATTAGCACCGGTCCCACGCAGCCTTACGGGACGGTCCGCGCTCATGATCGCCAGTGGAACCCCGGCATGGTAAGCCTCCATCACGGCGGGCAGATACTCACCCAGAGCCGTTCCCGAGGTACACACTAACCCCACGGGCAGCCGCGAAGCCTTCGCGATACCCAGCGCCGTAAACGCTGCCACGCGCTCATCAACGCGCACGTGGGCAACCAACGCACCTGCCTCTTCGGCCGCCGCAACCGCATATGCCAGGGGAGCGCTTCGAGAACCTGGGGAGACCACCACGTGCCGCATGCCCGCGCGAATCAGGGAATCGAGCACGGCGACGGCGGAGAGCATGGAGTCTGGAGCGGGGGGAGTTTGAACGGTGTTGGCACAGTCGGGGTTTTCAGTCACCCGTCTATTCTAGACCGGTGTTTGGGCGTGTGAAGAATATGGGGTCCCTAAACGGGCAGTTAGCCCCCAGAACACTGACCAGAACGTTCAGAACATACCTGGCTAAAGACTCGTGGGCAAGGTTTCCTGAAGCACCAGGTAGCACCGTCGGATGCGCTCCATCCAGGTATCCTGTACTTCGCTCTCTGCTTTAACGTGCCTCAGCGCTGATTCCGTAGGCGCAACCGGCCGCACTTCGAGCTCGCCATCGCGAGCAAGCAGCGAATTTTCGGTCACATCGGTGCTCATTAGCGAGACCGTACTCAGCCCGCACGCATAGGGAAGATCCGGCAGAGCCGCCGCCAGAGACACACCGGTCGCGATACCTACGGAAGATTCCAGCGCCGAAGACACCACCGCGGGTAAAGCTGCCTGTTCAACGATCTTTAGCGCGCGCCGAACCCCGCCTAAAGGCGCCGCCTTGACGATCAGCACATCGGCGGCGTGCGCCTGCGCCACCTTGAGAGGGTCACTAGCCTTACGCACGGATTCGTCGGCGGCGATAAGCATCGAAAGACTGTGCTCGCGCACCAGGGCACGCACCTGCGCAAGCTCATCAACCGTGGCGACGGGCTGCTCGGCATAAAGCAGATCGTACTTGTTCAGCGCCGCAAGGGCTTCGAGAGCTTCAGGTACGCTCCACCCCGCATTAGCGTCCACCTTCAACCGTGCATTCGGGAGGGCACGCCGCGCCGCCGCAACGCGGGCAATATCATCGTCGAGAGTCTGCCCCTTCTCGGCAACCTTGATTTTAAGCTCGTGGATGGTTCCACGATAGTTGTTCAGCACTTCGGGAACCCGCTCGGCGCTCACTGCGGGAAGGGTT
The DNA here is from genome assembly GCF_001814205.1 of Rothia sp. HMSC036D11. NCBI lineage: Bacteria > Bacillati > Actinomycetota > Actinomycetes > Micrococcales > Micrococcaceae > Rothia > Rothia sp. HMSC036D11. Next base: position 39,623 of record NZ_KV815297.1, read on the forward strand.
GCGTTTACCGGAATAGTGGCTCGCCGAACGGGCGGCGCCCCCAGCCAGGCGGACTCTAACGCACAGGCTAACCATGCCGCCGCCTCATGATCGTCATACTCTAAAAACGGCGCGAACTCGCCCCATCCGGCGGGACCCTGTATCAGCGCACTCTGGCGCCGATTGACTGAGCGGAAGGTCACCCGCATGGGAATATCAACCACTCGAACGGCGCGTAAAACCTGCTCTAACGGCGGCAAAGCTAAGCCCTCAGTGATGAACCCGTATCCTAGCGGCGGCACGGATGACATGGCGTTTCTCCTTAAGGTATTCTCGGTAAACTCCCAGCTTGGAATTTAGAAAACACGTATTTTTCATAGCTTAACCTGAGATAGTGTTTTCTATGTCGTGTTTACAGACACCGCATCACAGACATTTTGGAGGGAAAAAGTATGTCACAGGGTCCTCACACATCGCGTGGTCATGTTCCTCGCCATACCAGTACCTCAAATGACACGGACGATGCTACGCGTATTCTATCCCCTCAGACTCTAGCCGATAACGACAGTGCCGATGTCGACGCGACGGTTCCGTTATCGAGCATCCAATCCTCCTATGAAACCGATGATGACGCGACCGAATTTCTGGAGCTTCAGGATCTGCCATCTTCCTCACCAGACACGGACGTAACCCGCGCCATCCCGAACCCGCACGAGGCGCCTAAACCCCATGAAGGCTCCGACACGGTAGCCCTCGACGCTCTTGACGATTCTCCGACCGAAGCCATCAGCGCATCGCAGGATCCGCGTGCTCACTACGTTCAGCACACGCGTGCCGCCCAGCCGCAAACCCGTGTGCAGCCGGATATAACCCCTTCGGATGATTACCCTGCCACGGTCGCCATGCCAATGGGTGCTCCCGGTATGCAGACTGCGCCCCAGGGCACGCAGTACAGTGCCGCCGCTCATCCGCACGCCGCTAACCAGACGATGGGCGCCGCGAACTATGCCGGATACGGTGCTCACCCGAACCCTGCGGCCCCCGGGGCAGGTGTTCCCGCAGAAGCGCCCATTCCTAATGATCCGCCAAGTACCAAGGTTGTGGCGCAGCATTTGGGTGTCATGGTGCTGTTCGGTGCCCTGCTCTACGCCACGTTCCAGTTCTTCATTTACAGCCGTACCGGGCAGCAGCTCGACGAAAATGCGTTTACCGAATATGCCAGCCAGTTCGCGGAATACCAGCGTCCCACCCTGGCGGCTCTCGATAACCTGCCGACAATTACCGGCGTAATCGCGGTGATCGGCATTATTATTGGGCTGATCTGGAAGCACCGCATCCTGCCCGCTATTGTGGGTATTCTTGCGGGCACGGGCGCGTGTTTGAGCGTCCACGTCCTCAAGAATTATGTGATTACCAAGCCTAATTTCGGTATTCAGGAAGCCCTCTTGAACTCCGCGCCGAGCGGACATACGGCATTCGCCGCTTCTGCAGGTGCCGCTCTGTTTATCGCAGCGCCTCGCGCGCTTCGACCCACGATTGCGGTCTTGGCGGCGATGGCGACCTGCGCTACGGGCGCATCTACCATTATTAACGGCTGGCATCGCCCAGCGGATGTTATCAGCGCGATTTTGGTAGTTGCTCTCTGGACCGTTCTCGGCTTGGGCGTTCTTCGGTACCTGCGCCGTGCAGAATTTAACGCACCGACCCCTCGCGTGGTGGGAGCCATCGCGGTGCCTCTGCTGACGATTGCAAGCCTGTTCCTCTCGTTCTGCGCGGTCGCGATGTATGCGGTCACCATGTTTTCCACCATGCCCGGGGGAGTGTTCGTTGCCTCAACCTGCCTGATTTTGGCGGTTAGCACGGGCACCACGGCGATACTGGTGCGGCTTCTGCGCCCGCGTAACCAGGTATCTTCTCCCTATACGCGCGTGTGGGAATACTAAGGACGTATTCGTATCACGTTATGAAATATATGCGTCACTTTTTGCCTAGCCCCTAACACAGGCATAGAATTTAGTACAGTTCATGCAGATTTTAGGACGTTCGTATCCTAAAAGAACAACCATCATCGGCGAAAGGTTAGAACTCATGGCGGGTACTCACGAAGGGCGTGTGATTGTTTTCCCACAGCTCACCGAAGTTCTTACCCCCTTTGAGACTAAGCCGCAGGCGAAGAAACTTCTTGATGCCGATGGTGGCAGCATCACCCTGATGGAGCTGGCAGGCGGTCAATCTTGGCACGAACACCACAGTGTACATCCGGTGATTGTGCAGGTGCTTAAAGGCAAGGTTGATTACAGCGCCAAGGGGCAGAGTATTATTCTGGAACCCGGTAAAATCATCCACACCACGGCAAAGCTGTTGCACTCGGTCACGGCACTCGAAGACTCGACCTTGATGGTCATTATGCTGACCGGAGAATCACATCCGGAGCCTAATATCACTATTGAGGTTGAACAGGTCTAGGGCACAACGCCTTAGAAATAAATAAATCCCTTTAAGCACGGTAATGTCCCGTATCCAGCGACGGATACGGGACATTGTCGTATATTCTCCCCAACAGGCAAAGCTGTTATGAGCAGGTTTTCTGTGAAACGGTAAAAACCCCGCAGATACCTTCCTCACGGAGCACTTGGAGGAAAACGTATCTGCGGGGCTGGTCTGAAACAGGGCAAACGGACTAGGCGTTTGCTGCCGCATCCTGATCTGCGGGGGTTTCATCCACGTGGGTGGGATCAAGCACACGCGCCAGGAATGTTTTGGTACGTTCATGTTGCGGGCTGCCGATCACCCGCTCGGCGGGTCCCTCTTCGACGACCACGCCATCTGCCATGAAGACGACCTTATCGGCGACATCGCGGGCGAAGCTCATCTCGTGGGTCACCACGATCATCGTCATGCCTTCGTCGGCGAGATCACGCATAATCGTAAGGACATCGCCCACCATTTCGGGGTCGAGCGCGCTTGTCGGCTCGTCGAAGAGCATGAGTTCGGGGTTCATCGACAGCGCCCTAGCGATCGCCACACGCTGCTGCTGGCCGCCCGAAAGTTTACTCGGGTAGGCATTTTCCTTATCTGCCAGCCCCACTTTTGCCAGCTGTTCGCGGGCAATCTTCTCTGCCGTTGGACGATCGCGCCCCAAGACCTTAATCTGGGCAATCGTGCAGTTATCAAGCACGCTCAGATGCCCAAACAGGTTGAACTGCTGAAACACCATGCCCATGCGGGTGCGCAAGGCGTTAATATCGGCGTCCGGATCGGTTACCTCGACACCGCCCACGGTAATGGTTCCTGCGTTGGGCTCTTCGAGCAGGTTTACGCATCGCAGAAGTGTTGATTTACCTGACCCCGAAGGGCCGATTAGGCAGACGACCTCGCCCGGTTCAACCTGAATATCAATACCGCGCAGCACCTCGTTTTTGCCATAAGACTTGTGTAGCCCCGTGATGCTCACCGATGCCGCCGATGTTACTGTGTCAGTCATGACAATCTCCCAAAGTCTTTGTCGTGGTTATTTGCGTGATGCGCCCGTGCGCTTCTCAAAATATGCGGATAGCTGCCCCAGCGGCACGGTAATAATCAGGTAGCACAGGCCGGCAACCACCAGGGGAGTGAGCCCCGCGCCGGATGCGGTAATACCTTCACGCCCGAATTTCGCCAGCTCGTACTGCGCGATTTGTACACCCAGCAGGTACACGAGCGAGGAATCCTTGGTCAGCAGAATAACTTCGTTAGTCAGCGGGGGGAGCACGATGCGGAATGCCTGCGGAATAATTACCGAGAGCATCGCCCGGGTGTGCGACATGCCCAGCGACCGTGCCGCCTCATACTGGCCCTTCGGAACCGCCTGTAGGCCGGCACGCAGCACCTCGCTAATATAGGCAGAGGACACCAGCCCAAGGGAGAGTGTTACCGGAATGAGGTTATCGACAAACCGGATTTTGAAGGCTAGGGGAATGCCGTAACCGAAGGCAAAGAACACCAAGAGCGCCGGAATGCCACGGAAAATTTCGACATAGATTGTCGCCAACCACCGATAGGGTGCGATCGATGAGATACGCATGAGTGCCAGGATAAGACCAAGGCTTAGACCTACGGCGAAACCCAGGGCCGTGTAGATCAGAGTATTCTTGAGCGCTACCGTAATAACGTTCGGGAACTGCTTTTGCGCAACCTCAAGGTTGAATACCTGGCTGGAAAGCGTTTTCCAGTCGGCAAGGGCAATAATAAGAACCGCGATAACCGCCAGCAGAGCGTACTGGGAGTACCGGAACATCGCCTGTTTTTTGCGGGGAGATAGTTTATTCTGTGCCATCGTTACACTAACGTAGTCTGTGTTGATCGTGATATTCAGGATGCGCGGAGCACGTTAGCGAACGAACGCGCACCGCGCTAATCGCGGTTAGTTTGCGCTGGATGAAGATGCGGATGAGGACGAAGACTTAGCCTTGGTCCACTTTTCCTTGATCTTATCGAGTTCGCCGCTGGACTTGAGCTGCTGAATTGTCTTATTTGCTTTATCCAGCAGGGCTTTCTTTTCGGGGGCTACCGCACCGGCAATCTGGTCGGCGTTTTCCGAGGTCTGGTAGGCGATCTTGAAAGAGTCGGGGTCTTTGGTTAGCGCCTCAGAAATAACCGAGAGGTTTGCCGAGACGGCCTGCACCTGACCGGTCTTCAATGCCGAGAACATGAGCTCGTTGTCCTCGTACTGCACAACATCCGCGCCTTTTTCTTTGGCATAGGATTCGCCGCTGGTTGCCTGCTGAGCGCCGACTTTGGCGTTCTTAAGATCTTCGACGGAGGAGATCTTAGAGTTTTTAGGAACCAGAATCGCTTGGTTGTCTTCGAAGTAGACATCGGTGAATTCCATCTTGGATTTCCGCTCGTCGGTCACGCTGATACCCGCGAGCGCAATATCGCATTGTCCGCTGGTGAGCCCGGTGCCCGAATCGAGGCCTTCAAAGCTGATGGAGGTGAGCTTTGCTTCTGCGCCCAGGTCTTTGGCGATAGCGTTTGCTATATCTGCATCGATACCTACGATTTTTCCGTTTTCTTCGTATTCGAAGGGCATGTAGGGGGTGTTGGTGCAGACGGTGAGGACTCCGTTGTTGATAAGGTTTACCTCTCCGTTTTCGCCGTCGGATGCAGTTGAGACGCATCCGGTGAGGACGAGGGGTGCGAGCGCGAGGAGTGCGAGGGACTTTTTGAGGTTGGGTTTTGCGGTGAAAATCGACATGGTGTGCTCCGTGTGTAGAAAATTTTGATGTTTTCCATTGTGCACCTGCACGATAAAGAATGCAAGTATGCCTATAAATATTCACTATTTTTCTGGGGAAATGACGAATTATGTATGCATAGTATGCATAAAACCAGGAATGCTGCCGCGCCGCAGCGGACGGCGGGAGAAACGTGCTGCACGTGCGCAACACCGGGAACAAGAGTGCATATTTTCGTGAGTTAAAGTGTTCGCCACCTCAGATGACGTATCAGGAGGTGCTCAACTACCCCACGGGCGGTAGAACATGCCACAATTGAAGGCGTGAGCAACGTAGAGAAAAATGTTCAGGGTACCCGCGCAACCCTTGACAAGAAGACCGGCGATATCGCCGCCATGTTTGACACCGTCGCGAAGCGCTACGACCTGATGAACGGCATCTTGTCGCTGGGACGGCACATCTACTGGCGTAAGCAGACCGTCGCCGCCGTGGATGCGCATCCCGGGCAGAAAGTCCTCGACGTTGCCGCCGGTACCGGAACCTCATCCGAGCCTTTCGCCGACGCCGGGATTGATGTTATCGCCGCGGACCTTTCCGAAGGGATGCTGGAGGTCGGGCGCAAACGCCGCCCCGATATGACCTTCGTACGGGCGGATGTTACCGACCTTCCTTTCGAGGACGACAGCTTCGATGCGGTCACCATGTCCTACGGTTTGCGTAACGTTGCGGATTACCCCCGTGCGCTGAGCGAACTGTACCGGGTTACTAAGCCCGGCGGGCGCATCGTGGTGCTGGAATTCTCAACCCCAACCTTCGCCCCTTTCGGTAAGGTATATAAGGAATACATTATGAAGGCGATACCGCCCGTAGCGCGCGCGATCTCCTCAAACCCGGAATCCTATGTATATTTGGCGGAGTCGATTATCGATTGGCCGGATCAGAGAACCCTTGCCCACAAGTTCGCACAGGCGGGCTGGCAGGACGTCAAATATCGTAATCTCAGCGGCGGAATTGTTGCCATTCATCGTGGCTTCAAACCCCAAAACTAACACTCAGCACATCATCATTGAGCAACACACAGCATACAGCTACGCACCAACACACCGAAGAAGGCATCGTGAGCACCTCAGAGCAATCCATTGCAGCCACCGACCTGATGGCAGGACTCGATTTCAACCTGCCCGCCGGGTTTGAGCTCATTGCGTCCGACCCGCAGCTTGGCCCTCAGATTCTTACCTCTCTGTCGCGGATTGAAGAGCGGCTTGCCGAGGCTATCAGTTACACCGATAAGCTCGCAGATGTTGCCGCCCGACACTTACTGCTCGCCGGTGGAAAGCGCGTGCGTCCCCTCTTGACTCTGCTTGCCGCCGCCGTGGACGGACAGATTAACGACGACGTGATTGAGGCCGCAGTGGTCGTCGAACTCACCCACCTGGCAACCCTCTACCACGACGACGTGATGGACGAAGCCCCCAAACGCCGCGGAGTCGATACCGCCCAGACCATTTGGGGAAATTCCGTCGCCATCCTGACGGGCGACCTCATTTTCTCGCGTGCCTCGCTGCTGGTCTCCGATCTGGGCACGCGACCCATGAAAATTCAGGCGCAAACCTTCGAACGCCTGGTGCTGGGACAGCTCTACGAAACAACCGGTGTACGCGAAAACCAGGATATTCTCGATCACTATATCTCCGTGATCGAAGGGAAAACCGGCTCGCTGATCGCGGCGGCGGGGGAGTACGGCTCACTCTTGGCGGGCGCCTCCGAAGAGGTTATTCAGATGCTCGCCACCTACGGCGAACTCGTGGGCGTGGCATTCCAGCTCGCCGATGATGTGATTGATATCGTCAGCGATGGTGCATCCTCCGGGAAAACCCAGGGCACCGATCTGCGTGAGGGTGTGCCGACCCTGCCGACCATCCTGCTCAACCGTGCCGCAGAGGCCGGGGACGAATCAGCCCGTCAGGTTCGAACACTCATTGAGGCAGACCTCTCGAGTGACGATGCGCTTGCCGCCGCCGTATCCGCGCTCGCCGCGCATCCGGTCACGCAGGAAGCGTGGCAGATAGCCTATGATTGGGCGGATCGCGCGATTGCAGCCATTGCGCCGCTGCCGGATTCCACCGCGAAGGCGGCGCTGGAATCCTTCGCGCATGCCGTGGTGCATCGCGAGGGCTAAACCGCGTGATACGGTTGCTTCAGGAAAATTTATTCACGAGAATGTGTATATCGATGCAGCGTAGTGTGTGAAGCACGCCCAGGTGGAGCTGAACTCGATAGAGTTCTTTAAGGGAAACTATGGCCCACAAAACCGTTACCGCATATCAATCTGCCGCAATATTCCTCAGTTCGGTCATAGCGGCTGCGGCAACGTTTGCTATATCGGTTATTGCTGCGTACTTTTTATCGCAGAGTGAGTTTAGGCAGTTTCAGTCCGCATTCTGGCCTCTCGTGTTCGGAATTTACGGCATAACCGGCGCTATTCAGCAGGAGACAACGCGGGCAGTCGGGGCGTCCCTTCTGCAGAATCCGGAATCACGAACACACACAAATAGACTTTCATATTCCGCCGTGGCAGCCCTGTTAGGCCTGGGTATTGCCGCGATCGTCGTCATGACTTCACCGCTGTGGTCCTCCGCTTTCCCCTCCTACCCGCAGATGAGTGTTGTACTGATAGCGTTCGGCGTCGTGATGTACGCCGTCTATGCTGCGGTTAGCGGTGCATCCGCAGGGCGGGATTCCTGGTATTTTTACGCCGCTTTAGGCAGTGGTGAGGCACTGATACGTTTGGCGGCAACACTGGCGGCGGTGATGTTGTCATGGCACCTGCTCGGATTTGAGACCGCCGTGGTTGTTGCTTCGCTGATCTGGCTTCCGTGCGTCGTATTTTCACGCACTGGGCGGCGCGTCTGGCACGCGAGCATTGATGTTAGTTCGCGGCGGTATGCACGAAATATTGTGATGCTCATGCTTTCATCCGCCGGTGCATCGATTCTTATGACGGCGTTCCCCTTTTTCTTACAGTTCACAACGCAGGATCAAAGCGCACAGTTCAATGCCTTGGTTGCCGCTATTGGTGTTACACGTTCGCCGATTATGATGCCGCTTCAGGCCTTTCAAGGGGTCGCCATATCGGCTTTCTTAAAGCACCAAGATCACCCACTGCGCGCTTTAGCACGCCCGTGTCTGTGGGTCCTGGGAATCGGCGGTTTCGGTGCACTGCTTGCCTATCTTATCGGACCTTTTCTCTTTGACATTTTCTACTCTAAATATGCCGGTCTTGCACCCGGATTGATGCTTGCTATGTTGACCCTCGAATCCGCGATTATCGCCTTGCTTGTGCTCGCCGGAAATCTGGCTATTGCCTTGAATATGCACCGTTTATATGTGAGCGGTTGGGTTTGTGCGGCTGCGTTGGCCTTGCTCCTGCTGCACGTGTCGCTGGATGTGGTGAGCCGTACCGAGCTCGCCCTCGGGGCTGCTCCGCTGTGCGGATTCACGGTAATTCTGGTGGGAATCTTGCGGAGTCCAAAGGTAGAGAGCCGTAAAAGTACCGATAAATCCGGCCTCTTCCAGGATGCACCTGCTGCTCGGCATGAGAGGCCGTGAGGGCCGAAGGTCGAGAAGCTTTAGTTTAAAAATGCTTGTGTTTATCTGTTACATTCCCCTCATAAATCCCACAGAATCCCACATGATGGGCTATCATTGACCAAATAGCCTACATCAGGTAAACCTAAAGAACGTCTGTGCCCACACACCATTGAGAGCACAGAGCACCCGGAGAGTCGCGCCCAAACCCTAGCGCGCCTCCGTTCACAACGACATGCCCTGTCTACCCTTAAAGGCGCATCGTCGCGTGACGTGCATACATGAACATCTAGACCGAGGTAACCACTATCATGGGTACAAAACCCGCCAAGACCCCGGCGAAGCGTGAAGGCTTCTCCAGCCGCAGGGTCTTCCTTTTTGCCGCCATCGGCTCAGCTGTTGGTCTGGGAAATATTTGGCGTTTCCCCGCTGTTGCTTACAAGAACGGTGGCGGCGCCTTCATGATCCCGTACATCGTGGCGTTGCTGACCGCAGGCCTCACCTTCCTCTTCTTCGACTACGCGATTGGCCACCGCGGGCGCGCATCGTCTCCGTTGGCATTCCGCCGCCTCAACCGCAAAACCGAGTTTATCGGTTGGTGGCATATGGGCATTAGCGCGGTTATTGCCATCTACTATGCCGCAGTTATCGCCTGGGCAGTGCGGTACATGATTTTCTCATTCAACCAGGAATGGGGCAGCGACGCGAAAACTTTCTTCATGAAGGACTTCCTGAAAGTGGGGGATCCGAAGCTTTCCTTTGACTTTAACCCCGGCATTCTCATTCCGCTCGTGCTGGTGTGGATTTCCCTGATCGTCATCATGGCGCTGGGCGTACAAAAAGGCGTGGGTGCTGCCAATGTGGTGTTTATGCCTCTGCTGATCTTTATGTTCGTGGGTCTGGTTGCGTACTCGCTCACCCTGCCCGGCGCGATGAACGGCCTGAACACTCTGTTCACTCCCAACTGGGGTGCGCTAACCAATGGCGAGGTGTGGGTCGCCGCCTACGGACAGATCTTCTTCTCGCTCTCCATTGGTTTTGGCATTATGGTGACTTACGCATCCTACCTGAAGCCCAAGACCGACCTGACCGGCTCGGGTGCCGTCGTGGGCTTCGCCAACTCCGGATTTGAGCTGCTGGCGGGTATCGGCGTGTTCGCGGCGCTGGGCTTCATGGCGCAGGCACAGGGCATCGCCGTGGATAAAGTTGTCGAAGAAGGAATAGGTTTGGCTTTCATTGCCTTTCCCACCATTATTTCGCAGGCACCGGCGGGAGCGCTCATCGGGTTCCTGTTCTTCGGTTCGCTCCTCTTCGCAGGATTCACCTCGCTCATCTCAATTCTTGAGGTCATTATCGCCGGTGTACAGGATAAAGCAGGCACCTCACGCCTGACCTCGACTATGATCGTGATTATCCCGTTGGCGATTATCTCGACCCTGCTGATGCCCACCGCATCCGGTCTGTACATGCTGGATATACTCGATACCTTCGTGAATAACTTTGGCATTCTTGCCGCTGGCCTCACCTCTATTGTCGTGATCACCTATGGCGTGCGGGCGCTGCCGATCCTGCGGGAGCACCTAAACTCTGTTTCCTCCTTCAAAGTGGGTTGGATCTGGATGATTCTCTTGGCGGGCGTTACCCCGCTGATCCTGGGGTACAGCCTGATCTCCACGCTCGTGAAGACAATTGCCGAACCCCATGGAGGGTACCCTGCAGATTTGCTTGGTATCTTCGGCTGGGGCATGGTCGTACTCCTGATCGTTGGCTCCATCGTGATTTCATTCCTGCCGTGGTCGCATAAGTCACGCGCCGCCGAGGAACCCCCGGCACCGCCCGTTATCGGCGGTAAACTCGCCCACACGCATGTGGACGATGCCGCGCTGAAAGCACACGCAAAAGCACAGGGTGAGGAGGCATAATGAGCGGTGCAGCTATCGCTATGATGATCGTGGCAATCCTCATTATCTGGGGAGGCCTGGTGTTTGCCCTCGTAAACCTGAGCAGGCACCCCGAAGAACCTGAGGATGATGCTGTCGAGCAGGCAGCCACCGAATAATACCGTCGCGCGGGCAGGTCTGCGGACCGTGCCCGGCACGTAAAAACATAGAATACTCGCGCATTCGGCGCGAATAAAAAGTGTTGGCATGAGGACTCTGATCGGTCCTCATGCCAACACTTTTATGCATGTACGGCAAGAATTCAGGATTTATCGCGGGCGTTCGCCGCAGAATCCTCGGTGTCTTCGGGCGAGAGCTGCACCGCATCCAGAAGATAGTTCTGCTCGCGGTCTTCGCCACCCTCAGAGGACTGAGAAATCTGCACAATAGGGATCATGCCGGTCTCGACCGCCGTGAGTTTCGACGGGCGCGAGGTGCGTGAGGCGCGCACCGCATCCACCGTGAAAATTACGATAGCCACCCAAATCAGAGATAAGCCAATCCACTTATCCGGGGTAATCCTATCGTGCAGCACGAAGAGCGCCAGGAAGAACTGAATGGTCGGGCCCATATACTGCACCATGCCGATCACCGACAGAGGCAGCGCCCGCGCCGCCGCCGAGAAAAGAACCAGCGGAGTTACCGTGACAATGCCGGTGGAAGCGAGCAGCCAGAAATGCCCGGGGCCTTGCGAAAACAATGTGAGTTGTCCCTGCGTATTCATCCACCACAGCACCACGAGCGCCACCGGAAGCAAAATAAAAGTCTCAAGCGATAGCGACACCACCGGATGCACACTCGACCCCACCCGCGCCTTGAGCAGCCCATACGTTCCGAAGGTGAAGGCAACACCCAAACCCAGCCACGGAATCTGTCCGTACACCACGCTCATAATCAGCACCGCCACGGTCGAAATCCCAATAGCGATCCACTGAACTTTTCGAGCGGCTGCGTGCAGGAACACGACCCCCAACGCCACGGAGACCAGCGGGTTAATAAAATACCCCAGCGACATGTCGATCGTATGCCCGTGCGTGGTGGAGTACACATAGATCATCCAGTTCGCGCCAATCAGCAAAGACGCCACCGTCAAAATACCCATAGTGCGCGGAGTACGCACCGCCCGGTTAAATGGCTTGGTCAACCGAAAAATAGGGAGCAGAACCGCGCAGAACGCCAGCGAAAAAATCACACGCGAGAGCACAATCTCCAGCGCAGACGAAGACGCCATGAGATAGAAATACAGCGGCAGCATACCCCAGATCGCGTAGGTGGTAAAAAGGCAGATAAAACCATTGCGGGTCTGTGCAGCGTGTGCCGCCGTGCCTGATGCGGGTGCTGTAGCGCTGTGAGCGTTCTGCGCCATAGTGTGAGGGCTCCTCCCTACCTGTGAACGAAAGATGAGATGTGAACTTCTAACAACTCTACTCTTCACCGCACTCTTGCACGAGTGCGAGGTATCGGCTGGCGGAGGGGAGTTGCCTATTAAACGCCGATGGGGCGCAACATAATACAGCGTTGCGCCCCACCGGAATGATGAAATTTCTAGGTCAGGATAATATGCCGCAGGTACGGATTAAAGACCCTGTATGCCTGCTGATATCGCGTTGTCTACAGACCGAAGAACCGCGAGAAGAAGCCCTTCTTCTTGCCGGTTTCCTGAGTCTGCTCCTGTTCCTCGTGCTGATCGGCCTTCTGCTCGGCGGGCTTGATCACCGGAATTGCAGTTGCCGGGGTGCTCTCGGTCTGCGGTGCGGATGCGTCGGTACCTGAAGCGGCAGGTTTGGGCGCCTGCTTCGGCTGCTGCTGGGCACCTGCCGCAGCGGGCTTCTGTGCGCCGGGCTGAGGAGCTGCCTGTCCCTGACCTGCACTCGCGCCGGGTTTGCCAGCTGCGCGCGGGGTGATCGATGTGCGGGACTTCGAGGCATCGGAGGCACCGGGCTTCGCCGCCTTAGCCTGACCCGCAGGTGCGCCGGTCTGTGCTGCGGCAGCGCCAGCGTTCGGAACAACATCGCCTGGGAGGGTATTGACCGTTACGCGACCATGCTCGGAATCCTCGCGCGGATCCTGATCGAAAGGGGCCTCGGTATCCGGGTAGAGGTTCTCGGTCGTGCGCACACCCGCCACCGGTTTCTGCGCTGTGCCAGCGGGTACAGCGTGATCTGCGGCCGCCGCGGGAGCCTGAGGCTGAGCCGGTGCTGCTTCTTCCGGCTGTGCATTTTCCTGTGCGGGGGCGCTCTTTGCTGCCTGTGCGTCCTTAGGCGTCTGGGCTTCCTCGGGTTCCTGAACGGCGGGTGCCTGCTCGGCTTCGGCACGTGCCGCCGCACGCTCTGCCGACTGCTGCTCGCGCAGGGCCACCTGCTCTGCAGCCTCGGCAGCGGCAGCCTGCTCAACTTCGGTGCGTTCAGCCGCCAATTCCGCACGGTACTGCTCAGCCTCTGCGGCAAGCTGCGCAAGTTCTTGGGCGGTAACCTCGGGCTTCGCGCGCTCGATACCGCTAATGCGCCCCTCATCGAACCACAGCCGCAGGGCGCCGTCGGTCATGGTGAGCACCACGGTGGCCTCGGTATCCCAAGCGGTATGGAACCCGCGCTGACGTGCATAAGAATTAACGGCGAGTGGATGATCGTGAATATCTTCGCTTTGCAGAGCCTTCGCAATCACGCGCCCTACACCTTTGTACGTGGGCGCATCCAGGGTCAGTTCGGGGCTGTCAATCAGGCTCCACGCCCGCACAGACCCCGACGGCAGAGGATAGTGAGCGTACAAACCGGTCACCGTTTTCGTTGCCAAAGTCAGGCGACGCGCCAATCCCTCTGAGAGCGGAATTTCGTCGGTACTCAGCTCCAGAACTGAGTCGCGTTCACCGGCATCTCGCGCCTGCAGCGCCGCTGAGACTACCGCATTTGGAAAATATCCCAATTGCTGCCACGACCAAATCCAGGTTCCACGGTTTTCAGATTCGGTACCGAGCAGGTAGGGTTGAAAAGACACCGGATCGGCGGCCTTGAACGTGAGGGACTGTTCGGCGAAGTTTACATCGTAGTCAGCAGACCCAATAAGTTCAGCCAACCGCGCCTGGTATTCGGTCGAGATAAAGATTGATGCGTCAATAAGATCCTGCAAAGAATTCGTCATAGGTTAAGGGTAACAACCTTTTTGGTGTGAGTACCCACAAACTGCACCAATTTTATAGGTCGGATGGAGAAAAAATTTGAACAAGAGACAACTTGGTAACCGATGCTAGAACACACACGCAAAAGTGTGTTCCCTAACCTATCATGACGTTATAAATCGGCGTGACGGCGGATGCTTCGCTAAAATCAATAGAGTAGCGGGTAGCTTCCCGCCGGGACCTAAGATGCAAGCTGACGATAAAGGAATGGAAAACCATGACGGATACCCGACGTTCTGAACCGACGAGTAGAGCCGCCCGCACCCAGGATGCGCTCAACCGTATCGGTAGCTGGCTTCTTGATGTCGTCAAGGCTGAGCCCGGGTGGAGCGAGATGATCCTCGACGTAAAACCCCTCGCCGGGCAGGTCTATATTCGCGTGCGTGAATTCCGTGACGGCGAAGAGTACATCGGTTCGGTGGGTCCCCTCAAGGAAGATTCGCCCGTACTGCCCGATCTTCGCAAGCTCCAGCGCGCCGCCTACGACGGCAACCGCGGCACCTGGTTTACCGCATCTGTGGTGGTGGCGGCCAATAACTGGCCCGAACCGAAGTTCAGCGTGGGGGCATCTTATAACCGCGACGAAGAACCGGAGAACTGGGGTACTGAAGGAACCCTGAGTGCTTCGGATGTGCGCGAGCATCTGCACATGTTCCCGCGCGATTCCGAGCGTATTCCCGCTTGGGCAACCGAACGTATGCACGGTCGAGCTCGTGATGTTTCGGGTTTGCATAAAGAAACCGATTACGAGGTTCCCAATCCCTACCTCGCCGCTGCACTCGAAGCTTTCAAGAAGGACGTCAAAGAACGAACCCTCATTAACGTAGTGCGCACCATGCTCGGCGGCGATTTGCTCGTGGATGCTTCCGGCTCAACTATTGTTCCCGCAGGGCACCTTGATATTGGTCCCGAATCGCAGCTGCGCTACCAGGTTATTCGCCTTGAAAACGGGATGCAGGCGCTATGCGTATTCTCGTCGGCAGAGTATGTTTCGAAGAGCTACATGCGTGAAAACTCCGACGATGACGAGCTGATTTTGCGTGAACCGGCCGTCAAGATTTTCATGGATTTCTTGAGCAACCCCGACCTTGATCTGATTGCGATAGATCCGGGTTCCAACCACGAATGCTATATTGAGCGCGCCCAGGTGCAGTGGGTTGTGAACTCGCCCCGTAACGACGGCGCGAAAATGGCTCTTATCAACGACAATATGCAGCAGCTTCTCGGTTCGTTGGTGGCACCAAACTCTATTCTGGTGGTGGCGATTGACCCCAAGAGTAAGGTACAGGGGCCAGCATTCGTCCCCGATGATGAAGGCAACCCCACGAATATGCTGGCGTTCACCTCGCCGATTGAAGTTGCCGCTATCGACCCTGCGATTGAGGTGCGTGTAGCGCATGCGATTGAGGTGCTGACCCTCGCGGAACAGCTCAATGCCCCGGGTATTCAGATCAATTACTTCAACCCCAGCGCTGTGCTCGACATCAAGCAGATCCGCGAGCTCCTCGATATTGTGCGTGAACAGGAAGCGGTCTTCGGCGCTTCTCCCGCTGGTGCTAGTGCATCCGCATAGTTCGTAAAACCCGTCACGCTAAAATCGCCCGGAAGAAACACCCACACGGTGTTGTCTCTTCCGGGCGATTTTGCGTTTGGAGAGGGTTGTAATCCTGTAAACGGGTTTAAAATATGGGGCCGGTGACTCCACCTCACTGAAAGTCACCGGCCCCATGCTGCAGCCGTGCGTCATGTTCTCGAACCTACAGGAGAACAGACGCTGCCGTATCTTACGAACCAGATGCGGCGGCTGACACGGCCTCGCGAACGCGAGAACCGAGCTCAGGGTGAACGCTATCCCAGTATTGGAACGCGCGTTCACGAATCTCGTCGGAACGAACAGCGCCTACGTGACCAGAGATGTTGCTGATCAGGCGTTCGCGTTCTTCGTCGTTCATGGTTACCTCGTAGAGGGTGCGCGCCTGCGAGAAATCATCATCATCCGGGCGCAGGGTGTAGGCGGTGCGTACCAGCTCGCCATCAGACTCCCAGCTACCTTCGCCAGCGCGTGCCGCATCCGCATGCGGTCCACCCAGACTATTCGGCGCGTAGGTGGGAACGGACGGGTCGTTGAAGTTGTAGCGCATCGAGCCATCATGTGAATAGTTGTTCACCGGCGCTGCGTGGGGTGCGTTCACCGGCAGCTGCGCGAAGTTGGTGCCGATGCGGTAGCGATGCGCATCCGGGTAGGAGAAGATACGACCGAGCAGCATCTTATCGGGCGAAGCCGCGATGCCGGGAACAAAGTTCGAGGGGGAGAAGGCTGCCTGCTCGATTTCGGCGAAGAAGTTCTGCGGGTTGCGATCCAGCACCATGCGGCCCACCTTGATCAGCGGGTAATCCGAGTGCGGCCAAATCTTCGTCAGATCGAAGGGGTTAATGCGGTAGGTCTTCGCGTCCTCGTAGGGCATGATCTGCACGTAGAGCGTCCAGGCGGGGTAGTCGCCACGCTCAATAGCCTCGCGCAGGTCGCGGCGGTGGAAGTCAGCATCCTTGCCCGCCATTTCATCGGCCTGAGCCTGAGTGAAGAATTCGTTGCCCTGCTCGGTCTTGAAGTGGTACTTAACCCAGAAGCGCTCGCCTTCGGCGTTAATCCACTGGTAGGTGTGCGAGCCGAAGCCATCCATGTGGCGTAGGGTGCGGGGCAGGCCACGGTCGCCCATCAGCCAGGTGACCTGGTGCGCCGTTGCGGGATTCAGGCTCCAGAAATCCCACTGCATATCGTGATCGCGCAGACCCGAACCGGGCATACGCTTCTGCGAGTGGATGAAGTCGGGGAACTTGATGGCATCGCGAATGAAGAAGATAGGAGTGTTATTACCTACCAGGTCGTAGTTGCCTTCGGTGGTGTAGAATTTCACCGCGAAACCGCGGGGGTCACGCCAAGTATCGGGGGAGCCGGATTCGCCTGCCACGGTCGAGAAACGAATCAGCAGCTCGGTTTTAACGCCCGGCTGAAAGAGGGCCGCACGGGTGTACTGTGAAACGTCTTCGGTGGTTTCAAAGTAGCCGTATGCGCCGGTTCCCTTCGCGTGCACCACACGCTCGGGCACACGCTCACGGTTGAACTGAGCGAGCTTTTCAACAGCGTAAGCATCGTGCAGAACGATGGGACCATCGGCGCCCACGGTGAGCGAATGATCATCTGAAGCTACCGGAGTGCCAGTACTCGTGGTGGTGTAAGAACCGGGATGAATGGGGTTCTGCGGGGTCTGATACATATTTGCTTCTCCCTGTGTTTTTGGTGATGCTATGTGGTTTTCGACGAGCATTCTTCCTGTTTTAGGGTGCAGCTAACGAACACCAAGGCGCTGTTTCACGCCCGGAGTAAGGTGTGGGAATGTGGTTCGTTAGTGCTGAACGCTCGCTGCGGCTTGCACCTGGCTCTTTGCCAGTTCTGCTTCTGCCTCAGTTTGACAGTCTGCGCAGACGCCTCGATACAGTACATCTGCGCTGATAATCGCCATGCCGTGGAAATCGCTGGGAGTTAGGCAGGGCGCTGAGCCTACAGCGCAGTCTACATCCTGAACTTTTCCGCAGCGAATGCAGAATGCGTGGTGATGGTTATCGCCCGTGCGGGTCTCGTAGAGCCCCGGGGTTCCCGGCGGCTCAAACTTACGCAGCATGTCGATATTCGTCAGATCCGTGAGGATCACATACACTGACTGCACGGTAATGGTAGGAATCTCTTGCCGCACAGCGGTGACTATTTCTTCGGCGTTGGCATGGGGGTGAGCCTGAACCGCACGTAGAACAGCAAGCCGCTGTTTCGTGACCCTGCGTCCCTTAGCGCGCAAGTTTTGCGACCAAGATTCCGTGAGAAGTCCGGTCGCGGATTCTGCTGCCAACGGTAGCACGCCGGTGTGGGAGCATCCGTGAAGAGGATGCTCGGGTTCCGGGTGTGCGTTCGTATCTAGGGGTTCGGTCATGAACAATACTCTACCGTTAATCTGACTTTTTCACAATTACAATTACGATAAATTCATAATAAGAGTCGTGTTCGGGGTACTTTCACCATGACACTATGTCGCTAAAACTGCGAATTTCTGGGGGATAACAGAACACTTCGAGACTTCATGTGACCTTGCTCGCATTCGAGGAACCTGTGGATGCGAGAATACGAAATACACGCTGGTGGCGAATCTGGATGTCTGCCTCATATATATATCCCGTATGCTGTAATCTAATACGTTCACGGCAACACGATTTCTAAAGGTACACGCAATGCACAAACACTATAACGGGCTTAAGACCGCCCTTCTGCTGGGCGGCATGGTCGGTCTGCTGATGCTTATCGGCGGCGGCCTTTCAACATACTTCCGCAGCTCAATTTTTATCTGGGGTTTCGCCCTTGTGAGCTTGGGTACCGTTGCATATTCATACTGGAACTCCGATAAACTCGCGCTGCGTTCCATGAACGCCTATGCCGTTACCCGCGAGGAGGTTCCGGTTCTGTATGACATCGTCGAGGAACTTTCCTCGCGCGCCGGTCAGCCTATGCCGCGCCTATATGTGGCACCCACCCAGACTCCAAACGCCTTCGCGACCGGGCGCAACCCGCGCAATGCCGCCGTCTGCTGTACCGAGGGTATCTTGCAGCTTCTTGACGAACGCGAAATGCGCGGTGTGCTAGGGCACGAGCTCATGCACGTCTACAACCGCGATATTCTTACAAGCTCGGTGGCAGCCGGTATCGCAACCCTGATTACGGCGGCGGCGCAGATTGTTGGCTTTGGCTCCATGATGGGCGGGAACCGTGAGCGCGGCGGCGGAAACTTCTTGAGTATAATCCTGATGTCGCTTCTGGCTCCCATTGCTACGGCGGTTATTCAGATGGCTATCAGCCGTACCCGCGAATACGATGCCGATGAAGACGGTGCAAAGCTCACGGGCGATCCGATTGCACTTGCCTCCGCCCTGAATAAGTTGGAGAAGGGTGTCTCGCTCTACCCAATGGATCCCAAGAATCAGCAGGTTGTGAATACTTCGGCCTCTATGATTGCGAACCCCTTCGGTGGCCTGAAGAACCTCATGTCTACTCACCCACCGATGGATAAACGCATCGCCCGCCTGCAGCAGATGGCGCGCGATAACGGTCAGCTATAAAACCTGCGTACGTGTTTGTCTTATAGGCGAAAGGCGGGGTGGTTACCAGAACTGGTAACCACCCCGCCTTAATGGTGCACTGATGCTACGTGCACAGCAGAGGTATCTAGCGATAATTCACGAACTGCAGATCAACGTCAAGATCTGCACCTTTAAGCAGTGAAATCACGCTCTGCAGATCATCACGAGACTTTGAGGACACACGTAGCTCATCGCCCTGAATCGTAGCCTTCACACCCTTAGGTCCTTCATCGCGGATCAGCTTGGAAATCTTCTTAGCCTGATCCTGTGCGATACCTTCCTTGATGGAGCATTCGATGCGGGTCTCTTTACCCGAAGCGTAGGGGTCGCCTGCGTCCAGGGACTTTAGCGAAATACCGCGCTTGACGAGCTTTGATTGGAAAACGTCGAGCACCGCGAGAGCTCGTTCTTGGGCGTTTGCCTTAATGAGAATCTTCTCGCCTGAGAAGTCGATCTCAGCACCGACACCGCGGAAATCGTAACGCTGCGAAACCTCTTTTTGTGCCTGGTGCAGGGCGTTGGCGACCTCTTGTTTATCAACTTTTGAGACAATATCGAAAGAAGATTCGCTTGCCATAAAACTATGTCCTTTCGTTGTGTTTGTGCGGAATACGACGGTATCTGTCCCTCATAGAATACCTGTTTTCTGTTGCGCTCACAGATAATTTTCAGGTTCATTGATGCATTTCTCAGCTGTTGTTAACCTTGAACATCCAGAATGGAAACATGGCTACACAATACTCGTCAACGACCGGCAGCGTGAATCGCGAAGAAGCTCGCGATGCTGAAACCCTGCTGTTCCTTGACCTCTACAGTTCGATTGGTTCTGAACCTGAGAACATCCCCGAGGCAGAGCGAGTGGATGCGGTTCAGAGCGAAGATTCTTCGGATGTTGTTGAGCCTCCTGCCTTCGAGGGAATCGGCTCAACGCTGACAGATCCCAAACTCGTTGCCCGCTTCGAGGGAGTGCGGCGCGATCTTGCTCGTGAGATTCGAAGCGAGATGTGCACAGTTGAACAGGCGCTACGCTATCTTGAGCATTTGGAAATTACGCTTCTGATGGAGCAGGACGGCGACCTGTAAACTCGCCTGAAAAATAGCCTCCGAAAACGAAAAACAGCCCAAAAAGTTGTATTCGTCACAAAGCTAGGCTCTGGCTTCACAAGTTCATTAAAAACCTGTACAGTAGTCTCTGTTCGCTTGAGCGAACTTCTAGCCTAGCTAGTTCGGCAGATTACCCGAGCGGCCAAAGGGGGCTGACTGTAAATCAGCTGGCACAGCCTACGGGGGTTCGAATCCCTCATCTGCCACCCTAAAAAGAACCCGGTTACTTCGGTAGCCGGGTTCTTTGCATCTGGCACCCTCGCACACCCGACAAAAATGCCCGCTCACGGCAAAAAAATAGGGTTTATGACGCGCTTTAAACTATTTATTAGTCTGTGAGTGAAAAATTAGCGCAATGTACGTGCAGGGTGTAGCGTTATCTCCATGGCTACTATTGAAATCACCCAGCAGAACCTTACCTCGACTGTCGAGGGTAACGATATCGTATTCCTCGATTTCTGGGCAGACTGGTGCGGTCCCTGCAAGCAGTTCGCTCCCGTCTACGAGGCAGCCTCCGAGAAGTACAGCGATATCGTCTTCGGCAAGGTGGATACCGAGGATCAGAGTCAGCTGGCACAGGCCGCAGGCATTACCTCCATTCCCACCATTATGGGTTTCCGCGGCGGTATTCTCGTCTTCTCCCAGCCCGGTGCGCTCAATGAGTCCCAGTTTGAGCAGGTGATTACTTCGATCCGCGAACTCGATATGGATAAGGTTCGTGAAGAAATGGCAACTGCAGAGCAGAACTAGCCATTTCATCATAGAGATAGTTAGGTGATAAACCCGCCCGGTGAAGGGTGGTTTATGCGTGTGGAGTCGGTACTTTTTACGGTACCGGCTCCACACGCATATTAAAAATCCCGGTAATCCGGAATACTGATACGCGCACCATACCTGGGTTTGCGAATGCCCGCCTCCTGAATAAGGCGCACAACCCGCTGCCGATGACCGGCGTAAGGGGCAAGCAGGCGAAGCATTCCGGCGTCGTCGGTGCGTTCTCCCGTAAAAGCAAACCCCACTGTATGCGCTAAGTGGTAGTCGCCCACGCTGACAGCATCCGGATGCCCGCAGAAACCTTGAAGAGCTTCCGCCACCGACCAGGGGCCAATCCCCGGAATATCGTCGAGCGCAGCCGCAAGGTGCACGATACGACCGGTTGCGCCAAGGCGTTCGAGCGCATCGGCACGTTGGGCAAAATGGTAAATCGCGCTGTATCGGGCGGAATCTAACCGCGCACGATGCCAATCCCATGAGGGAATTGTGCCTAGAACCTGAGCGGTAGGGTACACCCGTAGGTAAGGAGGCTGTGCCGAATTGCCGCTGAAGGGCGCGGACTCGCCGTATC
The DNA here is from genome assembly GCF_001814205.1 of Rothia sp. HMSC036D11. Classification (NCBI taxonomy): domain Bacteria; kingdom Bacillati; phylum Actinomycetota; class Actinomycetes; order Micrococcales; family Micrococcaceae; genus Rothia; species Rothia sp. HMSC036D11. The sequence continues at coordinate 61,151 of NZ_KV815297.1, forward strand.
GCATGATAATCCAGCGCAGTGCGTCAAAAGCCTCCGGTTGGGTCACCCGCTGTTCTACGATCGCCGCTAACATATGCCGGGTGAGCTGCCCGGATGCACTCAGCCGCAGCCCCGGATTCTCACGATAAGCACGCCGAATTTTTAGCGGCAGATGCTCAAAAGCGGGGAGCTTCGCAAACTCTTCTTGGGGATCGTGCAGGCCCAGCCACGCGGGCATAAGGGAGGCAAAGTCTTCAAGCTCGCTGTAGACCTGTTCGGTGGGGAATGCATCGTCGGGTGTAGCGGGGGAGGACTCCGCCCATAGGCAAACCTGAACCGGAGCATTCAGCGCAGAGGTTGCGCCCTCGAAACGACGGGTAAAGTACAGGGTCGCGGGCAGCTGCAGGGACGGCGTGCGCGCCCCGATCCACAGGGTATCGTCCGCCGTGCGTGAGCGCTCAGAACGCGGGGCACGCAGACGGTGAAAAGTCGGATCGGTCGGGCCGCGCTGTAAACGACCGAGTGTCTGTCCTACATGCACCGGAACGTGTGGGTAAATAAGCGCCTGTATCCCTACCGTGATGCGCGCCGTCAGCGCCGAGGTGCGCATCGGTAAGCGGGAAAGCTCGATGCGGTATGCGGCATCAGGTACGGATTCGGTGGGCACGGCATCCTTAGCAGGTAGGGGAGAAAATATGCGCGTGAGATATATCTTGAGTTAACTGCGTAAAAAAGGCGCAGATCTCGGGATAACGTTTAATAATAGGATACCCTGAGTAGTAACTATATATTTCACAGGTGAGCGGGCGCACCGGCGACGTAGCGTGACTTAAGAACGTGTGTGCTTGCCACCGGGCACCAAACACAACAAACACGAGGAAAACGCATGGCGGCTGAGGTGAGTGCACCCGACTCGGAACCTACCGAGAAATCGGCGAAAACTTCTGCATCACAACATACCGGGGCACATCGTTCGGTGACCGCGGGCAGAGTACTGGTGGCGATTATGCTTGCCCTAGCGGTTTTTGCTCTCTATTGCTATTACTCCGTTCAGCAGCTTAAGCACTGGATTACCCCTTCATGGGATCTTGCGATTTTCACGCAGATGGCGCAGGCATATTCGCATTTTGACATGCCAATTGTGCAGATTAAAGGGACCGATTTTAATCTGTGGGGCGATCATTTTCATCCTATTCTGGTGCTTTTAGGGCCTGTGTATGCGGTTTCCCCCTCGCCACTGACGCTTCTAGTGGTTCAGAATTTTATGATTGCCGCCAGCGTCTATATGATGGTGCGGTTTACACAGCGGGCGTGTGCCCTCTCAAACATCAAACCCGAACCCGCAGGAACTTTTGTGGGTGTTCTTCTGGGTGCTGCCTTCGCCCTCAGCTACGGGGTGCAGCAGGCGGTGGCTGCGCAATTCCATGAGGTTGCCTTCGCTCTGCCGTTCTTGTGTGGGGCGCTGGGTAACCTGGTGCTTGCCGGTCGCATCAACGCTGATGAACGCTCCCGCTATATTATTCGCGCCTGCCTGTGGGCGGCACCGCTCGCCTTCGTCAAAGAAGATATGGGCGTTACTGCCGCGATGATCGGTATTGTCGCATTCATCCGAACTGGGTGGATACGCAAAGGGCTCGACGAACTCTTCCCCCAGAATCCTGAGGGTAAACCGCTGCCGCGGGGTGAGCGCATCCGCAACACCTTTAATTCCTGGGTGAAGACGCGGGGTGCCGCTGAATCAACCATGCTGATACTCTGGGGTCTCTTCTGGTCTTATGCCGCGGTTGCGCTCATTCTTCCGCTCTTTAACGCCAACGGGCAGTTCGACTACGGCGACAAGGTTGATGTATACGGCGCTTTCGCCGATCCGCTCGGTTCTGCGATCACCATCTTTAACTATGACCAGAAGGTCTGGACGATTCTGCTGCTGCTCTTTTGCGGCGCGATCATCTGGGTTGCAAGCCCGTTCGCTATCGTCATTCTACCCACGCTCCTGTGGCGTTTGCTCTCAAATACGGAGGCGTACTGGCTGAGCACCTGGCACTACTCGCTCGTGCTGATGCCCGTGGCGTTCCTCGCTCTTCTAGAGGTTATCCTCAACTTGCGGTACGGGAAGGTGCTGGCGCATCCTAAGCCGCTTGCGGAAGACGAAGAATCAGAGGATGAACCGGCAGAAACCGGGGATAAACCCATCGGATGGGTAGAGAATCTGCGCCAGTCCGTCCGCCGTGTTCCGCTCTGGTTCTTCCCGGCGGTTGCGCTGCTGGTCTCGGTGATTCCGACCGTTACGCCCGCATCCGACCAGCCGCTTGCCGATTTGACCAAGTCTTCGTTCACCAACAACCGGCTGACGGCCTCCGAAACGAGCCGTATGCAGGCGGTTGAGGCGGTACCGCAGGATGTAAGCGTTGCGGCAGACCTCTCGACCCTCACCCAGCTGATTCCGGGTCGAACCGTCTACTGGATTGGGCATGCGGGGGAACCGGCGCCCGACTACGTGGTGATCGATAAGCGCGGCTCAGCGTGGGGAGGTAACCCGCCGCAAAACACCGCACAGTATGCTGCTGACCGTTATGGGCACCCCTATGCGCAGGTGGGTACTTACGGTTCCCTTGAGGTCGTGCGTAAAATATCTTAGGCGTACCCATCCCACCGCCCTGCGCGCTGCATTCCGCAAGCGCGCAGTAGTATGGGGAAATAGCCTTGCACATCCATGTTTCCATGACCTGAAGGGGCTATTTTGCTTAGAACCCGCGGTGAAAAACCGGGGTTTTGCGCGCATCCGGCGCGTTGCCGCACCAAAGTAGGGTACACTTATAAAGACGGGTACCCCCGATACAGGTCTTGTGCGCCCCAACCGGTCGAATCGGTTACTAACCTCATTCTTGGCGCCGAACTCAAAATCACCGAACTCAGTATGCTATGCCGCCTCGTGGCGTCAATACACATCGCACCTCATTCCAGATGTGCCGAGACTTGCGTGTCACCGAGAAATTCAAGACCAACCCCCAGCGTAGAGAAATCCTATCCCTGAGTGCCTCCGCCTTACCGGATGCCCGGGTTGCGTTGTCTTGCTCGCCCGCCTGACAATAAGGCGCGCAGAATGTGGCTGGAATGTGTAGGGGAATCCGAACGGCGCCGAAAAGCGTGCGCCCGAACACCCCAGCAAAATGAGGAAAAAGTGACTGAAAATATTCCTGCCGAAAACGCTGAACAAGGCGCTACGCTCGGCAATACCGAAGAGACCTTATCTGTAGAAAAAACCGTTGAAGAATCTTCCCTAGAAACCGGTGAAAAACCCGCGAACAATAAAGCAGACGCTGCAGAAAGCATGACAGCAGAGTCTAGAGAAGACAACGCGGCCACTAAGAAAAATACTGAAGACAATACTCACGAAAGCCACGAAGAAGGCCCCCGATTCACCGACCTGGGACTAGACCCCCGAGTGCTCTCCGCGCTTGAAGAAGTCGGCTACGAGAAACCTTCCCCCATCCAGGAACAGACCATCCCGCTGCTGCTGGACGGCAACGATGTGGTGGGTCTGGCCCAGACCGGTACCGGCAAAACCGCAGCCTTCGCGCTGCCCGCGCTCTCCCGCATGGCAGAACTTGCCGATATCAACGGCGTTTCCCGAGACACCCAGGTGCTTGTACTCGCCCCCACCCGTGAGCTCGCCCTGCAGGTTGCCGAGGCCTTCTCCTCCTACGCAACCCACATGGAAGACTTCACCGTGCTTCCTATCTACGGCGGTTCACCCTACGGACCCCAGCTTGCCGGACTGCGCCGCGGTGCACAGGTAGTCGTCGGTACCCCCGGGCGCGTGATCGACCACCTCGAAAAGGGCTCGCTCGACCTCTCAAACCTGCAGTACCTGGTACTCGATGAGGCCGACGAAATGCTGCGCATGGGCTTCGCTGAAGACGTAGAAACCATTCTCGAAGGCACCCCGGACGCCAAACAGGTGGCACTCTTCTCAGCCACCATGCCCAACTCGATCCGCAAAATCGCCCAGCAATACCTCAACGACCCCACCGAGGTGCGCGTCAAAACCAAGACCACCACCGGGGCGAACATCCGCCAGCGCTACATGCAGGTCATGCACTCCCACAAACTTGACGCCATGACCCGCGTGCTCGAAGTCGAAAACTACGACGGCATTATCGTCTTCGTGCGCACCAAAAAAGAAACCGAAGAAGTAGCCGATAAACTCAAGGCACGCGGTTTCCAAGCGGCAGCTATTAACGGCGACATTCCTCAACAGCTGCGCGAACGCACCGTGGATGCGCTGCGCGACGGGCGCATCGACATTCTCGTAGCAACCGACGTAGCCGCCCGCGGACTGGATGTTGAACGCATCTCCCTCGTGGTGAACTACGATATTCCGCACGACACCGAATCCTATGTGCACCGCATCGGGCGTACCGGTCGAGCCGGGCGTGACGGCGAAGCGATACTCTTCGTAACTCCGCGCGAAAAATACATGCTGCGGCAGATCGAAAAGGCAACCCGCCAAAAGGTTGAGCCAATGCACATGCCCACCGCGCAAGACGTGAACAGCAGCCGTAAACAGCGCTTCGCCGAGCAGATCACCGAAACGATCGAATCGGAAGACCTAAACTTCTTCCGCAAGATCATCGAAGACTACGAAAACGAGCACGACACCACGGCAGAAGACATCGCCGCCGCGCTCGCCGTCATTGCACAGCAAGGTCGCGCCTTCTTCCTCGATGAAAACGACGATATTGCCCGTAAATCCCGCGCTTTCGCAGACGACACCAAGGACCGCGGCAAACGCGGGCCCAAGAAGGGGCGAAACCACAGCGACGAAGGCATGGTGAACTACAAACTCAACGTGGGCCGCGCCTCTCGGGTTAAAGCCTCTGCCATTGTGGGCGCGCTTGCAAACGAGGGCGGTATTAAGGGCTCACAGATCGGCTCGATCGATATTCGCCAGCACTTCACGATCGTGGGTCTTCCCGAGGATCTGCCCAAGGGTTTCTTCGATCGTCTGCGTGATACCAAGATTGCCGGTGAGTTTATCAACATCCGTAAGGATCGGGGACCTCAGGGAGGCGGTGGCCGCGGTTTCCGCCGCAACGATCGCCGCGACGGCGGGTTCCGTTCCCGTCGCGATGATCACCGTGGCGGTCGGGATGATCGCCGCGGAAAGTCACACGGTAAACGCTACTAGTCTGTGAAAGTTAGCCGTAAAATAAGGCGTTTCGTTATTTCATAAAAGCGGGATGCGCCCGCCGGTATTGTGGACGGAAAAACCGGCGGGCGCATCCGCGAATAAACGGTGTAAAAACGCCTATTTTTAGGGCCAAAACAAAGTGTCACAGAACACCTAACCCTTATTTGCGCGGGTGGTTTAGGATACTGTAAACTTTTATCTGTTGCCCCGATAGCTCAGTGGTAGAGCGCCATCTTGGTAAGATGGAGGTCCCGGGATCGATTCCCGGTCGGGGCTCTCGCATTGGCCTGCAAGGTTGATGTTCTGGCGGTGTAGCTCAGCTGGTTAGAGCGCACGACTCATAATCGTGAGGTCGACGGATCGAGCCCGTCCACCGCTACGCCCCGATAGCTCAGTGGTAGAGCGCCATCTTGGTAAGATGGAGGTCCCGGGATCGATTCCCGGTCGGGGCTCAGCTAAGCCTGTCTCGTATGAGGCAGGCTTTTTTGTTTGTGCCTTTCGGGTGGCTAAATGGGTCACACGTATCTAAGGGTGTTGGGTCTCTTCGGGTTCTGTCTGCCCGAAAAGCGCATTCTCAAGCTGGAAGGTCGAGTGGCTAATAGATACCTCGAAATGCTCGGATACGCAGGTTCGGGCTTGCCGCAAGATTTCCAGGGCCTCACCATTCGTGAAGCATTTATCGGCGATAACGATATGAGCGGTCAGTACGGGCAGACCCGTTGCTATGGTTGAGGCATGTATATCGTGAACCTCATGTACACCCGGCACGGTCAATATATGGCGACGCACTTCTTCAAGATCCAGCCCTTGGGGAGAGAACTCCATCAGTACACCGGTGGTCTCACGCATGAGCTTTGCCGCGCGAGGAACAATTAGCGCCGCAATGAATAAGCCCGCAATGGCATCGGCCTGCATGAAGCCGGTGAAGACTATAACGAGTGAAGAGACGATGACGCCCACGGAACCAAGTGCATCGTTGAGGACTTCAAGGAACGCAGCGCGCATATTAAAGTTCGCATCACGGCGCCCAGAAAGCACCATGATTCCGGCAATATTTGCCGCCAAACCAATGACGCCGAAGAGCAAAAGTTCGGAAGCCGGTACCTCTGGAGGCTCGAAGAGACGATGAATCCCTTCAAAGGCCGCATAAAGACCGACCGCCATCAGTAAGGTGGCTTGGGCGAGTGCTGCAAGAACTTCGATGCGTCGGAATCCCCAGGTTCGTTGTGCCGTTGCGGGCTTCAGCGCGAGAGTCGCCGCTATCAAAGCGACTAGCAGTCCGGAGGCATCGGTGAGCGCGTGCGCCGTATCGGTAAGAAGGGCGAGACTGCCCGTCATAAGAGATCCGACGAACTGGATTACGACAATCGCTGCAGCAAGCCCAAAGGCGAGTGCAATTCGCGGACGCAGGTCTGGGTTCTGGGAACGGGTGCGGGCAGAAGAATACTGGTCTTCCGAGCTCATGAGCGTACCTTTTGTTGTTCTGGCATGTCTTGGTGTGGGGAAGGGGCTTACCAATAATATATAAAAGTTATTTTATATATCTAGGGTAAAGCCTCATAAACCTTATGCCAAGACATGCCAGAAGTATGTGGTAAATCGCTCAGAAGAGGTGAGATAAATCCTCGTTAGTCTAATTGGTTTTCTGGAAAATCGGCAGCTCCGAAAGCAATTCGTAGCTTCGAATGCGGTCTTCAAACTCCCACGGCGTGCTTGTGATAATCACTTCGTCTGCACCGGTGCGGGCAACCAAATCTTCGAGCTTGCTCTGAACCGTCTGTGGGGAACCGACCACCGCCTCCTGAAGCATTGAGGAGATATGCCGTTTCTCGGCAGGACTCCACAGCTTTTCCATATCGTCGACTGGCGGAGAGAACTGCGGACGCCCGCGAATAATCCCCAGGGCGTGCTGTTGCGCAGTCGTGAAAAGATGCTGCGCCTGCTCATCCGTTTCGGCAACCAGCGACCCTGCACCCACAATAACGTAGGGTTTATCCAGGGTTTGCGACGGGGTGAAGTTATTGCGGTAGACATTGAGCGCATCCTGCAGGGCAGCCGGGGCGAAGTGTGAAGCAAACGAGAACGGCAGACCCAGCTTAGCCGCCAAAGAGGCCCCGAAAGTTGATGACCCCAGAATATAGAGCGGCACATTGGACCCTTGCCCGGGGATAGCGTGTACGCGGCGCATGGGGGAGGGCTCACCCAGATAGCGCTGAATCTCTTCTACCTCGGCGGGGAAATTCATGGCCGCAGAATTATCGCGACGAAGCGCCTGCGCGGTCATAGGGTCGGTACCGGGCGCACGACCCAAACCCAGATCAATGCGCCCGGGATGGAACGCCTCTAAGGTGCCAAACTGTTCTGCCACTACATAGGGGGCGTGGTTGGGGAGCATAATGCCGCCCGAACCCACCCGGATGCGCTCGGTTGCGGCGGCGAGCTCTGCCATCACCACGACCGTTGCCGACGACAGCAGCGAACCCGCGTTATGATGCTCGGCAACCCAGAAACGGTTGAACCCAAAACGCTCAGCCGCCTGCGCCGCCTGAACCGTCTTGCGCATGGTCTGCGCGTGAGAATCATCGGGGCGCGTGGGCATAAGATCAAGGACCGAGAACGGGATAGACATGATGGCTCCTTTCAGAACGAGAAAAAGTACCCTTTTAGTCTACGCTCCCTATGCTCATGGATACCTTTATGTTCGCGGTAAGCGGCGGCAGCTACGGTACCAACCCGATAGACTGGTGGGTATGAGTATTAACCCTGACATTGTGGGTCGCGTGTACCCCGCCGAGGGCACCTACGTCGTCGGTCGCGAGAAGATCCGGGAATTTGCCCGCGCCGTACACGCCGAAAACCCTCTGCATCATGACGTTGAGGCGGCACGCGCCGCAGGCTACGCAGACCTGATCGCCCCGCCCACCTTCGCTATCATCCTGTCCCAAGCTGCCGATGCCGCTCTGATTGGTGATAAATCTGCGGGCATCGATTTCTCTCGTGTGGTGCACGCCGACCAGCGCTTTACGCATCACCGTCCCATCGTGGCGGGGGACGAATTGCGCACCGAAGTTCATGTGGATTCCGTGCGTGTGATGGGTGTGGGCGCCATGCTCACCACCCGCGAAGAAATCACCGATGCTGACGGTAAACCCGTCACCACCTGTATTTCATCCCTGCTGGTACGCGCCGACGAGGAAGGCGAATAATGTCCGTAAACTTTGCAGAACTCGAAAAAGGGCAAGAGATCGGTTCCCGAACCGTCGAGATTTCGCGTGCATCACTGGTGCGGTATGCGGGCGCATCCGGTGACTTCAACCCGATTCATTGGAACGAGCGTTTTGCCCAGTCCGTGGGGCTTTCCGGTGTGATTGCGCATGGTATGCTCACGATGGGCACCGCCGTGCAGCTGGTGAGCGATTGGGCGGGCGATCCGGGCGCGATCGTGGACTACCAGACTCGCTTCACCAAACCTGTACCGGTGCCGGATGCGCCCGGCGGCGACAACCCGGACACCCCCACGAATACGCTGACCATCACTGGCAAGGTAGGCGCCGTGGATGAAGATGTGCGCACGGCTCGCATCGACCTTACCGTTACCGCTGACGACGGTGAAGGCAGGCAGCAGAAGGTTCTGATGAAGACTCAGGCCGTAGTGAAATTTGCCTAGCCCGTGCGTTCGTGGTCGATACTCTATGTGATTGTGTGTTGAGTTATGGCAGATCCGCTCCGACTACGGGGCGGGCCTACCATAAGGTTTAGCTGACCCTAACGGAATAAAACGTGACAGACCGGTATTCTTAAAGACATGACTGAAAAGCTGCTGAGTGAGATCACCACCGCCCAAGTTGGCGGCCCTGCCCGCACATACATCCGCGCCACGACTGAAGCCGAGATTGTCGAGGCCGTTTCCTCCGCCGATGCCGCCAACGAACCCGTGCTGATCGTGGGTGGCGGCTCAAACCTGCTGGTTTCTGATGCCGGGTTTGACGGTACCGTTGTGCATATTGCATCCACCGGGGTTGAGGAGCTGCCCATTCCTGCGTGCGGTGGCGCGAATGTGCGCGTGCAGGCGGGTACTGTGTGGGATGATTTCGTGCAGCTGAGCATTGAAAAAGAATGGTCCGGCCCGGCGGCACTGTCGGGTATTCCCGGGACCGTGGGTGCAACCCCCGTGCAGAATGTGGGCGCCTACGGGGTGGAGGTTAGCGAGTTCATTGCGTCCGTGCGCACCTGGGACCGCGAGACGGGGAATTTCAAGACTTTTGCGAACGCCGATCTGCGTTTCGGCTATCGCGATTCAATTCTGAAGCAAAACATGGTGAACGGTTCACCGCGTTATGTGGTGCTGACCGTGGATTTCCAGTTCACGCTCGGCAGCCTGTCTTCACCCATTAAGTATGGGGAACTGGCGAAGAGCCTGGGTGTGCAGGTGGGGAAGCGTGCCGAATCCGCGCTGGTGCGGGATAAGGTGCTGGCGCTGCGTGCCTCCAAGGGGATGGTGCTGGATGCCTCCGACCGCGATACCTTCTCGACCGGCTCGTTCTTCACGAACCCGATTGTGCCGGTGTCTGTGCTTGATTCTTTGCCTGAGGATGCGCCGCGTTTCCCGGTAGTAACGCGCACCGGAGTGTTCGGAACCGAGCAGCAGGAGAGCGAGGAGCATGTGAAGCTCTCCGCCGCCTGGCTGATTCAGCACGCCGGGTTCGAGAAAGGCTTCGGGCTCGAAGGTGATTCGCGCGAGATTGCGGGCGGTCGCGCCTCGCTCTCGACCAAGCATACGCTGGCGATTACGAACCGTGGGGATGCCAGCGCTGAGGATATTTTCGCGATCGCCCGGGTGGTGCGCGCCGGTGTTGCCGAGAAATTCGGGGTTGAGCTGGTGCCCGAGCCGGTTGTGGTGAACGGGAAGATTTAGGACTCTTCAGCCTCTTATTCCCGCGAATACTCCCGCGAGCAGATAGGATTTTGACGAAAAGATAGCGCTCAGTTATCTGCTCATCGAAATCCTATCTGCTCGTGGTTTGTGGGGTCTGTAAGTTCAGAAGTTTTCTTGCCGTTCTCAGGGGCGCATCCTATTCTTGCAGATATATCGCTGCGTAAGGAGCTATCGTAATGACCGTGATGACCAATCAAGAGTTCAAGCAGAACGTCAGCCAAGCACAGAAAACGGCACAAACCGAACCAGTCATTATTACCAATCGGGGCGAACCCGCATATGTGCTCATGACCTATACCGAGTATGAGAAGACTTTGCAGTCTAAATCCGTTCGGAGTGGTTTAGACGCTTTGATGCCACTCGACGCCGCCGATATTGAATTAGAACTACAGCCGCGCAGCCGTGCCCAACGCCGTCCTGTGGATTTTGAGGATTAGTTGGCGGATTAAACGGATCACCCACCCCATACGAAACTCAAACTGTGATGTGGGTGGGGTGGCGTTGTTAATCCAGCAGGTCCAGAATCTTGTTGCAGGTTTTGGCGTTACGCAGAGTCAGCTGGTTTGCGAAGGCTTTCTTTGACATGAACTTTCCGTACTGCGCTTTCTTGTAGTCGGGCGTGCTGTAGTTGCCGAAGTAGACGGCGCAGGTTCCTATGTGAAGCACCTCGTCGGGAACATCCAGCGTTTCGAGCTCGGTGGCGAGCGCATCGCGATCAGCATCAATGGTGAAAAACATGGCGTCCAGGCGCGGCATGTCCTCGTTCCACCACGCGGGCAGGTTGTGCGCATCCTCACGGTATTCGTCAGCGGTGAGAAGTGAGAATGGAATCTCGAAATCGTAATACTCCGCCAGCAGCTCGGTAATCTCCTGCACCACGGTGGTTTTATCCCGCGAACTCACAAATAGCAGGTTCCCCGAGTTGATATAGCTTGTGACGTTCTCGTACCCCAGCGCAGCCAGCCGCTTCTTCAGCTCGGGCATCGACACCTTGCGCAGCTTCCCCAGGTTCACGCTCCTGAGTAAAAGAATGTACTGCATGGGCTTAAACCCTTTCTAACGATGAATGGTAAAAATCTGGGTCGAGTTCTCGGCGCAGGCTTTGTTGCCCGCGTTTACGGCTCAGGATTGTCGGAAACAGCACCCGAAGCCTCGTAAAACCACGGCACTGCTGCATCGTCTTCATTCTCCTGCGAGGGTACGCCGGGGGCAACTGGAAGATGCGGAATCAGCAGATCCACCTCGTCGCGGCGCAGAATCTCGGGGTCGGTTACCGCAGGCACGAACCCGGGCACCCGATCCCAGCTCCAGTAGTAGAATTTCTCGGGTGAGCTCCACGCGATCGTGCTGAACCCGCCACTGGAATCCTCATCAAACTGGTCTTTGACCCGCGCCTCATACAGGTACGGTGCCCTCTCACCGGTCGTCGGGTTTACCCCGTACCAGATACGCGTGATGAGCGCCCGCAGCATGGCTTCACCCGTATTGACGTGCACCGAAGAGACCTGGCCGTCCTGGTCGTAGAGAACCTTTCCTTCGCCCGGGGCGAGTACGGGCGGCTCGGTTCCCAGAGAATCCACAATATGCCCCACCAGCGCCTCGATATAGGCGCCGCGCCCGGGGACCTCATCGCGAAGCTCCCAGACCAGGTTTCCTTCCGCATCTAGGATCGCGACGGCGCACACCTCCCAGTCGGTGGCACGCCATTTCGTCAGATGCTCCGCGGAAAACACCAAATTGTTCTGCCAGCGGCGCATGACGAGCGTAAAATCTACGCCAAACCAGGGCCGCGCATGATTCAAGTTAGGCATAATCCCCGAGATGGGCATTAGCTCGGCGTAGGTATCGTGGTCGCCCTTCATGGAATCCCAATCGGGTTCGCAGGCATCCAGATACATTCTGAAGGGGGCGCTTTGCGGGCTTTGAATTAAAAACTCCCCGGAAACGAGCCTCTGCCACGGATACTGGGCGCCACGAATATCCTCACCCTGCTGAACCGTCATAGGCCAAGGCGTAAAGGTTGCCTTATAGCCTGAGGCGGGAACATAGGTGCGGGCCTCTCGCTGATAGGGTGCCGTCGGCAGGTGGGGGAGTACACGGCGCACATATTCGGGAATATTTTCCCCGGTCTCTGGGGGATAGATGAGAGGGTCGGTGTGTTCGAGAGTGTAGCGCGCATCCTCGGTCGGAACGCTCCACGCCAGCTGCGCCGGAGGGTGGCAGTAGCTCAAAACCGTTGCCCGGTAGTCGGTCGTCACGTCAAGGTATGTTCGAGAACTGTAGTCGGTAACGTACGCCAGCCGAATAATATCGTCACCCTGGCGCATATGGTATGAATAGTAACGCTTGTCTTCGTTCAGGTCTAGGAACTCACCGTCCTCAAGCGCCGTATGCTCAACGCTGAGGCTGCGGTACAGTGCCATGAAGACCGCCTCAATATAGACCGAACGCTGCGGGTCATCATCGGACTGCTCCCAGTGAAAAGCGAAATTACGATCCACCCGGGCGCGCGCGTAGGTGCGGTCAGAGGGCTCTTGCCAGGTCAGAAAAACGTGTGCCGTAAAGTAAAGATAATCCTCATCAGCTTCGAAACTGAACGTGATATTGCCTGAGAAATACGTGTCCCGATGCACCAGATCGCCCCGAAAGCGCCGTGAATTTTCGGGGTCGAAAGGTTGGGGGTTCAGCTCCGCCATCAGGTGAAATTCCGAACCGATATAGTGCAGCACACCGGGCCCCAGATATTCTGCCGGGTGCCTGCCTGCGACCGGCTGGCCGTTTTCAAGCGGGGCAGGCGTGTGGGCTATGGGCCAGGGAATATAGGTGACTGCGGGTGTGTCTGCCATGCCGCGCTCCTTGAGGTTGATGTCTGGACCGTTTTATCTCATCTGATACGCACTGAGCCCCACCCTGTACACCATCATGAGGCGGCAACACGCGATGTTTAGTCATCATAACGTACCGGCACCCGGAAATACGCCAGCACCTCATAGTGTGTGCCTGCGGCATGCCACGGATTACACGCCCTTTGTCTTCTGCGACTTCACGAGAACCTGACCGACCGATAAAAGCCGAGAAGGTGAGAGATTCCCACCTTCTCGGCACACTATGTTTCACATCATTCCTGTGTTGGAGGTTTTAGCCGCTAGAGCGATTTCCCGCGCTTTTCGGGCAGCGCGAAGGTTGTTATTGCCGCAATAAGGAACGCCGCCGCGAAAACAGCGAACAGTACTCCGGTGCCGCCGAAAGAGATGAGCGGCGGAACGATAAGCGGTGCCAGAATCGAGGCGATGCGCCCCAGCCCGGCCGCCGTGCCGGTGCCGGTGCCGCGCAGCCGGGTGGGGAATACTTCCGGGCTAATGGCGTAGAGCGCGCCCCATGCGCCTAGGTTGAAGAACGAGAGGAAGCACCCGCTGAGGATAATGTAGAAATCCGAATGCGAGAGGCCGTAGCATACCGCCGCGCCCGCCGAACCAGCCAAAAATACGGCGAGGGTGGCGCGGCGCCCCCACCTCTCAATCAGGTAGGCGGCCACTGCATAGCCGGGTAGCTGCGCCAGGGTCATAATCAGGGTGAATGCGAAGGACTTTACCAGACTGAACCCCTGTGCGCTCAACAGTGAGGGTATCCAGATGAACGCCCCGTAATACGAGAGGTTAATACAGAACCACACGGTACACAGCGCCAGCGTGCGTTTACGCAGCGGAGCGGACCAGATGGAGGTTGCCTCTTGGGCGTCGTTGGCAGAAGCCTCAGGTGCATTGTCGCTGGCGGTTTCATCCGCGTGAGTTCGTGTGCTGAGGGCCGCGGAGCTCTCAAATTCTGCAACTACGCGTTCTGCTTCGTCAGTGCGCCCTTTCGACTCTAAGAAGCGCACGGATTCGGGCGTTCCCCAACGAATAATCAGCGAATACAGTGCCGGAACCACGCCGATAGCAAGCGCCCACCGCCAGCCGTTTGGGTTCGGCACAACAAAGGTACCGATAAGCGCCGCAAGAATCCATCCGAGCGCCCAAAACGCCTCTAAAATAACGACCACGCGACCGCGAATAGCGCGCGGCGAAAATTCCGACATCAACGTGGATGCGACCGGCAGCTCAGCCCCGAGCCCCAGCCCCACGATAAACCGGAAAACCATCAAAACGGCTAGTGAACCGGCGAGTGCGGATGCGCCCGTCGCCAAACCGTAGATGAGCAGAGTTGCGGCGAAAACGTAGCGTCGCCCAAAACGGTCGGCGAGAAGCCCGCCGACGGTGGCACCGAGAGCCATACCCAAAAATCCGATGGAGCCTAACCAGCTTGTTTCGGTGGGGGAGAGCGCCCACTGTTTGGTGAGTGCCGCCATGATGAAGGAGATCAGCCCAACATCCATGGCGTCGAGCGCCCAGCCGATACCGGTGACGCCCAAGAGCTTGGTGTGTTTCTTAGTAAAGGGGAGAGTTTCTAGTCGTGCTGTCAGAGAGGTCTTTGCCATGAGGAGCCTAAGATAATGCGAAAGTATTGACGAGGAATAGGTACCTAAAGGGGAATTTTGTTCCCGTGTCTATAGTTTACATCAACATAAGGTAGTAATGACCTAAACATGTCATATAAAGTCTTAAACCCTCTGAGAGTCCCGGGAAATATAGTGTTCGCCCGCAGGCAGCACAGGACTGTCTAACCGCAAGAACCTGGCGATACCCTCAAAACAGCACGAATATACGCCATGCGGTCGTGATTTGTATCGACAATATCTCACGCCAGCAGAGGAGCCTGGGGTGTATTGTCAACATCCCGGATGGCGGCAGGATGCGGTACCGCATCCTACGAAACCTGACAGTGTGCCAGCACATCACGGCCCACGGGCAGGCCATCACGCATCTAATACCGATTGGATATGCGGGGTAAGACCCGCAGTAACCTACGAGTGTCCCTGTGTATAGGCGGGCGCGGCGGGCAGATGCTCTAAGATGGTGCGCACATCGGCGGGGATCTTGGCGCCAATGACCGGATCAACAGTCAAAACGTTGTAGGCGTTGTGCCAGTAGCGTGCATCTTCTAGAGGGACGCTCCAGATGAGGCGGGCACTGGGATAGACGGTACCGCGTATAACAGCGCTGTAATCGGTTTCCGTGAGAACTCGTACGGGGTCATTCGTGTGTGCCTTAACATCAATCGCGCGAAGAACACGATCGCCGCAGCATAGGTGAGCGGAGTCCAGAATATTCCTCTCATTCATAAACTCCATATACTCGCCCTCGGCAAGAATGGGGGGCATTTTGAACATGCTTGCGTGAATGGTGTTGATAACGGTTTCGATAAATTCCATGCGCAAGGGGTCGGAATCGCGCAGAGTCCAGCTTAGGTTCAAATCTTTGTCAACAATTGCTACAGCATATTGATGATCGCGATTTTGCCAAATAGTATCAGAGGATACTGCAAACTGTAATTCATCATGAAATGCTCGATAATAAAACTGTAAATCTTGTGCAATATAAATATTGCTAAAAATAAGATCGGCATAAAACTGGTACCCCGGGGGATATCCGGGTTTAAAAAGGGGAGGAACGATGTATAAATCAACGTAATTATCATCGCTCGTTTCAAGATGCAGCTTACCGGGATGCAAATATTCTGCCGGATGCGCACCCGGCTCTGGCTTTCCATCAATCAGGGGTCGGGCATGGGGAACCGGCCAGAGTGTAAATTCTGTTGTATAGGAAAGTTTTTCCATGATTCTCTCTGCGTGTGTAGAGGTGCATTTCCTTAATATGAGGTAAAAGGTCTAAAAATAGAAGACATTGCCATATTGTTATCAAATATTTATAAACCTTGTCCGCTATTAAGGTGTTGTGATAACAATACTATAATCTTTTGGCGCCGCGATAGTGAGGGTGTCATAAAAGATATTTTTTACGATGTTAGGCTATCAGGGAGTTCCCAGGCGCGGGTGCTAGGCTGTTGATGTATCGTGTACGCACAGGTGAGAGCCGCCCTGAGAAGAGGTGATGTGTGAAAACCTTAGAGGATGAAGTTACAGAGAGTGAAACCAGCAAGTTTCACCTGTGGCTAGAGAAAAAGAAAGCTCGGATGCACGCTCACCCGGTGCTGAAACATCTCTACAAGCCTCTTGTGATTGCCGTAGGCGGCTTCTGTTTCATTGCCGGTCTGATTATGCTTGTCACACCTGGCCCCGGCTGGCTGTTTATCTTTATCGGTTTGGGAATCTGGGGAACCGAGTTCGCATGGGCGCATCGTCTGAATCAGCGACTCAAAAAGCTAGTGATTTCACTCTGGCACCGCTACGTAGCCTGGCGTGAAAAACGAAAAGCCCAGAAGGCTGCGCGTAAAGCATAGCCTGAAAGATATACCTGCCTACTTTGAGTTTGTGCCCCGCATCCTGATTGAGGATGCGGGGCACAGGCTTATCCGCTAGGTTCGGGGCAACCAGAAAGCTTATTCACCAAGAGGCGGGTACAGGCAACGTTTTGCTCATTCCCACGCATATCGTTCAAAGCTTGTGGGCTAGGCTCAACATACGTAGGCGCGGAACCGTTCTTACGGCACCGCGCCCACGAATACTTTGAGAAGGCTACTTTAGAGCTGGCCGACCGCGATTTTGAGCATGCGGCGCACCGGCTCGGCGGCACCCCACAGCAGCTGGTCACCCACCGTGAAAGCACTAATGTACTGCGGACCCATCGCCAACTTGCGGATGCGCCCCACCGGAATATTCAGCGAGCCGGAAGCGGCGACCGGAGTCAGCCCCTCCATCGTGGCATCCTTAGTATTCGGCACCACCTGGGCCCACTGGTTATCTTCAGCGATAATGCGCTCAATCTCGGCAACCGGCAGGTCGTCGGTCAGCTTCATCGTGAGCGCCTGAGAATGCGAACGCATGGCCGCGATACGCACACACAAACCGTCCATTATCACACGGTTATCGCCCTCAAGACCCAAAATTTTGTTGGTCTCGGCATCAGACTTCCATTCCTCGCGGGACTGCCCATTGCCCAGGTCAGAGTCAATCCACGGGATCAGCGAACCGGAAAGCGGAACCCCGAACTGCGCGGTATCCAGCTCACCCGAACGCTGCTTAGCGAGCACCTTACGGTCAATCTCCAGGATCGCCGCTGCCGGATCGTTAAGCTCGGCAGACACCTCATTGCCGAGGTCGCGGAACTGCCCCAGAACCTCGCGCATATGGCGGGCGCCGCCCCCCGAAGCCGCCTGATAGGTCATCGAGGTGGTCCATTCCACCAGACCCTGTTTGAAGAGACCACCCAGCCCCATGAGCAGGCATGAGACGGTGCAGTTGCCGCCAATAAAATCTTTCACACCGGATTCGAGACCGCGGTCAATCACATCACGGTTAATGGGGTCGAGCACGATAATGGCATCATCGTTCATGCGCAGGGCAGAAGCGGCATCAATCCACAGGCCCTCCCAGCCGGACTCGCGCAGCTTCGGGTGAACCTCTTTCGTGTAGTCACCGCCCTGTGCGGTCACAATAATCTTATGCTGGCGAAGCTCATTCAGATCGTACGCATCCTTCAGCGTAGAAGGCTCAAGCGTGCCGTCGAAGGTGGGGGCTTCACCGCCCACATTGGAGGTTGTGAAAAAAACGGGAGAAATATCGTTGAAATCGTTCTCTTCAAGCATGCGCTTCATCAACACGGAACCAACCATGCCGCGCCAACCTACAAAACCTACTGAGTCACCGGGATTAAAATTCATAATTTCTAGTCTACCCCGTGTATCACATATCGTGTGGAACAGCGTCATAACCCCTAGTCAGTATGGGGAAAGACCAGGTGAAGTGCGAGGAGCGTGATGAGCTCTGGCGTAAGACGTTGTGAGGGGAACGAATGTACCTCAGACAAACGAGACTAAACTTTGCCCTTTACACAGGCGAACGTTGTTGTACGGAATTTCCGCGCCAGGTACATCAGAGGCGGGCTAAGGTCTGAAACGAGTAGTACATGGGATTTTTCCCGCCCGAAGCATCCAGCAGGTAGCCGCGCTCGCTCTTCTCCCAGGCACTTTCACCCAGGATGCGCCATCGCGCTGGTTCGTCCGCAGCCATAAATCCTTCTACCGCGAGTTCGGGGGCGTAGGTATCACCCGTAATCTCGTTACCTTCCTGACAATAGAAGAAGGTGCGTTCGATAATCTCGACGCGACCAAAGGAAGGTAAATCCTCGCGGGAAAGCGCCTCCGCATAGACTGAGCCGCCGCCAATGATCCAGGCAGTAACTCGCTGGTGCGCCACATCTGGGTGCTGGGTAGCGTTGGGTGTTAAAGGCGTGTTGCCCGCGAGGGTGAGAGCCGCATCCAGCGACGGAACCCAAAGCGCGCCATCGCGTTTAAGAGGCGCGGCTGAATCGCTCGTAATACTGCGGCTGATGACGATATTGGTGCGCTCAGGCAACGGTCGAAAACGCGGTGGAAAAGACTCCCAGGTGCGCCGCCCCATGATGACGGGCTTACCCATGGTGACGGTTTTGAAATGCGCAAGGTCTTCGGGGACACGCCAGGGCATGGTGCCGTCGCGCCCAATAATACCCGCATCGGTCTGCGCCCAAATAGCGCCGAGGCACGGTCGTGCGGGGGAGGAGGAATCATATTCACGCATCGATTGTCCTAAACCGCGATGGGGGCAGAAATCCCCGGATGATGCTTATAATCGACGAGGTCAAAGTCTTCATACTCATAATCAAAAATAGAAGGTTTCTTCGTTTTGATAATGAGTTTGGGGTACGGGTAGGGCTCACGCGGGGGATAGGGATTACCCTCGGGGTCGTTGCCGTAACCGAGCTGCTTTTTCACCTGTTCCAGGTGGTTGGAGTAGATATGACAGTCGCCGCCCGTCCATATGAACTCGCCGGGTTCCATACCGACCTCGTGGGCTATCAGGTAGGTCAGCAGGGCGTAGGAGGCGATATTGAAGGGTACACCCAAGAACATGTCGGCGCTGCGCTGGTACAGCTGGCACGATAGTTCCTTCACACCGTCAGGGCGCTCGTGCACGTAAAACTGGAACATGGCGTGGCAGGGCGGCAGTGCCATCTCATCAACCTCGGCGGGGTTCCATGCCGAGACAATGTGGCGGCGTGACGACGGGTTCGTTTTGAGAGATTCGATCACTTTCGCGATCTGGTCGATGGTGCCGCCGTTGGGGGTGGGCCAGGAGCGCCACTGCACCCCGTAGACCGGGCCGAGGTCACCATTTTCGTCAGCCCATTCATCCCATATAGTCACGCCGCGTTCCTGCAGCCAACGTATATTTGAGGAGCCGCGCAGGAACCACAGAAGTTCGATCGCTACCGATTTGAAGTGCACGCGCTTGGTGGTAATCAGGGGGAAAGAGTTACGCAGATCGAAGCGCATCTGCCGCCCAAATACGCCGAACGTGCCGGTGCCCGTACGGTCTTTGCGCTGAGCATCGGCGGCAATAGCATCACGGTTCTCATCAAGAATTTCGCGCAGCAGATCCTCATAGGGGGTTGGGATGCTCTGCTGACCAGAGGCGTGATGCGCGGGCGTACTCATGGTGACTTGACTCCTGGGCGTAGATTTTTAGCCAGAACTCTATTGTACGGGTACAGGGGGAGTGGAGCCAAGTAGCTTTTCCACGTTAAGCGTAAAACTGGATTCTTGACGCTCAGAAAATATAGCTCTACCTGTTTTTGCTGAGGCTTTTGTATTTTCCGAAGCTATCGAGTTACCAGGTAGAGATACCGTATAACCTGTTCCTGTGGGTCTCATCGACATATTTTTTAAAAGGTGGGTATTCTGCTCCTGGGTTATCCTCATCAAACTCAGGGATGATAGTGGCGTGTCCTTCGAAAAATTCGAGGACTGTATCGAGTTTATCGCGGGACACTTCTATAGCGTAGAGTACGTGGGGTGGGTCGTAATCAGCGTAGGCGAACCGGCTGTGGCGGTAGCGCAGGTTGCTGTCTACGGTTTGTAGGTGTCGTGCCATCCATTTTGCTTCAAATTCTTCAGGACCGCTCCAGGGGGTGAAGAGAGCGTCATAGTCTTTGAGAATGACGAAGACTCCTTTGCTCAGATCGAGCCAGTCAAGGTCTGAGATGATTTCTTGGGTCCAGCTCATGAAGTTGTCATCTGGGAGTTTGTGCGGGAGGTTGACGGCTCGGATGATTTCGAGGGCTCCTGCTTGTGGGTCTTGGGAGGCTGCTATGTTTTTGCAGGATATTTCGATGATGGCCCATCCTTGATCGCGAAGGGCTTGGGTTTGGCGTTCTAGCACCTTGTCTTCGGTGATGTAGATAGTGGGGAAGAATGTATCATCTGATTCGTTCTTATAGAAACCCATATAATTTTCACTTCTTGATTACTTAGTACGCTGTTAGCTGTTCCCTCCGGTATAGGAAGTGCTCTCAGGGTACTCATCAGGATCATTAATCCACTCCCCATCCTCATACAACGGGTCAGGAAAACCACTAGGGAAATATTTCTTCTTCCGATCTTCCTATTGAGACCAAGGGTGCTTAGCATCAGGGCCGGTAAAAACTACTTCGTGGCCCGGTGCCAATACCCACTCTCCTGAGTGAATACAGGAACAATGAACTCATTCTTGTAGTCGCATTTATACCCCATAGTGTTTATATAGAAGGGTCTGGCTCGGTAAATTCACTATGCACCAGGTGTACCTTTGAGGCAAGA
>NZ_KV815298.1:0-3916 GCF_001814205.1 Rothia sp. HMSC036D11
AGCAGATGCGCTACCAATTGCGCCACGCCCCCGCGGTGCTCTACTACTATAAACTACTTTTTATAACGTAAGCAAATCCAGCAGAGCGTTTCTTATGAGAAGTACATCACAAGATTTACAGACCCCTAAAAATTGTTTCCTTCACACGAATGTGCATTTCTTTGAGTCCCTCCAGCGTGACCCTCTGTTCACGCATATACGTTTGAGCCACATCGACGAGGTCTTCGGGATTTCCATCAATAACAATAATCAGACTGTCCTTCTCCCCCGACTTACGGCTGCTGCTCTTTCCTGAGGTATCGTCTATCCAACGTGCCGTGAAGCTCTTCAAGTTATTAAATTCCTGGGTCTCCATAGCATCCTGAAGCGCCATAGTTATCAGGTTCAAACGCTCGGCGCCCAAAACCTGAATTGAAATATCCGCGGTAGCACCCGAAGGAACCTGAAGTTTATTGCGCTGCACGGTATATTGCACTCGCATTCCCTGCGAGAACTGCGCGTTTTGCAGGGTTCGCAGATTTTCCTTGATCTTGTTCCATGCGCCCTTCGTGAGGCTTGCATCGACGTCAAGGGTATTCGAATCGTTGTCTTTTTGAATGCTCAACGCATCAACGGCATAGCGAGGTACTGAAACCCCAAGAATTGTTCCCCACTCAGCTTCGGATATTCCTTGTGGGGCAGGAATGGTCATAGCTGCTTCATTATCCGAGGGTTCAAGAGTAATGGACTCGGGGTGTCCATATTCCCACAAGGCCGAAAGAGCACGTGCGGTACCGGCAGAATCTTGTCGCCCACGACTCGTTATCGAGATACGACCAACAAGTTCAAGATTATCCTCAGAGTTATCGTCCTTGTTCCGACCCTGAATCGTAAATTCTTCGACCTTGAGATAGGTTCCGTCAATATTCTCTCGAATATCGTGCTCCCATTTTTCAAGCTGTTTCCTGCGCGAAACAGTCGCCGCCGCCTCATCGCCTAATATTCCAGCACGGGCAAATTGGGGCATCATCGCAACAACGTCGGCAGCCACGATGCATCCCGCCGTCAGCAAAAGCGAGCGCCTGCTCAGAGAATTCACGCGCTGAGGAACATATTTTTTCCATCCGCTAGACTGAGCATCTTTGTGTGCAACATCGTTATTTTCCGCGTTCTGCGACATTACGATATTCCTTTCACCGGTGAGTGAGATTCTACGTTTTTATCTCTACTCCCAGAATACCCAATACCGTCGCAGAAGAACTCATCAGGACTGTCTCATCCGCTTCACATCACATGAGATTACGTTCAGGCAGATTAGTACGCGCGCCATAAACACTTAAAGCTGTGGGGCAAGAATTACTGCAATTCTTGCCCCACAGCTTTGTCTTCGGATTATCCTAGGCAGATTCAGCTTTTTGAGTTTCTTCTTCATGCTGCCCGGCGTTGTTTTGTTCAAGTGCCTCGTTCTGGAGTGTCACATCGGCTGCCGCAAGTTCGGCAATACGGATTTCCCCGGTAGTGGGGTCATCATAGGTGACATATTCAGGATGCCCCTCGATCTCAGTACCGTCATTTACGTGAGTCTCCGATATTAAGAAACCGTGTGCACCTAAAATTTTGGCGACTCGGTCAATATCTTGAGGGGTTGGTGTATGGTCTACCACACGACGAATGTATTCGTTAATGCGTTGGTCACTTACATACGCCTCGCCGCGAGCGGCACGCGACTGCATAAGACGACGCACAACTTCTTGAAGCTGTTCGTCAGTCAAACGCATTTTCAAAATTGCCATAACCGCTGCACGGTCTTGAACAGGAACGTCCTTCGGGTAACCGACACTGAGCCAGTCAACAACACGCGAGATGATGTTTTTATCCGGCATCGGATACCTCCTCTATACGTTCATCATATCTATCTTCAAGCATGTATTTAGTGACCTCCACCGGTCACACCAAAGATATTCCACCCAAAAGTATGGAAGATGAAATCTTTGGCGACCCACAGAATGCCAATAAACACAATTCCTATGATGATAGCAAATACAACGCTCGCGGCAATCTTTGAACCGCGACTAGGAGGCTGAATCTCGATGAGTTTACCGTCTGCCGTGTACTCGGTATCCCCCGCCAGCAAGCGCATTCCAAAGGCATAGAGCGCTGGCAAACCGGCACCTAAGAAAAGCCCAGCAAGAACAACAGGGACGATCTTTTCAAACAATTCGAAAAGAGACATTATGCACCCGCCTTTTCACGTGCCGGAGAGGGTAATTCAGGAATGTCTTGATTATCGCTTTGGCGACTCTCAAGAGTTTCGTCCTGAGTCTTCTCAGTCTCCCCACCCTTGGTGTCGTTCCAATCGGCGGTCACGTTCGATGCGTCCACAGCATCCTTCTGGGAATGGCGCCACATCCAGATACTAAAGGCCAGCAGGATCAAGAAGACAACCAACTCGCCCACATAATGGGTATTAGTCAGGTTATTCAGTCCCGTACCAATCAGCCACGTAATAGCACCGATAGCGGCAGCGGCGGGAAGAGTAATAACCCAGGCGATCACCATACGCCCGGCAACACCCCAGCGTACTTCTGCGCCTTTACGACCCAAACCGGTACCCAGAATTGAGCCGGTAGCAACATGGGTGGTCGAAAGTGCCATGCCAAAGTGCGAGGAGGTCAGAATAATTGCTGCGGAGGCTCCGTCGGCGGCTACGCCCTGCGGGGTATCAACTTCCACAATGCCCTTACCCAGAGTGCGGATAATGCGCCAGCCGCCCAGGTAGGTACCCAAGGCAATGGCTATGGCACAGGATGCTTTGACCCAGAACGGGATAGCATCGTCGTCTTTTACGGTACCGGAAGCAACTAGGGCTAGGAAGATCACGCCCATAGTTTTCTGCGCATCGTTGGTGCCGTGCGCCAAGGACATAAGGGATGCGGTGCCCACCTGACCCCAACGGAATCCGTTGGTCTTCTTATCATCAGATACCGGCGAGGCGACGCGGTAGACCAGCCATGTACCCACCGTAGAAACAAGAGCCGCCACAACCGGGGACATCACGGCGGGAATTACGATCTTGGAAACAACGCCTTCCCACTGCACACCATTGAGCCCCATAGCGGCGAGCGCAGAACCGATCAAACCGCCGAAAAGAGCGTGGGAAGAACTGGAGGGAAGCCCAAAAAGCCAGGTCAGCACATTCCAGAGAATACCGCCTACAAGGCCGGTAAAGACGATCAACATAAGATCGGAACCGTTGGTACTGATATCAATCCTGTCAAGGTTTACCAGCCCTTTACCGACGGTTTTAGCAACCTCAACGGATAGAAAGGCACCCACTAGGTTCAGCGATGCTGACAACGCCACCGCTGTCTTAGGCTTAAGCGCACCGGTAGCGATGGAGGTCGCCATCGCGTTTCCGGTATCGTGAAAGCCGTTTGTGAAGTCGAAGGCCAGTGCCGTCAACACCACAATCACGAGGATGATAAGTTCAGTAGTCACATTTTGATTATGGAATGTCTCGCGTAAAATTTAAAGTATTCTTCCCCGAAACGAAATAACACTTAAAACAACATAAACCAACACAATACCTGTGGACTACGATACCTCCTCTTGGCCTAAAAACCCGAGAAATAAAGGATATACGGATAATAAATCCACCGTATACCACGAGTCTATTCCATGGTTTTCTGTGGTTTATAGCGTTTCCTAAGATTCTCCCCAACAGCAGGTCTCCTCATGTATAACACGTGTTCATCTACTGTTCATGTAGATATGAGGATTTATGACGCAGCGCGATTATAAGGTTTGTAATTCTACCTAGGAACACTACATATTCGAGAGAATTCAGCGGCATTTTGGTGATAAAACGAAGGACCCCGAGTTCTATGCTCGGGGTCCTTTTCTAAAACTAGTCCGGCGACAACCTACTCTCCCACAC
>NZ_KV815299.1:0-265 GCF_001814205.1 Rothia sp. HMSC036D11
CACCATCCTCCCGCACATAAACAACCGGGAAAAAAGTCTTATCCGATTTATCTGTGTAAAAGCCCATTTTCTACTCCTTAATCAAAATAAACGTCTCATCATGATGCAGAAATAAAAAAATTTGAGGGTCAGCCATGAAGTGGCAGTATCCCAATCATGAATAACCCTCAATATATACAAACCTGCTTATATACTATTCTGTATCATCAACATCTTCACTATGCACTAGGTGCACCTTTGAGGCAAGAGCAGGGTCATAAAACGG
>NZ_KV815300.1:0-245 GCF_001814205.1 Rothia sp. HMSC036D11
TCAATGAAAGTCACCTGTTCTCACAGGTGAGACCTTCACGCCGGGCAACCGTGTGCAGGCAACATTCGGCCCTCAATGAAAGTCACCTGTTCTCACAGGTGAGACCGGCGTTTCACATCACCATGCGGGGCGCTCTGTTCCCCTCAATGAAAGTCACCTGTTCTCACAGGTGAGACTCTTCTTCGTAAATCGGGGTCGTAAATGTCACCATTTCCCCTCAATGAAAGTCACCTGTTCTCACAGGT
>NZ_KV815300.1:345-734 GCF_001814205.1 Rothia sp. HMSC036D11
AATGAAAGTCACCTGTTCTCACAGGTGAGACGTTATCAGCCGTGATGTTCAGTCCGATGCGGAGGACCCTCAATGAAAGTCACCTGTTCTCACAGGTGAGACGATTCTGCAACTAACATGGGCTAAAGGCTTCGAGTTGTGCCCTCAATGAAAGTCACCTGTTCTCACAGGTGAGACCGGCGTTTCACATCACCATGCGGGGCGCTCTGTTCCCCTCAATGAAAGTCACCTGTTCTCACAGGTGAGACCCCTATATGGCGGATTGAGCTAGACGCGAGCGCGTCCCCTCAATGAAAGTCACCTGTTCTCACAGGTGAGACTTGCCATTTGCCCATGCAGCGGCAGAATGATCCACACCCTCAATGAAAGTCACCTGTTCTCACAGGTGA
>NZ_KV815300.1:834-10307 GCF_001814205.1 Rothia sp. HMSC036D11
CAATGAAAGTCACCTGTTCTCACAGGTGAGACGCTACCCACCCGGCGCGAGGCTTGGAGGTAACCACGGCCCTCAATGAAAGTCACCTGTTCTCACAGGTGAGACTCTGCTGCCAATCGGAGCGGGTCTCGCTGAGACTCCCTCAATGAAAGTCACCTGTTCTCACAGGTGAGACAGCCCCTCAAAAGTCCCCAGTGCTATACCGGTTTCTCAAGAGACTACGCGAGCGCGAGGGGTAGACCACTGATTTTTAGTCTACAATACCCACAAATATGACCACAAAAATTGCTCTGACCTGAGACTACACTACCGCGAGCGAAACCCGGGATTTTCGGTGAGTGCTAGGTACTCGCATCACGGCGAATATGCTAGATGATGAGCACGTCATTATCTGTGGTACCACGCGGTTGCCCCACATAGCTGAAGCGTTTTTCACCAAGTTCCGATAGTCTACCAAGATCACAAAAAAGTACTGAATCTTCGCTAGCCTCTACCTGCTGCCTAATTTCATCCTTCAGACGAAGAAGCTTAGAGGGAATTACATCAACGATAAACACGCTGTACTGTATCCGGTCACCATAGGATAAGAGCAGCTTCGCAATTCGTCCGCGGCGTTTGTCATCCGGAATGTCGTAGGCGATAAGAGTACGTCGCGTGTCGTCACGCCTCATCGTACTTTTACTCCTGTGTATGCAGAATGGCTACCATTAAGAACGCCCAGAATCATCCGCGCCTGAATTTCAATAGTGCGACGCCATGAAACAGAGTAACCGAATATTGGGTGCCTGAACTCGGTGTTGATTCTATGTTCAAACGCTTTGATAATCGTTTTCCGTCCAACAGGAGACAATCGTAGGCTGCCACCGACAGTGGAAAAGCTGGCAGAATCTACCTGCTTACGGTTGATAAGCGATACAACGACAGAGTCAGCAATAATAGCTCGGAATTCTTCCATAAGGTCAAGCGCTAATGCTGGTTTGTTCCGGTTACTACTGTGTAGAAAACCTGCGTGCGGGTCTAACCCACAAGTCAATATTGCGCGGATACATTCAGAAGTTAGCAAACCGTACGCGTAGTTTAGCAGGATATTAATCGGGTCATTAGCTCCGCGCCCGACTCTCCCCTGCCATTCCCAACCGAGTGTTTCTAAGACATCTCCATTGAGCATGGTGTTGAAATTTGCAAAGTATAAACTAGCGGCCTCGCCTTCGATGCCAAAGAGTTCTGGCAAGGAAGAAGGTTTTAGTGCTTCCTGTTGCAGCTTACGAAGATTTTTTACCGTCTCGGTGGCTTCTCCATTACGACGTAATAGTGTTGCTTGGTTCGCAATTTTACTTGAGATCATCTCGCACGATATAGGCAAACTTCCACGTTCGGATAAAACATGCTGCTGCACACGAGCTAGACCATTTGGTCCACTACCAGCCTGCGACCATCCATAAACTCGTCCAGTGCTTGAACACCATATGACTGTATAGT
The DNA here is from genome assembly GCF_001814205.1 of Rothia sp. HMSC036D11. Classification (NCBI taxonomy): domain Bacteria; kingdom Bacillati; phylum Actinomycetota; class Actinomycetes; order Micrococcales; family Micrococcaceae; genus Rothia; species Rothia sp. HMSC036D11. The sequence continues at coordinate 2,314 of NZ_KV815300.1, forward strand.
TACGCCACATGAGTTCCCGTAATAGCGCAGATGAAATATCGATATTTCCATGAACTACTACACTGTGGATTCTCTCTAGGGGGATATCGCCAAGCTGTTCACCTTTTAACTGAACAATCAGCCTGCCCTGTTTTATTGTGGCACGTGAACCTTGAACAGTTAGGTGAGCAACCTGACTATCTGGTTTTGAAGGCACAATTTTCTGAGTCGTCACACGTCCAAAATGTTCATCCGGCAAACAAACACTGACATGCGAACACAAGCTACACTTTGGAGAATCCTCTAATGGCTTTGGTGCATGTTCAGATTCAACGATCTTATGCGTCTGTTCTACATAATCTCGTGCTAGGGCAAAGTCATCTTCAGAGAGCTCAACAGCAATAGTTTTGTTGTGATGGGTAAAATGTACCGAAAATTCGCTAACGCTTTCCCCTGACTCTTCCAAACAAATCCCTTGGAGGGCAAGCTGAACGCGATTTGCTTCAGTGATTTGAGGATTCTTTCGCACAGGAGTTGATTTATATTCAACTACCCGAAGCGTTCCATCTTCCTCAGACTCTATAGCGTCGCATTTACCGCTCAGTCCTAAAGAATCCGAACGAATAAGAACAGAACGACGTTGTCTGCTTCGTGATGTTTTGGGGTCATCCACATTTTTATGTGCCGAATACCCATACTGCATCTGAGATGTATCTGTTGTCTCACCATTTGCCTCTAGCCAAGCCCGCCGAGGACAGTACACTGTTTGAGCTACCAGGGAAATTGGTAAGTAGCTCTCGTCTGTGGAGATCATAATAGTACAGGATCTCCTTCTTGAATAAACCTATAAGCGTTTGATGCAGTTTTCACAGTTTCAACTGGGAACATTACAACTGCTTTCATACCACAAGCTTTAAGCTGCTCGCTAGATCCATATGTTTTAAGGATTTCCTTAGTACCAGATACGCCTGTTTCAGATTCCTCATGACATACGTAATTTACAATATCTGCGAATGCGTGACTGCGAAGAACAGTCCGCAGTCTAGCTGGTTTTGTATTTTCGGCGCTCAAGGGAAGCACAAGATTCTTTGGAACGACATAACTAGAAGGCCACGCACCAGGAGTGATACTTAGGTGATTCACCATATGTATAACTGGAAGCCAGGACATCCCAATCATGGCTGAGAGAACCAGACTGACATCGGTTTTTTGTGGAGTTGTAAATCCAGTTGCTGTTAATAGTTTCTTACCTCCCATAGGATCATTAATCTCAGTTCCAACAATTCCATTAGTGATTTTTTCAGTGGACCATTTGAATACTTCTTCGCACATACGACGAAGACGATATCGTACAAATTCCCTGCCGCCTCCACGATCCGCCATCTCCCAACGAGAGGCACCTAGGTGCTGATAGTTTTCTTGTATTTTCTTATTTTTTTCAGAAAACCAATAAGAAGCTTCTCCTAATGAGGAAATCCAATAAAGAGAAAGATAATCTTTTTCTTGGGTGAGTTTATCAATCATATCGTGCCGGATTTTCTGATGCCTATTCCAATCTAACGAAGATGAAATTTTACTGACACGTGGAGAAAATGGAGATACATTCTTAGCTCCATACGTATTGTTTATCTGAACCCAGCTTTCCGGTTCGCTCAGCTGTTTTGCCAATTCGTGAAGATAACCAGCAATCGTATGTGCGTCTGCGCCTTTAACTATTATCTGTGCTTTAGGCACCGCTTCGCGGCTCCAACCAAGAGTCACACCCTGAGGATGATATTGCTCTGCCAACGAAGCTAAACCGTATTGAGCAAAATGAGTAAGTGCTGACCTATAGTCACCCGCGAGTGTAATCGTAGACATCAGTGTCCTTCCCGTGAAATTTGAGCATCCGCAGCACGTTCTAGCGCCTCTAGATAAGCGGTAGCGTAGGGTCCATATTCCCTATCTGTGTTTTCCATGATTTCGTCCCAACGCCCAGTTAGAAAAAGCTCATGCGCCTGCTGGTAGAGCATTTCTTGCTGGGGATGATTCGTATTCTCCCCCAAGAGCGTTTGGTCAGTGTGCTGGAACGAGTTTCTACCATGTCCGTGGCTGCACCCAATAATCCTCAACGCAAGATCTGAACATTCCAGCTCCCCCGAAGCTCTGCCAGCCGCTACCAGAGCAACAGACATCTGTTCATGCCGCCATCCAGCAGGCATTCCGCTGCGTTGGCGAGATACCCAGATCTCTTGGCGGGTTCGAACCTCACTTTTTGCAAGTGGCTTATCAGAATGTGCCCCGCCCAGCATAAATTGGAACCTGGAATCTGCTTTACCATCGTCATGGTGCTCTGCCGCGAAGATAATGTCCTTGGCAAACTCTTCCTGAAGTCCCGCAGATTCGACGATCCTTTTTGTTCGTTCAGCAACATCATGCTGATGGTCTTCCAGATAGACAGCTCCTTGTGAGGGAGTCCATTCCTGCCGAACATCAGAGTCGTCATCTGTAGTATCTGATTGCACCACGGCGTACCATGCGACTATGTCACCAGTATGAGGGTCAGTGCGAATAGAGCTAGACAGTACAACTTCTCCCGTTTGTCCTGTTTCAGACTGCCAAAGTTCTGTAGCTTCGTCTGGAGTTAACCCGCAGAATTTTTTGAAGAATCCATGTTCATCATGCTCTATGTCATTATCAAAAATAAAGAACTTAATTCCCTCTGGAACAACAGCAGATGGCGCTTCAAGATCTTGAGCTTTCCCTAACTCCACGGCTACATCCTGAGTAGTAAATACAAGACCCTTGTCTATCACAAGCACATCGCCCGGTCGAAGGCGCATATCAGGAGAACAAATTTCGAGTTCACCTGCTCTGTACACGAAAGCTCTCCGCCAAATATCTGGGTTTTCTCTCTCTTGTTGTATCCGTTCTTCATTCCCTACGACAAGTTCCTTATATATATCCGAAAGAATCTTGATATTGGCAGGAAAGACTTCCTCATTCATCGGTGGAAAAGCTTTAAGAAGCTCCAGCGCTTCGGAATCATTTAATGGTAGTTGTTCACGGACAACTACACCACCCAGCTCGATTTGCTCTTCTAAGGAATCGTGCAGCCACAGGTCGAAATCGGGTTCAGCATATGGTGTTTCAGAACTACGAGCAAACTCAAGAATATCTACTAGTTCCGGGCGCTGGTATAGCAGTCTCTGAGGCGCCGTTGCTGGTGGAGTACAAGTCAGCATAGCTCCAGGGTTTACATCTTCAAACGCTGATAGATCATTCAGCCAGCCATAAGCATTGCGCAGATCTTCAGCTTTATAAGGTAGCGCAACTGGATCTTTAATCTTGTCAGGATTTTCAGGTTCCAATACAATAATCTGACATTCATGACGCTTACCTAATCGGTTAACGCGCCCAAAACGCTGCGCCAAGGAGGAAGCGGGAGCAAGTTCCGTGACAAGCGAGGAGAAATCTAGGTCAATACCGACTTCAAGAGTCTGTGTGGCCACTACAACGTCAACGGTAGAGTCGCCTTTACACGTAAACAGATCAGGATGGTCACCCCATAGCTTCTTCATATCAAACGGTCGCATACGCCCCACAAGAAGTTTGACGTTGAGGTTTTCTTTCTTCAGCTTATCCGCAACCTTAACTGCAGTCCCAACATGATTAACAATGCAACCTACAGTTTTGCTTTGTTCTGCATTATTAGGCTCCGGCTCTTTACAAAGACTTAGTACCTCACCAACAGCACTATTAATGACAGCGACATTTTCAGCTTTACCATTCCATTTATCAAGAGGTATACGAGTCAACCGTTTGACTGAGTTTATACGTCGTAGGAGTTCAGCATCATGAGGAGAATCCAGTTGTGAAACGTCAACGCCGATTTGGTTTTGGTTTTCTTCAAGTTCAGACGGCGTTGCGGTTGTTTCAACAACTTGAAGTGTGGGTACTCCTACATCAGCCCCGTATTTTTGTAGCTGCGTAATTCGACGTGCCGTTACTAGAAGCTGCTGGTTCAGATGAGCCTCATCGAGAACCATAACTGAATCCATAGATACAACAGCGGTTTCTCGTGGACGTGCGCCCTTACTACTGCCGTACCCACGGAATAACAAACGAGAACCCCACATATCCGGAGTAGCCGCGATAATAGCGCATGCCGATATCTCATTAACGGGAAGCGAACGGTTACTCAGCTCACCACGAATATGCCCAATTTCAAAAGGGTTTTTAGCATCAATATAAACCTGGAATGATAATAACGCTTCAGATACTCGACGAATAATATCATCCTGAGAATTCACATTTTCTTTATCTTCCATCACCTTCTTCATGCGGTCTAAAATCTCTCGTGCCCGATCAGCTTGGCTATCTACCAAAGCACGACGACCCACCACCACGTTTAAACGTCGAGGAACGCGAGGACCGGTTCCGCAGGCATATAAAGCATTCACGAAAAGATGTACATCGACAACAGATGATTTACCTGCGCCTGTGGGAGCCACAATTCTATCAGGCCATGAGCCGGTTTTAACAATATGGTCTACAAGCTCTTGTTGCCAGGTGAAGGGTGCATAGCCTCCATTAAGGGCCGCAAAGAATTCAGAAAAATCGCTGCGCTGAATCCCTAAATTACTGGTCATTTCTGCGTTCCTTATATGCTTGTTGTAAATAGATAAATTCTTCTTCCGGCACGTCATAGGGAACTAAAAGCCCTGCACCAAGATGCCTTGATTGTCCAAGCGCAATAATGGTTTGGTCACTCGCCAGGTTTCCCAAGGATAAAATACCGTGCCATGGCTGCGGCATAACATTTCGCGGTACCTTATGCACGTAAGCAGATGGGTGTGTATGGATGGTTCGGGCCTGATAGACTTGTGCACCGCTTTGCTCCTTCACCTGGTTACGGAGTTCGAGGTAGCGCTTCTCACCTTTAGCAGCTGTGCTAAATTTATCCCGCCAAACATATGCTATCGACAACAAACCAGAATCTGCCAGAGTCCAACGGGCGTCGCCATCTTTCTTTTTGACGGGACGGGTTTCTGGCACAATTGCGGTGAGAGGCTTCCAGAGACGCCTATGACCGGATCGTGTAGCGGGCCAGAATTCATGTGCGTTGATCACTTGCCCGCCAAAATATACCTTACGTTTGCCAAAGGTACGACCCCATAAATGCGGAACAGCATTTAAACTGCGACCAAGCTGTATTAGATCTTCCGGCGAAGCACTTTCAGGAACCATAATAGCTATCGCAGAATTTTTAATACCTAAATGCTGAATATAGTCTGCAGGAATATATTGGAAAGCAAGCCTATTAGCAGGTATTTCTGCTCCCCTAGGATACTTTCCGGTGAAGAAGCTAGAGGCTCCATATCCTATACCGGCAATAACTGCACGATGGAGAGCGACGCAAAGAGCAACATGTTCTTCTGGAGATAGTTCTTCGCCTTCTACTTCAAGGAGGATAACTCGGTTCCAAGGAACCTTGGGGTATTTTGGCTCAGGAGTCGAATACTTCACTTGAGTCAAGCACTCGTGCGTTACAGGAAGATTTTCAGGTTTTTCTTCCTCCTTTGGCTTATCGCTTGCAACGGCAGGAAATTTACGTGGGTTATTATTGCGGTACATCTTGAGGAGAGCATTAGTTCGTCCTACTGCCGGGACACGTAACATCGTCCCGCCTGATTCTAAAGGGCTCCCTTGAAGATCAAGATTCAAGTTTGGATTCACGTCACCTGGGGCAAGAATTGCAACGCTTGTGGATTCGCCTAAGTATGGCACATCATCGCATAATTGCTCCACAGTATCGGCGATATTATCGGGTACCTGGTTCCACACCCAGCCGATTTTTCCGGACACAGCTATGCCCTCTGATATAGTACGTTTCTCAGTTTGGCGTTTCTTCTTCGCCTGGGCAACTTCGCGGTGCATAAAACGCCGAGCATCCTTATATACCGGCATATATTCTGGGATTTCAATTCCATCTGGCTGATTTTGTTCAAGCCACATGAGAGCTTTAAGCGATGTTTCACTAGGTTCTAACCCGTTTTCTCCTTGCACTGCATGAGTCCCCTGAGCCGCCGAGTTCAACAACGCAGCGTGCAAACGGGCAGGGTCAGGAAGGGTGTCAGCGCTACCATCACGTTTATGCCCAAGGTATACGCCTAATGGGAACCTCGCAGTAATTTTGAGGATCCGCGTCATTACTCTGCATCCTCAGATTCAGCGACTGCACCTCGCAAAATAACAGGGTTTCCGGTAACAGTGAGAACCTGCCCATTCCAATGAGCCACATTATTCGATTGAGCATAGTCGATAGCCTGGGCCAGTAAATCATCTGCTACCTCAACAGTAATGTGGTTCAACGGACGCATCTTACCGTACCGCTCATCAAGAGTAACTTGAGGTTCATCTGCCTCAACTAGGTCACAATTTGCACGCAGGTACAGTTCCCTCTCAGCACGAGCAATAGCGCTCAGTCCAAAAGCAGCGAGAAGGGCACGAGCCGCAATATTAGCTTCTTCATTTTCCCCAAACCGTAATTGACGTAGCGTTGCAAAGCTCAGCACCCACGAACGAATAATCTTTTGACACGCCACACCACCCAATGCTTCAAGCTGTGGAGGAATACCACCAAGGCCTAATACGGATCCAGAAAATGCAGTATCTTTTTTTGCTTTCTTAATATCTTCACGCCGCTTTGAAACAAATTTATCGCTGAGCTCTCCTTCCTGGCTTTTTACCAGCTGTTCCATGTCAACAGCGCTCAGCCTAACACTCATTTCAAGAGGATCAACACGGGCACCACCACGGCGTGATAGCTGTTCTTCTCCGCTGAGATTTTGATCTGCCAGCACCCCAATAATTTCACCCACAAGTGCGCTACGAAGACGGAGCTGATTGTTTTTACGCAGTGAGTCCCAACCACCGAATATCGCAGCAGCAGGGGCAGTGTTTAGAAGGGCACTTAGGTCAGCCGGTGTTGAGTTTCGCACAGCGCGATATTTTTCATGTGCCGTGGCAGGGTTTCCATCAATTTCCCCTGCTCGAATGTGACCATCAGCAAAACGATGTGGAAGTTCAAGATCAGTATAGGTGATGGGATTTCCATCATTTTCGTATACTACTTCAATACGAGGAAGTTTTCGCATTACAGAATGGTCAGCACGAATATCTTGCATAATAGCAGCCTCTGCACGGTTCAGCTGAGATTGTTTGCTATCAATGAGCACTACCCGGGCAGCTTCACCATCAATATATCGGGTTTCAAAAGCGAAGACTGACTTGGAACCCTCAACAAATTTAGCTGGAGCAACTGATGCGTGTTCTCCGGCAGCAGGTTTAAGCTCTGTTACCGAAACCAAGGTTGAGGCACCACCAGCGGCACATGCTTCCTTCAAATCTTCGAAGCTGATATTAGCTTTATCCGAAATTGACACGGAATTCTCCTAACCTAATGTAGAACGCTATTGTTCTACTTATATTGCTTGTGTTTACGATAAAGTCTGAAAGGCTTTATACGCAGCGCACGAAACGCTTTTGAGAGAAGTGGGTTTTGAGGTGAGTTTCAAATGTAAACCAACAGCTCTGTGTACTTTTTATAGTATCAGTATTTATGAAGCTATGCTTTATGTTTCGTCATATCTCTCTTCCTACATATTTCTCGTGTTAAGCCTGGGTTCTGAGCACCTCGGAACCATCTTAGGTATCAACAATGAAAGTCACCTGTTCTCACAGGTGAGGCACGGGCCCGCCATGACGTGAAGACCCGCATGCTCAACGTCCCTCAATGAAAGTCACCCATTCTCATGGGTGAGACGACGTGACGTGGTGCGCGAAACGTGAACGCACTGCATGCCCTCAATGAAAGTCACCCATTTTCATGGGTGAGACGGCCGGTCTTGGTGTACACGGCGTTCATAGCTTCCCCTCAATGAAAGTCACCCATTTTCATGGGTGAGACAAGTTACCGGTGATGTTGTTGGAGTCGGAAATAGCTTCCCCTCAATGAAAGTCACCCATTTTCA
>NZ_KV815300.1:10407-59894 GCF_001814205.1 Rothia sp. HMSC036D11
TCAATGAAAGTCACCCATTTTCATGGGTGAGACAGCACCTAAAAAATATCCAGTAAATTCCTGGTCTCTCAGGTACTTTCGCGAGCGTAGGGACAACCGCTCGTATTATTCAGTCTATCGGAGGCAATCGTTCAGACACAAAACGACTCTGACAAGGTGTTTCACTCACGCGAGCGAAACCCAGGATTTTCGGTAAGTACAAGGTGCTCGCGTTCCTCGAAACAATCCAAAATAAAATACCCCGCACATCCGGCAGAAATAGCGGACAAGCGGGGCATTTATCTTTCTTAACTTAGCGAGTAAGCTTGCGGTGCACCACGCGGTGCGGCTTCGCAGCTTCCGGTCCCAGACGTTCGATCTTGTTTTTCTCGTAAGACTCGAAGTTACCCTCGAACCAGTACCACTGATCCGGATTTTCTTCGGTGCCTTCCCATGCGAGGATGTGGGTTGCCACTCGGTCGAGGAACCAACGGTCGTGGGAGACGACGACGGCGCATCCGGGGAATTCCAGCAGTGCGTTCTCAAGCGACGCTAGGGTTTCCACATCAAGGTCGTTGGTGGGCTCGTCCAGCAGCAGCAGGTTTCCGCCCTGTTTGAGGGTTAGAGCCAGATTCAGGCGGTTACGCTCACCGCCGGAGAGTACACCCGCTTTCTTCTGCTGGTCAGGTCCCTTGAACCCGAACGCCGAAACATAGGCGCGCGAAGGCATCTCAACATTGCCAACCTGAATATAGTCCAGACCGTCCGAGACAACCTCCCACAGGCTCTTTTCGGGATCAATGTTGGAGCGGTTCTGGTCAACATAGGAAATCTTCACGGTTTCGCCGACCTTGAGCGAGCCGCCGTCGAGTTCTTCCAAACCTACGATGGTCTTGAACAGGGTCGATTTACCCACACCGTTCGGGCCAATCACGCCCACAATGCCGTTACGCGGCAGCGAGAACGACAGACCGTTAATGAGCGAGCGCCCGTCGAATCCCTTCTGCAGGTTCTCGGCCTCAATCACCAGGTTGCCCAGGCGTGGTCCAGGCGGAATTTGAATCTCTTCAAAGTCGAGTTTGCGGGTCTTCTCAGCTTCGGCCGCCATCTCTTCGTAACGTGCCAAACGTGCTTTCGACTTCGCCTGACGACCCTTCGAGTTTGAGCGTACCCACTCTAGTTCTTCGTTCAGGCGTTTGGCGAGTTTCGCGTCCTTCTTGCCCTGAACTTCAAGGCGGGCACGCTTCTTCTCAAGGTAGGTGGAGTAGTTGCCTTCGTAAGGGTAGAGGTTGCCGCGGTCAACCTCGGCGATCCATTCGGCAACGTGGTCTAGGAAGTAGCGGTCGTGAGTAATCGCAATGACCGCGCCTTCGTAGGACTGCAGATGCTGCTCAAGCCACAGCACCGATTCTGCGTCTAGGTGGTTGGTGGGCTCGTCGAGTAGAAGCAGGTCTGGTTTCTGCAGCAGGAGCTTGCACAGTGCCACGCGGCGGCGCTCACCGCCGGAGAGGTGGGTGACGGGGGCGTCGGCGGGCGGGCAGCGCAGTGCCTCCATAGCTTGTTCCAGCTGGGAGTCTAGATCCCAGGCGTTTGCGGCGTCGATAGCTTCCTGCAGCTTACCCATTTCTTCCATGAGGGCATCAAAATCGGCGTCAGGTTCAGCCATGAGCGCGGAAATTTCGTTGAAACGGTCCAGCTTCGCCTTGATCTCGCCCACGCCTTCTTCGACGTTGCCGAGCACGGTTTTCTCTTCGTTCAGCGGCGGCTCCTGAAGCAGAATACCTACGCTGTATTCGGGCGAGAGGCGTGCCTCGCCGTTTGAGGGCTGATCCAAGCCAGCCATGATTTTCAGGATGGTCGACTTACCGGCGCCGTTGGGACCAACCATACCAATCTTGGCGCCCGGGAAGAACGACATGGAAACGTCGTTAAGAATGACCTTATCGCCCACAGTTTTGCGGGCTTTGGTCATCGTGTAAATAAATTCAGCCATAGTGTTCTATTCTACCGTGATTCTTTGGATGCGCACGCGGTTTTCGCCGCAGATTTTACGGGTATATTCCTTCTGGGTTTTCGACGTTCTACAGATGTGAACCGCCCCGGCGGTTTGGTTTTGGTTTTCTCTAACCTTGAGTCCTTTCACTACGATGTAACAGCCGTTAGACTCGAAGGTATGGGTACACCAAATTCTCGCGAGATAACCGCCGAAGACCTCCATAAGGTTGTCGATCAGATTGCGCTTACTATGCCGTTGGCTACCTCCGATCAGCCTTTCGGTCCGCGCAACACGGTGTACCGCATTAGCGGCAAAATTTTTGCTATGTACACAGACGGTATCGGCTACCCGATCGTGAATCTGAAGACCGACCCCGAAGAATCCGAGGTTCTGCAGCGCATGTACCCAAGCATTATTCCAGGGTGGCATATGAATAAACGGCATTGGATTTCGGTCGGCGCAGGCAAGGGTGTTACGCGCCAGCTTCTTGAAGAGCTCATCGAAGATGCTTACCTGCGTATTATGTACGCCCTGCCCAAGGCAAAGCGCCCTATCGAATTCCGCGAGCGCCCGGTTCCCGAAAAACATTAGATACTGCAGGCTCACATGTATATTCCTGCCAGCGATCCCGTTCTTTTTCTGAAGCTTTCTGCTGATTACAATTATGCATACATGGCGCATGGACGTACCGGCGGGGTGGTCTTGCGCGCCTATGATAGGTTTCAGAGGGCGCATGCTCTCGGTATTCCTGCGGTTCCGTGGGGTTTTTCATGCCCTGAGAAAACGGTTCGGCACATTCGCCAGGAAATTCTATGTGCCCGTAAGCTAGGCGGTGAGCTGGAAATTTTGATGATCTATCGTGAGCCTGATCTGCCGGTTATTCCGGCGCCCGAATCGCACGGTTTTGAGAGGCGTGATGATGTTCCTCAGCTGATGCCTTCCGAGTTGCGTGATAGTTGGTTGGATGCCGGTTTTTCGGCGGAACGTCACGGTAGTTTAGAGGACCGGATGCTTGCTCTCGCTCAGGTAGAGGAATTTACTGACCCTGAACCTCTAGATCTTGCCCGCTATGAGCATACGAGTACTCACCGCCCGTTATCATTCTCGATGCGCGGCTCGCTCTCCCGTGCCTTGGGCAGTAGGTATAAGCCTGCGGAGGATCCGGGTGCTCCGAGTAAGATTTATTGGGTTCAGGGGCGCGCCGTTGTATACGATATTCTCGACTTTGAACGTTTTAGCCCATAACTGTAAGGGGCTTCAACGCATGCAACGGTGCTGCGTATTAGGAGTCTTCCGGTTTAGTCTGCTTGACGAGATTTGGGGAAATGCACACCGCGCTCGGCAAGAAAACGCCGGTCTTTCTTATCCCAATTTTCTTCAGGGTACGCTGCAAAAAGGTCGGGGCGGCGACTCATGGTACGTTCAATCTGCTGCTCACGCCGCCACCTGGCAATAGCACCGTGATTGCCCGACAGCAGGATAGGCGGAACCTCGTAGTCGCGCCACTGCGCCGGTTTCGTGTACACCGGGTACTCCAAAAGCCCGCCGGTGTGCGACTCTTCTGCAAGAGATTCTGGGTTTCCCAATGCCCCGGGAATTAGCCGAGTAATAGCCTCTATCATCGCCATCACCGCAACTTCTCCACCGTAGAGCACATAGTCCCCCATCGAAACGGGAAACACGCGGAAGCGGGTTTGTGCCCAGTCGAGTACCCGTTCATCAATACCTTCATAACGCGCGGGAGCAAACGCAATATGCTGTTCCTCAGCGAGTTCATAAGCCATTTGCTGGTTAAAAACCGCGCCCGCCGGGGAAGGAACAATCAGGAGAGGACGATTATCCTGCGCAGGCACGAGTTTCTGAGGACTCGAATTTTCCTCTACTCTTTCTCGCTGTTCTTCCGGCTCATCGCGATTATTTTCATGGTGCTCCTCCTCCGCCCGCTGCGGTGAATTCGCAAGCACTTCATCAAGCGCAAGCCCCCAAGGTTCCGGTTTCATGACCATACCAGCACCGCCGCCGTAGGGAGTATCATCAACCGTGTGGTGACGGTCGAAGGTATAGTCACGCAGATTATGCACACGCAGATCGACCAAACCGTTTTCGCGGGCTTTCCCTACCAGCGAGAGGTCTAACGGTGTCAAGTACTCGGGAAAAATAGTGATAACGTCGTAGCGCACGGGCTACTCCCCCGTATTTTCTGAGTTCGATGCGGCAGATTCTGCTTCAGCCACGTTGATAAGACCGGGTGGCGGGGTCAGAAGCACGAAACCGGGTTCGCCCTCAGCGGTGGTCACAACTTCAGGAACGATCTCTTCGACGAAGGGAATCATAATCTCGTCACCGCCGTGCTCGGCAGTAAGTTTAACGAGCAGTATATCCTGCGCGGGCATGGTCTGCAGACCGGTAACCTTCCCCAGAGGCTTCCCCGCTTTAGGATTATTGACGGGGTTCTCCCCCTCAGGAACCTTCATCAGAAGATATACGGGCAGGTTCACGAGTTCCTGTTCGTAGAAGCCTTCATCATCTTCGTCCTCGGGAACCTCAAACATCAAGCGGCTGCCCCGCAGCTCTTCCGCTTGGTTGCGGGTAGTGACTTCCTCAAAACGCACCACCAGAATCTTCTTATTCCAACGATGCCCCGCTACTTTAAGCCTGCCCGTTGGTGCAACAGTAGCCACAGGGCTCTTCGGGGTAAAGTTTTCCAAGTCGAGAACTTCTCCGGGGGCAAAGCGCTCCTCGGGGATATCTGTGAAGAGTTGAACCGTAACTTCACCACGAATACCGTGCGGTTTGCCGATGCGCGCAACCAAAACCTGCATGTTGTAAACCTCTGGGAAAACTGGGGCTTGTAGACACCTAATATTCTACCGGCAGGTCCGAAAAAGCGCAGACTCTCACAAGCTTTGGAGGTACCTGTCTGCTGTGCAATTACCTGATGAAAATTCTCACGGTTAAAGCAGAACGTTCCAACACCTTTTCGGTGGTGGAACGCTCTTGATGCTATATCAGCTAACGTTTTCTGTCGGTGTCGATAATATCGATCCGAACCTGATCGCCCTCAGAAATCGCATCCATCACGGTGCGAATGCTCTTAGCGGTTCGGCCCGAACGACCAATCACTCGACCCAAATCATCGGGATGTACCCGAACCTCCAGCGTCTCGCGATGGCGCTGCTGGCGCAAACGCACTTTCACATCGTCCGGATGCTCGACAATCCCTCGAACCAAGTGCTCGAGTGCATCAGCCAACATAATTACTCAGCTGCTTCCTCGGCAGCCTCTGCTTCAGCTTCAGCAGGAGCTTCCTCGGTTGCTTCCTCAGCCTTATCGGCCTTGGGGGTGATAGCCTCAGGAAGAATAACGGAGCCCTTCTGGGGAACGACGAATTCAGCCTTAGGCTCAACGGGCTTGATGCTGTTCTCAGCCTTCTCGCCCTTGAAAGTTGCCCAGTCACCTGAGAGCTTCAGCAGAGCCAAAACCTGTTCGGTCGGCTGTGCGCCAACAGACAGCCAGTACTGAGCACGCTCAGAGTTAATCTCGATACGCGAGGGCTGCTCGGTCGGGTGGTAGATACCGATCTCTTCGATAGTCTTACCATCACGCTTCACGCGAGAATCCGCAATCACAATACGGTAGCGAGGATCGCGGATCTTACCCATACGCTTGAGACGAATTTTAACAGCCACTGTAGTGGTTACTCCTGTTTCAATACTTGGTGCGAAACCGCGCTTCAGCGCCCGTGGGGCGGGCCGTTCACGAAGTCTCTATGGACACAACAAAGCGCGAAGAGAGGGGTCACGCAATGTCGGGTACTCAGATAGGGTAACAAATAGGGCGATTTAAATCTAGCGGATCCCCGCGTTTTCGGGCATATGTCGCTGTTATAGCGTTAATCGTCGGAGCTTATCTCAAGAACTTCGCCGGTTTCTAGGGCTTTCAAGGCTTCTTGCAGCCGCCTCACCATCGCCGGGCGCACGTAATCGCCCAAGTTTTCACCGGCCACCCACTCATAGGTCACCAGTTCATCATTCTGCAAAGTAATGGGGGTGTCGCGGGGAATAACGCCCGCATCGTACATGTAATATGTGGAGTCGCCCCATACACCTAATGCGAGCCCATGGAAAATAGCCACCAAACGACCCGGAGTCAGGGTAAGCCCCAGCTCCTCCTGAACCTCACGGAAACATCCCGTTTTCGGTGCCTCGCCCGACTCGACGGTTCCGCCCGGAAGAATCCAGCCGTCCTTGTAGTTCGGCTTCACCACAAGTAGTTCGCCTTCTTCATTGCGAATAAGCGCTCCGGCGGCAAGTCGACGTGTTGGAAGTGTTGCAATAAAAGCTACCAGTTCCTCATGGCTTAAATATGTATCTTTCATAGATTCCGCTTTCGTCTGTACTTAAGCATGGTTCTTGCAAGCGTTGAAGGTTTTAAGAGAAGAACTTACGGACGGTACGACGTACCCTCTCCCCCAGCTCTGTGGCGGACGAAGTATCTGACGTGGAACTCGCGGCCTGCGAGCAGGCTTTGCGGGACTTACGCGGAGCTTCCACATAGATGCCGTCACGCAGGTCATCAACCAAGGTTCGTCGGTGCAACCCCTCCGACGATGCGCCCTGCGGGTTATCGCCCTGGCGCACGAGCTCCGCGTTTACGGGAGCGTCTGAAGCTTCTTTACTGCGATGCTCATCAAGTTTCTCGCCAGCAAGCCGAGCGAGACGAGGCGCTAAGAGAATCTCACTCGTGCCGCCAGCTGCGAGAACAGTGCTCAGAGCTGTCAAAATTGGGGCGTTCTTACCCTGCGCTTTTTTGCGACGCGCAACAGTCCAAAACACGGTTGCCAGCCCCAACTGCGCGGTACCGTCCACCCGAAAAACACGGGTAAGCAAACGATTTTTGGGATCTTTTCCAGCAGAAGTCTCACCAGGCGATTCCGAGTGTGCGGGCTGAACTGTATGCGTTGAAGAGTTCGTCTCAACGACCGCTTTGCCTGATGCACCGCTAGGACTATACGCATCCACACGCGGACTTGAGGAAGGCTTTTTCATCAAAGACTCTTTCTGCTGATTATCACGTTGTTTGGTGGTACCCACATGAGTATATTCGTAAGGAATCTCGCCGCTTTGAGACGCAGCAAGCCACTCCGCAAGAGTCACACGGCGGTTTGTAGCTACCAGACGATAGCTACGTTTTAAAGCCTCTATATCGGGAAGTTTATCGGACTGGTAATGCGCAGACAGTGAGTTATCGTCACTCTGTGCCGGATCCATGTCTGCTTGAGACGAACTTTCGTCATGAGGTGCCGCCAGCAATTCAGCAGGGTCTTCGCCAAATACACGAGCGGTTCCAATAGCACCGATCTCAAGCCCTTCCGTCGGTACCGCTGCCAGCTCAACGGGAACGTGCAGTAGCTGAAGCACCGATTCGAGAGCAAGAGTGTTCTTCGTATCTCGCAGATAGCTTTCAAGGCGCCTTCCCGCAGAAGTTCCAGAAGGAACACCGAAAAGCAGGGAAAGCTCAACAATAGAGCGAGTAAGCTCGTCTTGGTCCAGACCAAAAGGTTCAGGCGGCAAACCTGGCAGACTCGTCAGAATATCTTCTAAAGAGCCCTCATAAGAATCGCAATGTTCACGAGTCATAGTTCGTGTGAGAGTCTTCGGAACAGACTGCCAGAAGAACTCCAGAATGGTCGAGTCCTTCTCCTCCGGCTCGCCCAACATCCAGGCAGGTGCGTTCTCGTTCTGCTCTAGCTCTTGAGGGGCCTCCATAAAGATGAGATGCTGTTGATGCGCATTCCCCTCCGCAATCAAGGCATGACACTTTGCTTCGGCGATAACAGCCAAAATGTCATGCGGATCGCCGCTAATAATCGTCCATGTTCCTGCCGGGGCTGCGACAATCTGGCGTTCCGGCTGGGTGAGGAGCATGCTGGTGAGTGCATCCAGGTTAATATCTAGAAGCGCCGCGGCATCGCCATCAACTAAAAATTCGATCTGGTAAACATCATGCGGTACCGGTACCCACATCCCGGGTTCTTCTTCAAGAGCAATACCGGTTACTGGCATGCGTTCAAGAAGCCACTCAACGTATTCTTCCAAGGGCTCACCCTTGCGAATCTGTCCGTGTGCCACATGCAAAACGTTCAGATAACCTGCGGGATTAAGCGAACACAAAACATATATCTGAACCTCACGCTCACCCATCTCATAGGCAATAAGTTCGGGCCGTTCCCGAGTCAGCTCTATAAGAGCCTGAATTACATCATGATCGCTGGCGGCGCGCGCCAACATGCGGCGACGGTGCAGGTTCTCATCCTCAACATCAGAAAAAGTCACATCAAAGATCTCTTCGGGAGAACCCGCATGGTCATGCCGAGGAGCCGAATAATGTTCTCCGTCTTCCTCGGAGCTATCCGGGTCTTGGGGAGCCGGAGTATCCTGCCACATCTGGTTAAGTTCTTCGACCGTCAGATCATCATGGGCTAGTGAGGCAGCAACATCATCTACTTCACGCGGATCAATGCGGTGTTCTTTCTCCTCATGAAGTTGTTTCGCCCGCCGGATCAGGTCAATAATAGCGCTCGCAACATCCGCAGTTTCAGGACCAGTATCATCACTAGAGTCACTAGAATAGACCACTTTAGAACCGGCGATGTCGGGGGTGTTTTCACCATACTCTAAAGACAGGCGAACCCATAAATAATCCGGGACAGTGCCATTTTGACTGGCAGATGCCTCCGGCTTGGTGTAAGTCCAAGGGTTGGCAGTTTCATGGCGCTCACGACCGTTCTGTTCAGCGCCGCCCTGCGCCGAGTCTCGGTGATGTTGCTCGTTGTTCTGCATTCTTCCCCTTAATAGCGTTCTGCCGTTTGCCTCATCTGCCCCGCTACTAACACCGTAAAGCCTTCTGCTAATTAGTAGGCGCAGTTCACATTTAGGGCATCGCCGGTGAGAAACGGCGTTACGAATCATCGGATGCACACTGTAGAGATCTGCATTCCACGCCTATCAATCGGATCCGTTTTCTCATGCAGGTTTTCAGCCTGCAGCACGTGACCTGATGGTGTGTGTCATAGGCGCGGTATTATCGAATCCTCTATACCAGAGTAACGCGTATGTCTTCATGATGTGTGAATACGGAGTGAGTCGTCTTCATACACCGGTAAATTCTTGTCAAACAACGTTCACGATGTTTGACGACTCCTTCATAAAGCCGCCAGAACACCGCGAACACCATTTCACAGTCCCTCTACTGTAGGAACTTCTCAAAGCCCTTCGGCAGATTCATCTTCGAAAGATCAAGATCTTCTTGCTGCTGCGCCTGCTGCCCGAAAGCCGCACCCTGGCGTGCCTTCTGAGCGGCAAGTGCCTCTGCCTCTTGCTGCTTACGCTTCATGGGGTTGCCTGAGCGACCCGCCTTCTTCTTGTTATTATTTTTCTTATTCTTTTTACGGTTACTTCCGCCAGCCGCGGCCATACCGGGCATCTGCATGCCGCCGGGCATACCAGACATCTTGCCGGTGGCAAGCTTCTTCATCATCTTCTGTGCCTGAGCAAAACGCTCCATGAGCTGATTCACCTCAGAAACAGTCACGCCCGAACCTTTCGCGATACGCGCACGGCGTGAACCGTTAATGATCTTCGGTGCCACACGTTCATGCGGGGTCATCGAACGTACAATAGCTTCGACGCGGTCAATTTCGCGTTCATCAAAAGACTCTAGCTGCTGGCGCATCTGGGCGGCACCGGGCATCATCATGAGAAGTTTCTTCATGGAACCCAGCTTGCGAATCTGCTGCATCTGCGCCAAGAAATCATCAAAGGTGAAATCTTCCTGATCAATGAATTTCTTGGCCATGCGGTCGGCTTCTGCCTTATCCCACGTGGCCTCTGCCTGCTCGATCAGAGTGAGCACATCGCCCATATCCAGAATGCGGCTGGCCATACGGTCGGGGTGGAACTGCTCGAAGTCATCCACGTTCTCACCCGTGGATGCGAACATAATCGGTTTGCCGGTAACCGAAGCAACGGAAAGAGCCGCACCACCGCGAGCATCGCCGTCGAGTTTGGAGAGCACTACGCCGGTAAAGTCCACACCCTCGTTGAAGGCATTTGCGGTATTCACGGCGTCCTGACCGATCATCGCATCGATTACGAAGAGGACTTCTTGAGGCTCAATAGCATCGCGGATATTACGCGCCTGCTGCATGAGTTCAGCATCCACACCCAAACGGCCTGCAGTATCAACGATCACCACGTCATGGAGCTTCGCACGCGCTTCAGCAACGCCATCTCGTGCAACCTGCACAGGATCGCCAGTAGGGGTATCAAATTCACTGGTCACACCCGGGTGAGGCGCGAAAACGGGTACGCCCGCACGCTCACCCACAACCTTCAGCTGGGTTACCGCGTTTGGGCGCTGCAAATCAGATGCCACCAGGATGGGGGTATGCCCCTGCCCCTTGAGCCACTTCGCGAGTTTACCCGCCAGCGTGGTTTTACCGGCACCCTGCAGACCAGCCAGCATAATAATGGTAGGACCGGTCTTCGCCATATTAATACGGCGAGTCTGCCCGCCCAGAATAGTAATAAGCTCTTCGTTAACAATCTTGACGATCTGTTGTGAAGGGTTGAGTGCCTCTGAGACCTCAGCGCCGAGGGCACGCTCTTTAATATGTGCAGCGAATTCACGGACAACAGGCACGGCGACGTCCGCATCCAGCAGGGCGCGGCGAATTTCGCGGACGGTTGCGTCAATGTCTGCCTCAGAGAGGCGGCCCTTGCCACGCAGGTTTTTAAAGGTTGCCGTCAAACGGTCAGAGAGAGAATTGAACACGAGCCGTGATCACTTTCTTATCGTCGAGGAAACGGACTGCACCCAGCTTGAAACCAAGATGGTCGCCCATTTTTAAGATGCTTACTCAATCTCCAAGGATACAGGATGTGCCAAGATCTGCTGTCGATGACACCCTCCGATGAGCGTTTGGCGAAACTGTATACAATACGCAGTTAGATAATAAAGGTATGGATTTTCGAACGGCAACTGCAAGATATCAGTACGGTGTGCGAGCTTCGGCACTAATCGTACACGCCGGTAAGCTCTTGGCCTACAGTCACGACGGCAAATATTTTGTGCCCGGCGGCGCTGTGCAGGTTGGTGAGCACAGCGCGGATGCGGTGCGTCGCGAAGTACGCGAAGAACTAGGCATCGACTGCACGGTTCGGCAGCTTGCGTTCGTAGGAGAGCACCTTTTCACAGTGCACGGTTTACCGAATCACCGCATTGAATTTCACTACCTCGTGGAGGTTGATTCTGAAGCGGTTCCGATAACCACCTGTGAAGAGGAGCATCGCTACCCCTGTGTCTGGCTGCCGCTCGATTCCCTGGCGGATTATCCGCTCAAACCAGAGTTTCTCGTGCACGAACTGCCGCAGTGGAACGGAAAACTCAAGCACCTGGCAACCTACGAATAGAGTGTTCTGGCGAGTGAATGCACAAACCGGGAGTGTTTTCTTCATCTGGTAACAATTTAAGATGAAGAAAACACTCCCGCTTCTTAAGACTCGAAGGATACTGTGTACTTGAAATACTCAGCCACCAAGCAACGCATCCTGCGCTAAGTCTTCAGCCTCACGCATAATGCGTATACGGGCTTTTTCCTGTGCTTTTGGCGGATACTTATATTTATTGAAGATACGCTTGAGTTTAACCCGGAATGCTGCACGCTCCTGTCCGCTCTCCAGCCAACGCTTGGGTAGCTTCTGAATCACAGCAGAAATATCCCTAGTGATTTTCCCCAGGACATCATCATCTAAGATTTCCTCAGGAGATGCACTTGCCTTGAGCGCGTCAAAGAGAGCCGTTTCTGCTTCAGTGAAACCGAGCGCTTCTCCACGAGCTATATCGGCCCGAAGCTCCTTTTCAAAATGAGCCAAAGCGGTCATAGTTTCCGCCAGAGTTGTGACTCCGCGGTTATAGCGTTCAACTACTTGTTTGAGCTTGTCACCGAAGTATTCCTGCCGAGTACGGTTTTTCCCGGCAACGTCCTGAATACGCTGCATCATAGCCCGCTCGGCGGTTTCTACTGCGAGAGTTGGTGTAGAAGTTTTGGCGATCCTTTTCAAGTTTTCTTCGTTGAGCTCTCGAATATTGATGTGTTCGTTGCCATCTGCCAACGTCACCAAAATAGTGTCTCGGCTTTCGAGCATGCTCTCTGCCAGTAAGCGCAGCTCATGCATAGCATTTTCAGGAGTTTGAGTACGCCCTTTAATACGTTCTTCGCCCAGGACTGCTTTAATGCTGTTCAAGACTGCTCGTAAAAATTCAATTTCGTCAGTTCGCTCAAGCACACGCTTAACATACTCGTTTTCAGTAGCTTGCTTGATATGCCGGTAGGTACGCTCCATGGTGATCAGTCGCGCCATAATTCGAGCATAACGGCGCTGGTCATCCGGCATATCGGGGTTGCTCTGTTCGTTCCTACGAAACTCTAAAATACTGTTACATACGCCCAACACCACGTTTAAACGTCGTGCCCCGTTGACATTCTGGTGCACTTGCTCTATCCAGTTTCGCTGTCCTAATAGGTTCCGCAGCTGGTCGAGAATATCAAGCAACTGGAAAGATTTAATACGCAAGCTTTCGTCGGCAGCGTTTTCAACCGGATTACGTTCATCGTCAGCATACCGTTCCAATGCTTCAGAGAGATTCTTTTGAAGCGGTAAGTAGCTCACGATGAGGCCTGCGCTTTTCCCTTGAAAACGTCGGTTAATACGGGCTATGGTCTGCATCAGGTTATGTCCGCTCTGGGATTTATCCATATAGAGCGTATGCATAACTGGAGCATCAAAACCGGTGAGAAGCATATCGCTTACTATGACCAGTTCAAGGGGGTCCTTGGGGTCCCTAATACGTGCTTGCAATTCTCGTGACTGTTTTTTGATACGTGCGAACCGAGCCATTTCAGGTCCTTCAGAAGCAGGACCACGAGAATACATAACCTGAATTTTACCGGTATGTACATCCTCACCGTTACGCTCCGGCGCCCAATCAGGGCGTATCTCTACGATAGCATCGTACAGTTTTGAGGCGTGCTCACGGCATGACGTGACTATCATACCTTTTCCATACACCCCTAACTCTTCCTCCATGTTTTCACGTCGCGTTTCCCAATGAGACACGATGTCTTGAGCAACTTGTTTAAGGCGATCTTTTGAAATCAGAAGCTCTTTTAAGCGAGCGACATTTTTAGCTATGTCTAGGCGTTGCTCTTCATCAAGGTCTTCAGTGATCTGCTCGGCGAGCGCAGTGATAGTCTCTTCGCTCTCGCCATCACGTAAGGCTAGAGGAATATAGCGAGAATCGTAGTAAAGCGGTACTGTAGCTCCTTCCGCTACGGCGCGGTCGATGCTATACACATGAATATAATCACCAAATACATGAACAGTTGAGCCGGTAGTATTGTCGATAGGAGTACCGGTGAAGGCAATATATTTAGCGTGTGGCAGGGCACGATTAATGTTATTAGCATAACCGTCATCTAAGCTGCCGTAGTGGGAGCGGTGCGCCTCATCGACAATGAGCACGATGTTCTCACGGTCTGAAAGCAACGGAAACTCTTGGTGTTTCTGCTTGTCGCTTTCCGTTAGACCAAATTTTTGTAACGTGGTGAAGTAGATCCCTCCTGCTTGGCGACCTTTAAGTTCTAGGCGCAGTTCATCCCGGCTTTGAATGCGTTGAGGCTGGTCAGTGAGAAGCTGGTCTTTGCGGAAGGTGGAATAAAGCTGATCGTCAAGGTCAGTCCGGTCAGTAACCACCACAATGGTGGGGTTGTGCATGCGTTTATGAGCCATGATGGCACGGGCATAAAACAGCATGGTATATGACTTACCGGAACCCTGAGTGTGCCATACAACGCCCACACGTCCTTTTTCTCCCCGTCCCGTGGGCACGTTGATGGTGTTTGTGAGTGCTTTCTCAACCGCGAAGTATTGGTGAGACATAGCAATAATCTTCGTGAGGTGGCTCTGCCCAGCCTTGCCTTCGTTCTGCACAAAAAGAGTGTATTTGAAGAGCATATCAAGCAGAATATCTGGGTTTCCAAGCGAGTCGAGCATACGATCCAATGTCGTGTATGTCTGCCCATCAACTTCTTCGAGAACAGGGGTTTCAGTACCACTAGGTGTATAGTTCCAGGGCGCTAAGTACTGATACGGTGTGAAAGGAGTTCCATACATGGAGGTAATCCCATCACTCATAATGTTCAGAATATTGAAGGTAAATGCTTGAGGGAAGTAGGTGCTGTAGGTATTAAGTTGCTGGTAGGCATCTTCAATAGTTGAGTTACTTGCTCCGGGATTTTTAAGTTCGATAATCCCAACGGGTAATCCGTTGCAGTAAAGCACTACGTCAAATCGGTATTCTCGCTCACGTTCTTTGATAATCACCTGCTGTACCGCCAACCATTCATTATCGTCCGCATCGCGGCTGACGATACGGGCTGTATGGGTCTGTTGCGATCCATCAGCTGCAGTCATCTCAATCTTCACCCCTTCGGTCATGTACCGGTAGGCTCGCATATTTTCTGAGATGAGGTCATTACTTTGGACAGTGGTTACTTTGGTGAATACCTCCTGTAATTTTTCAGGGGGTAGCCACGGGTTGAGAACGCTAATCGCCTCTTTGAGAGCGCCAGGAATCAGGATGGAGTGGTAACTTTCACGAGCATGCTCAGGCATGGTGAAGGGCAGGATAGACTCTTGAGCAGACCGACGCTCTGACGGATCAGTGAAGGGTGCTATAGCTGTACCGTCGGTAATTTTCCAGCCCAGATCATGGAGATCTGAAAGAACGCGTATTTCCCAATCTTTTTCAAGCATATTACTAATGGTTCCCTTCGTTTTGAGTTTATTGCTTGCATCTGAAGCGGTGTTTGAGCCTATATTCTCAGTGTGGCAGGTTGTACCTTGGTACCCAAGTAGCGTCTGAGTTACCCGGGGGTAACACTAGAAGAGACCGACCTCTTGTGGTGGAACGACATCTGTAGCTTGGACTCTAAACATCAGACCTCTTCCGAAGGTTTTGATGATGCGCAAATCCTCTGATGCTGAGGTTGCCTGAGGTGATACCATGAACACTAATGTTTTGCATGGTTCGTACTTTTTCGAGGGCACGCTGTAGCTTATCTTCCAGGTTCTTCAGATCTGTGAATGATTGAGCGTAAGCGCTGATATCAGCTTCTTCTTCCGGGGTTGGTGCAGCTTCGCCAAGCAACCACAGCATCTGATTTTCAGCGGAAGTGTATCTTTGCCGTTCTTTCGCTGGCAAGGTTCGTGGATCCTTCGCGTTTCGGAGCTTCACGCTAGGTAGATATGCCGTGTAAGGTAGACGGAGCTGCCTCCAGTTAAAAACCTTTGACTTTATGCGCTTTTCTGGAGATAGGTAACTTCCTACTCCGCTTCCTTCGCTCTCCTTCTGGCTGTTGAGGGAACTCAGCAGAAGCGCAGCTAATGTTGTAGAGCGTTCGTACCGGTGAGCGTTTCCGTCTTCAGACGGAGAAAGCCGAAGGACAAACGCTGGTGAAGACACCAGGTTATTGCCCTCTTGGTCGACGTAGACAGCAGGACCTGGCGCGTCGGTTGTATGCGCGGGGTACACTACAATATCGTACTCTTCGGTCAAGGTAGCTTCATCAGGTAAATTCTGCGAAGTCAAAAAGTGAACCTGCTGAGGCAATTGTCCCATCATGTTGTATCTGCTCAAGGCATACGGATCAAACACGGTGTGCTCACTGTAATTGGGTTCACCAAATCGTAGACAGCCAGTTTCCAGTTTATTGCCGGGAACATACAGGATCCTGCGCTCTTCAATAAGATGTTCTAGAGGAACCTCGTAACTATCACTGCCACGGTAACGTATATTTTCTTCGGGAGCCCGAGGAATAACTGGCCAAGGCTCTAAAGTTGTATCCGCAATATCGTCTAGCATCTCTTGAAGCTGCTGGGGAATACGCAGCATCATCTCATAATCACTGAGCAGGCTACCGCCAGGTGCTTCACGGTACACTTCATGGAATGAAGCATGCTCAAGCTTGTCTGAGCGGACGATGCACCCAATAGTTAGATCTTCTGGATGAATTTCTCCCGTATTCAGGTATGAGAGCACGGTCTGGGCTACTGTATGGGCACGCTGGGTGTTTTTATCCGAGTCAGGTTTATCCTCTGCCAAGGCAGCGTAGGAAAGATCAGCAAGATATACGGAGTTTTGTAGCTGTTCTCCAAGAGTGGGAACGCGGAATACGGCTAGCCCCATTTTAGCTTTGGTGTTGCGTTTAAGCCTGTTATCGCCAAGGTTGATCAAGGCACGTAACCGCATCTTGTGATACGGGTTTTCATGCTCTGTGCTGAGCATTCCGGTGCGTTCATAGGGCACATACCAGGGCTTTGTTTCTTGGGGCAGGCGACGCGAGCCTCCAAATTTACTGAGGATATCGTGTAGTCCAAGCACGACCAGGTTTTCTCCAGGTTGGAGAGTACTTACTTGTTTATCCTCACTGTAGGCATGTGCGAAGATTGTTTCCCATTGTTTGTCTTGCGCTTCATAAAGGTGCCGCAGGTCTGTTAAATCTGTATCTAAGGGAAGAAACAGTAGGTGATCAGAGGGCAGCTTCCCGTTGTAGGGATCTGGCGTTTCTGATCCATGTATTTCGAGAGCGCGCTGCAGTCCTTCGTCGCTCAGCGCAGCAAGCATCAGTTTATAGACGTTAAGTTGCCGCTGCCCGGTATTTTCTGAGGAAGCGCTCGATTCTACACTGAAGGATACATTTTCAGCACGCTCAAAATTGTGGGCAAGAGCTACAGAGGCAAATTCGTATGTACTGTTCACGCCATGGACCAGAAGTTCTCGGCGGTTACCAAGTATTTCTTCCAGATAAAGCAGAACCTCGTGGTTGGGGACGGTGTGATGCTGATCGCGGTGAGAGATTTTCTCTCGAACAGCCTGTATTTCTGCAAATTTATGGTTCTGCTCCATATACTCTTCGGCTACAGCGAAGGCGTAAGCACAGGTAAGACGCATACAATCTTGAGGCGTCAGCAGAGTATTGCGTGGTTGTGCATGGATGAGGGTTTCGCACCCCTGTTCTAAAACAGGAACCACAATATCCATAATCAGTGGGCGTTGCTCTTCAGGAAAAGCCTCAATAATAAGCCAAGTGGGTGGTTCTCGATGTACACGAATAGAGTTTTGGGAATAAGGTTCTGTTTCTGATGCTTTGAGCTCAAAGCTAGTTTGTGGACGCTGAACGTAAGCGGTTTCAAGGATATGAAGTGGGTTTTCGACCGTTTGCTCAAGCGGGGTGTACAGCATAACAAGAGAACTCAGGAGCTCAATAACCCCTACCGGATCAGCGGTGTTGGTAAACTCGGCGAGAAACCGTTCACGAAGCAAATTGCAGGTGAATTCTTCGGGACTTGATGTTTTAGTGCGGTTCTTACCTGTGGAGTTTCCATGATCGTCAAGACCAAGCATAATACCGAAGGCAAGACCTAAGTCGATCTCGTTCTCGGCGGTAAGTGCAGGGGCAAGTTCTTTCTTCGTGAGCTTTTTAATGGCTGCTTCGCTCACACTCGCTGCGGCAGCCAACCGAGCACGGCTGAGGGAGAAGCCCGATACAAGAGCGCGAAGGTCCTCCATATATCTCCTGCAAAAATTTATATTTCAACAAAATATGCTGTGGTGATGAGATTTTCTCTGGTTTTGATTATCGCAAAATTCTGGAGGAAATGTACATAAACCATGCTGTGCCCAGCAGAGATGCTGGAGGATGACGGATTTGGTGGCGAGGTCCTTAAAACATGTATACGGTGAGAATATGCTCATTTTTGGGGCAAATAAAAAAGCTCGAGAAAGGAAAGATCGATGTCTACTGGAGCATTCGTCGTCACAGCCGCCTCAGACCGGGTCAAGAAGGCAATTCCTAGTGTGGGTACGTTATTTACTCTTATCACAGCATTACTTGCCTGGTGCGTAATTCTTGAAGGCTCGGACTATTCTTTTCTACCAGTACTTGATGGAATTCTCCGCTATCTACACGTTAATGTCGACTGGTACAGCATGGTTAAGGGGTTTGCGCAGTTACAAGGAGTAGCAGTCTTCTCATCTATTACGCTTCTTATTGGGACCAGTAATCTAGCTAAAATCGATGTCTGGGAGAAGCAGTCTTCTTATTCTTCGACCTGGATTGTACTAAGCCTCACGCTGCTAGCTTTACGAGGAACTTCATGGGTTGAGTGGCTTGGAATCTTGATTGTTACAGCAGCAATATTAGTAGGTTTTCTAATTCGAGACATGGTACGCCATCGTCAGTATCTACTTGAACCCACCGTCGGAGTAAGTTTCAGTGTCTTTGCGCTTTGTCTTATAGTACTTGTCTTGGGTTTCCCACTAATTTTCTTGTGGAATGTGGTATCTGCGTCTGTTGTACGACACGTACCCCAAGATTTAGATCAGGATAGTACCCCTCAACCTTCGGGAGCGATCTACTAACGAGCATTGAATCTTATCTGATGGGCTTTCACCGCGTACCGGTCGGTGAAAGCCCATCAGATTGATCCGCCAAGATACCTCATCATCTCGAAAGGAT
Organism: Rothia sp. HMSC036D11; assembly: GCF_001814205.1. Lineage (NCBI taxonomy): Bacteria > Bacillati > Actinomycetota > Actinomycetes > Micrococcales > Micrococcaceae > Rothia > Rothia sp. HMSC036D11. Next base: position 29,025 of record NZ_KV815300.1, read on the forward strand.
CGCAGTACTTTACCCCATGGGCATGGCAGGCGTCTGGTATCAGAATTCGTTTCCTAGACTCTGGTGCAGGTTGCTCAAGAGTTACCACCGTGTAGTCATGTGCTTTGGCAAAAGCAACAATTGAACTATCGGCGACACTCAGAAATTCATTTTTAGCCGTTTGTTTGTATTGTTCTTTGTTCTGCGCCCAGTCAGCGACTTCTCTGAAAGTTCCTATACTTTCCTGCGTTAAAGGTTTAAAATATTTTTCCCTTTCCTTGGCCCATTGCGCAAGTTCATCCTTGCCAGCAATGAGCTCTTTATAAACGGGAAGAATACTGATGATCCGGCCCTGTTGAGCGATCTCATTGTGGAGCCATCTCCAATAACTGGGGACTATATCGTGTGCATAATATCTGCGGTGAGCTTCTACTAAGACATTAGTGTCAAGGAGAAAAATAGTATCGGAAGACACGTTACGCTTCCCTTACCTTCTGCGCGAGCTTCTCGTAGGTTTCTGTTTTGGGTACACCAAGTAGGCGGTGCGCTTCCGTATAGGTGGTGCGCCCACTGGCAGCGTCGGCAAAAACTGCATTTGCGAACCGTTTACCTAGAGCATAGATTTTTGTGCGGTAATAGTCACCTCCGCCAGAGGTTATACCGCTCTCTTGTGCATGAGCAATAGCTTGTTCACTCATGGGCTCATATAACTCGGTATACTTATTCCACGTTATAAGCTTTTCATTTAGCAAACTATTGAGGATCGTCAAGACGCTGACGCAGAAATGCGATGCCAGTTTCTCTATCGAGTCCTCTGTTATCTCATCCCCGTCGCCGGGTAATGCTCGTACTTTTTTGCGTATCTCTGCAGGAGGAACTAAAAAATGTGCAGCAAAAGAGTCACACCAGCGTTCGTTGTGAGCCTGTTGCTCTGCATGCTGCTGATGCACCTCTTCGCCGCCGGAGACAGATACTCCGCTCTCCCCTAGCAGAAGATGCCCCAGCTCATGTAATAACGTAAAGATTTGGGCGTTTTTAGTGTCTCGACCGTTAACGAAAATAGTGGGTGCATAGTCATTGGAGAGAGAAAATCCACTAAACTCATTCGGATCATAGGGGCGGTGAGTGTTGGAACCTACGACTCCGGCAACACTGATGAGAAAACCGTTTTCTTCCAATAGTTCTATAATTGCTTTGCGTGCCTCGGCTCCAGAGCGCACCGTCCCAGGAGTGTACCCGAAATCATAACGAATACGGTCGGCTACCTGTTCGGGGTTGCTCGCTAAAGTTTCAGATCCCACATATTCATTCGCTTCTAAGCCACGCGCAATAGCATAGTCACGGTACCAGTTTTGCCGCCGTTGCTGTTCCAGGATGGTTTCGGTTAGCTCAGCAGAGTATTTCTCTGGTGCGGAACCACGGAACCGAAAATCGGCGAGAGGTTTCTCTTCAGCAGGAGGCTCAGAGAGGAAGAGCATGCCGAAGGGAACATGGGTCTTCTGAGCAAACTTCGTGAGCTGGCTAATGGTTGGCTGACTATCTTGTCTGAGCCATTCAGAAACACGTAGCTTGTCAAAAGCCTTTTCAGTCTCGGACATGTCAGCACGGTCAAGCGCCCAGCGAAGCACACTCGGCTCTACAGGAACTTTAACACTCACCGCTTCCCTCCTCTCTTCTATAGTTTAACTGGTTTTACGGTTCAGCTAAGCGTTATGACAACAAGTTTCCCAAAAGTTATTTTAGAAGTAGGTTTAGAATTTTAATACATTGCGATAACATCTACTATCATGACAGGCCCTTTAATATATTCAGGATGATCAGTATCTGAAGTTTTTTCAACGATAAGAGGGTTCTTAATTAAACTATCAGGTATGCCACCAGCCAATAAAGTTTTTCGAAATATATCATTAAATCCTGGCATAATCCACGCGTCAGTACCCTTACCGTTTCCATTCCCAGGAACCAACAATTTAACTACACCAAATACAGTAAACTGATCTTCCATGTTGACTGATTCTTGAGTATCAAGAAAATTCCCAGGCTTAAAATTGAGATACACGCTCATAATATTCTTGGATGGTATATCAGACACAAACATCTTATAGAGCAAGTTAATATTTGGGAGATCTTCTGCTATTAAATACTTACTAACTACCTTATCAATATCCTTAGAGTCCATACCCAGATTTTGTAAATCCATCAAATTTTTAGTTCTTTTGATGACTGGGTGAAATGCATGCATTAGACGCCCTATCGAGCTTGCAGCAGTTATTAAAGCACTACCCTCCAGTTCCACAAGAGAGCCTTTCTCAATAGGCTGCTCTTCATTCTGAAACATATCATGGGTAAAAACCATATCTTTACTAACTAAGTGCTTGATAATCTTAGTAGATGTAGATTTTCCATCTTTGCTTAGTGAGTACGTTTCCTGGCGTTCAGATTTACTCGAAAGTTCACCACCAGCAGTAAAACCACGAGCTCCAAAACCTGCTTTTCCCCCCTTATCCTTTGTAGTACGTTCCACAACTTCATAGCTGAGCTTTACATCCATATCAATATCTTCAGCAATAGTATTGAGAAAACTACCGTCAAGGTAGGTATAGTTGCGATATACATAGGGTGTTTCCATGATTTTATCTCTCCTTACTACTAGAGTTAACCGATAAGTTTTTTTATCAGTAGATCACGAATAGCTGATAAATATGCATTCTCTGAATACAAGGATTCAATCTGAGATACATAATTATTGTAAATATTAATATTTTTTGGAACGCTAATGTCTTGCATAAGAATATCTACTGGTTTTACTCGTTGATGACTGGCAGACGTTCCTCCTGCCATTCCTTCAAGGTCCTTGTATAAACTTCCTTCAGAACATGAGACCCACAATGCGGCTAGTTCTTCATGTTTTTTTGGAACAAATACTACAAATTCAGTTGATGCATAATTCTTATATCCTTTTTTAGGATATACACACCAAATTCGAGGAGTTCTAGGGTTTAGTTTTGATAGCAATAGGCAAGGTTCAGTGACAAGAAATTTATTACTTTTTATTGACTTTGGATCTTCCAATTTAGGAGTTTTTCCACAGTCATACGCAGGTAAACTATAGTGATATACCATATCTGAAGTAGCGGTAATTGGTAATTCTTGCCTGGTTGATTGAATTAATTTATCAGATATTTTACACGTAACTATAGATTCGTCCTCCCTTACAAGTGCTTTCGTCGTCTCCTCTAATAGTTGAATAAGATGGGTGTTTACTTCTATCTTGTCGTCAAGAGAACCCAAAACACTAGCAATACGATCCTGCTCTTCCAGCGGTGGAAGAATAACCTCAAAATCTTCAATTATTCCTTTTGTCAAAGCATCACGAGTAGAACCATAGCTTAGGCTTAATAACAATTCTTTAAAAGCCATTAGATATTTCTGAAGATACATAGGATTAATTTTTTCCGAATCCGCTCGGATTATACTAACATGTTGATTCACATATGCCACTTCAGGCAGGTTTTTAACATACACAGAACGACCGATTGTAGTATCTCCACTACCGGTTATATTTAGAAGTACATCTCCGATATAGACCTTTACGCTTTTTAGCTTCTGCTCTGCTTCGGCCGGTATGTGTACAGCATCCATAAAGTCTAACTTATTATCTAGAACGTTTTGGGAACGAATTAATATTGCTCCATTTTCGGTGTATGCAGACTTACCGCCACGAGGAGTAGAACCAGAACCGATTTTCGTTGTAACATCCCCCAATTTAACAATTTTCCACCCAGCTGCGCGCTGAGCATCCGTTAGAGTCGCCATTACTTCTCCACTTCTTCAGATCCAAAACCGTCGAGGTTCAAGGACGCTAGTTGCTCTCGAACTACCTGTGCCAGACGTTCAGATTCCGCGAACTGTTCCAATAGCTGTGTCTGCAGATCGGCTATCTGAGCGTTCAATGCCTGAACGTCTTCTGCCCCAACTTTGGCACTGCCCACATAGCGTCCTGGAGTCAGAACATAGTCCTGTTCAGCCACCTGCTCACGTGACGCGCTGAAGCTAAAGCCTAATTCATCATCATAGGGCTGAATCAGTACAGATTCCCCCTCACCCACCAAGGTGCCATCATTGTGATACAACGACTTCACACCACGCCACGCACACCAGGTATTCGCGATCTTCGCAATCTCAGCCTCAGAAAACACGCGTTCCGTACGACTCACCATGTGCCCCATTTTCCGAGCGTCCAAGAACAGAATCTCGCCCGAACGATCCTTCGAGCCGTTCCGCCCTATTTTCTTATCCTTCGACAGAATCCACACGCACGCCGGCGACGTCGTGGTCGTAAACATATTTGGGGGCAGTACCAGCACGGCAGCAACCGCGTCATGTTCAATCATGGCACGGCGAATCTCACCCTGCCCACTGGTCTCAACAGTCAACGTACCATTAGCCATCACCACGGCTGCGTTACCATGCGAGTTCAGCTTCGACCACACATGCTGCAGCCAGCCGTAATTAGCGTTCCCCGCAGGAGGAATGCCAAAGCGCCAACGAGGATCATCCGTGTTACGAGCCCAATCCTTGATATTGAACGGAGGATTCGTCATCACAAAATCAAAAGTTTCATCCGGGTGACGGTCCTCAAAAAATGTGTCACCCCAGCGCGTTCCGACATTCCCATCAATGCCATGAATCGCAAGGTTAAGACGTGCTAGCTGCCAGGTTGTCTGGTTCAGTTCCTGACCATACACATGTAGCTTTGTACGACGACCTTGGTCATCAACCTTAAAGTTGCCACCCGCATGTTCCACAAACACATTTGACTGCACGAACATGCCACCCGAGCCACAGCACGGGTCATACAGCGTGCCGTCCAGCGGCTGAAGAATACCCACCAAAGTATTCACCACCGTGGTTGGGGTATAAAATTCGCCACCTTTGTGACCCTCTTTACGAGCGAACTTTCCCAAAAAATATTCGTACACGAATCCCAGAACGTCCTTCGTTGAGGAGTGCTCAGAATCGCGCACTGCAGAGAAGTTCGTGTTTGAGATCAGGTCAATCACGCTCGCCAGACGGCGCTGGTCTACACCCTCACTGTTATAGATCACGGGCAGCGCACCTCGCAGGTTCTCATTATGATCCATGACCGCGATCATCGCTCGATCTAGAAGCTCCCCAACCGCCCCACTCTTCACCTGCTGAGAAATCGCTGACCAGCGAGCCTCACGGGGCACGTAGAACGCTGCCTTCGCATAATACTCATCCGGGTCTTCTAAAGATTCCAGAAGGTCATCTCCGTCGTATATGTCGCTCAGTTCTTCCTTCAACTGAGCGCGAGTAGCCTCAAATGTGTCGCCTACATACTTCAAGAAAATCAGACCCAAAATAAAATCTCGGTAGTTTGAAGCTGACATAGAACCACGTAGCTTATCCGCCGCCTTCCACAGGTGACCGGCGAGTTCTTTCGACGTGGTTGGCGTAGAGACACCTGGTTTTTTCTTTGTTGAAGATCCTTTTGGACGCCCCGTACGGGTAGAGGTCTTATCTGTGCTGATGCTCTCTAAATCAAGAGCCTGCTGTTCGGCGTGAGCCATGAGGATTTATCCTAACTCTCAAAAAATTCTTACAACACCTAGTGCGTTGCATTGAGATCGCTACCCATGAGGGTAATATCCAAGTGGTTGAAGCAGAGGCGAAAAGTCACGCCACCACTTCACTATTCTACAAACAGTGCACCGAGTGCACCTTACGATTTGTCAACCCTGACAGCACGCAGAACCTATCAGGTATCGATTTACATGCGGCTACCATAAAACTAGTTCTTGACCCACATCTGGTTTTATTGCTGTATTCACTGAAAACCGAGGATTCGAACCAGAACTAGATAACTTTATAGGCTGTGGGTGCACCTTCTGCCTCACTCCCGATTTCTTAGATTTCTTGCCGCTCTGGTTTTTAGGCGGGAACAGATCTCTTGAGGTCAAATGCCACATTGAACAAAAGGGACATCGATAGACTCGTTTTTCTTCACGTTTACTCTTGCGATTCATAGGACTAGCACATCTACTGAGCGCTATCATTGCTGCGAGCCTGTCTGCGTATCCCATCTTGCCAGTTCTACCGCAACGCCCTGTGGGCTTTGCACGGTATGACTTACCAGCTTTCATGCAAAGTTCCCGGCGGATTTTTCCGTTATGGCGACTTTTCCGGCTGTATCTTGCCATCTTTACATCCCCTCTACTTGGATACTTTCGCTTTTGGTGGGGTTAGTTCTTTCGCCGCCCCTTCAAGAAACACACTAGACCCAGCAGAGAACTCGGGAAAGCGCAGAAAAAGTTACCCCCGGGTAACTTTGTTTCCCCTGGAATCACGAGTTTTACACGACGTACCGTAAAAACATCGAGCGGATACCATCATCTAAATCTTCAAGGCTCTGACCGCTCCAGAACCTTGAATGCAGAGGAGTTAATGAAAGATATGAACTGGATTAATATTGCAGAAAGCACAACCGCAACGCTGATCGCCGGTTGGGTTACCGCCCTTGCAGGCGGTATTTACGCAGCAGTCAAAGTTAAACCGACTCGACGTAAAAATGGGGACAATCAGAACGGAGTGCTCAACGTGAATCAAAACATTGGCAATGTCTCCGGAGAAAATAATCAAGTGTTGAATCATCACGGAGATGGATCCGTCGCGCAGGTTTCAGGCGACAATAATCATGTTGACCAGAGTACTAACGTGACTCATCATAACCATAATTCTCCGCAGAAAAACCCCGATGACGACGCGGAAAACATTCTCATGATGGTCGCTATACCTATTCTAGTCGCTGCCCTTTTTCTGGTCTCATGGCCAGTAGTGAATGCTATTTTGGCGGTTGCCTTAGCTATCGTAGCTATTTTGAGTATTACCGTTATTATCGTGGGGAAAAAATCTAAGAAGCTAAAGGATACTGCAACGTCCCGGTTCTTCTGGTTCCCCTTAGAAGTAACTGCACTTTCAGCACCATTAGCCCTATCACTAGTACGCATGAATACTCCGGGAAACCAGTGGAGCTTTGCTAGCATGAGGCAACGCATCTGGGAGAATATTAACGTTGCACAGGGGCAGCACGTTTTAGTAGTAGATATTGTGACATCTATCGGGAAACTCTATGGACCTCAAGGATACTTCGTCGTAATGCTCTACCTGCTGGCAGTCGTGATGATGTCTCTGGCGCTCCTGAAAGCGTTTTTCCCCTTGGTAAATTCATATGCGGTGCTGTACCACCATAAGCCTCGCACTATGAACTCTCGCGAGTATCGCATCAATGCTCTGGTAGTTCTTGTGCCAGGTCTAGTTGCTATTTGGCTTACCCATGATTGGGCGATTACCTGGATTGTTGAATCCTACGCTCGTCTGGCAGGGCACGGTTAGGTCGTCACTAGATACGTCGGTCAGTAGCTTCGTAGGAAGAACTTGCGGGGGCAGAGGTAAAAAGCGGGAGCGTTTTCTTCATTCGGGAGCAGTTTAACTGCTCCCGAATGAAGAAAACGCTCCCGCTTGTCAGACTCCGATATAAGCCGGGCCCGAAGCAACGGATTTACCCACCGCTAGCTGCTAGTCGAGAAGCGCATCCACGAAGCCTTCGGGGTCGAAGGGGGCCAGATCATCCGGGCCTTCGCCGAGCCCCACGAGCTTGACGGGAACACCCAATTCTTCCTGAATAGCCACAACGATGCCGCCCTTTGCGGTGCCGTCAAGCTTGGTGAGCACAATACCGGTCACATCCACGATTTCGCCGAAAACCTTCGCTTGCACCATACCGTTCTGCCCGGTAGTCGCGTCAATTACCAAAAGCACCTCGGTCACGGGCGCTTCCTTCTCAATCACGCGCTTGATCTTGCCGAGCTGATCCATCAACCCAGCCTTATTCTGCAGGCGACCCGCAGTATCGACCAGCACCGTGCCGATACCCTCAGCCTTAGCGGTCTTTACCGCGTCGAAGGCAACAGAGGCAGGATCAGCACCTTCCTTTTCGCTGCGCACGGTCTTCACGCCCACACGGTCGCCCCAAGTCGTCAGCTGTTCGGAAGCCGCAGCGCGGAAGGTATCAGCCGCGCCCAGCAGAAGCGAATTTCCGTCCGCAACCATCACGCGGGCGATCTTACCGACCGTCGTGGTCTTCCCTACCCCGTTCACGCCGACCACAAGCACCACGCCGGGATTACCGTCGGTGCCCTCGGTCTTTAGCTCACGATCCATTGTGGGACCAATAATCTCAAGAAGCTCTTCATGAAGCATCTTCTTCACGGCGGCGGGGTTATCGGTTCCCTCCACACGCACCCGTTTCTGAAGCGCCTCCACTAGGCGAGTGGTCGGCTCAGCCCCCAAATCAGCCATGAGTAGAGTCTCTTCGACCTCATCCCAGACATCCTGATCGATGCGATCTCGTGAGAGCAGAGCCAAAAGCCCCTTGCCCAGCATGTTGTTCGACCGCGCCAAACGGGCACGCAGCCGCACCAGACGCCCCGCCGAAGGATCAGGAATATCGTAACGGGAGGCTGGTTGCTCGGTCTCTTCCGATGTGTCTTCCGTCTGCGTATCATCAGCATCACGTGTGCTCGGATACCCGCCACGCGGCGCTTTAGCACCGCGTGTAAAGGCGAAAATAACGCCAGCAATCACTAATACACCCAGCACAACTGCCAGGATTATCCACATTGATTCATTCACACTACTAGCTTACCGGCTGGTATGAAGATGAAAAGGGGGCTTGTGAAGGAAAATCCGTTCTGCAGCGCACTTCCGCATAAAATGACTCTTCGCTCAGGCGTTTCATGGCAGGCAAGGAATATACAAAATTCTCCTGCCTGACGATTCTTATGAAGAGTAGACTAGTGAGAGCGAGCGGTATCAGGCAAGATTCTGATGCGCTCCCCCTAACCAACACGCACGGCAGCTTCGCTGCCAGGGTGGTTCTACCGCCAAATACTCAGAAAGAGTTATGACCCCGCACGAACACAACGCACAGTCCCAAGGCTCCTCCCCCGCAGAAACTCAGCAGGATACCGGGAAGAACGAACCTTCCAATACCGGCAGCACGCAGCAATGCACACCGGACTACATGAGTGCAGCAACCGGTGCGATCCCTATCGTCAGCCCCGGAGCGGATGCCATCGCATCCGCAACTATTGAGGATGAGAGCGGCAGGCGCATCCAGCTCACGAAGGCTGACGAAGCTGAAGGTGCACCGCCTGAAACCCCCGCAAAAACTCGTATTCCTACCGGGTTGAAGGTACTCATTGCCGCATCTTTTATGATCGCGCTCGGGTACGGACTCGTAGCACCTGTACTCCCTAGTTTTGCGCGTAGCTTTAACGTGGGAGTAGCGGCAACAACGATTGTGGTCTCGGCATTGGCAGCCATGCGGTTAGTCTTCGCACCGGGGGCGGGCAAGCTCATCTCACGGTTTGGTGAGCGCCCTATCTACACCTGCGGCATGGTTATTGTGGCGGTTTCGTCCTTCGTAAATGCCGCTGCCTGGGATTACTGGGTGCTGCTGGCTTCGCGCGCATTCGCAGGTATTGGTTCGGTCATGTTCACGGTTTCTGCGATGGGTCTTCTGGTGCGTTTAGCACCTTCGCATATGCGCGGGCGGGTTTCGGGATACTACGCTACCGCATTCCTGCTCGGGAACATTATGGGACCGGTCGTCGGCGGTGCGCTCAGCGGCTTGGGGATGCGCCTGCCATTTGCCCTCTACGGCTGCTCTCTGCTGGTAGCTGGGGCTATCGTCTGGTTCATGATGCCTCCTGCCGATCAGATTGATGCCGAACGTGAGGCATATAGTCTTCCCACCCAGCATGATACTGGCTCCAACGCGTCCCCCGATACTAACGATGCTTCTGCAACCGATGTACCGGCTTCGGGCAAGGAATCACCCCGGCAGAAACCCCCTATGCCAGCCACGATGACCGTTCGGCAAGCACTCAAATTTACGAACTATCGATCGGCGCTTTTCACGAACTTTACGATCGGCTGGGCTGTTTTAGGCATACAGTCTTCTTTGATTCCTCTGCTCGCGGCGTATTTGGCGACGGGCGGCGATGCGTCTAGGGCACCGGAGGGAACCGTCCTTGCCTCTACGGTGATGGCGGTCGGTTCGTTAGCAAATGCTCTTACCCAAACCGTTTCGGGGCGTCTATCAGACAACTTGGGGCGGCGCATCATGATTTTTATCGGTTTGCTTATCGCCGGAACCGCCATTTCGACTATTGGTATTTCTTCGGCGCCTTGGATGCTTGTGGCTCTCATCGTGGGTATGGGTGCTGGTGCCGCACTGATCACGCCCTCGCTGCAAGCCTCTGTTGCCGATGTGATCGGTAGCAAACGCGATGGAGCACCCGTGCTTGCAACTTTCCAAATGCATAGTGATTTCGGCATGATTCTGGGCCCGCTTCTCGCCGGTACTGTTGCCGATACGTGGGGCTTCACACCTGCATTCATGCTCTGCGGAGGTTTGCTCCTGGCAGCTTCACTCACCTGGCTACCGTTCCGTACTCCACACTGGCCCCGCGAACTGGCGGATAAGAACTATACCGGAAGGTAGGGGAACATTCACAAAATACTGTGGGCTAAGAACATCTTCGAGCATTCTTAGCCCACAGTATTTTATTTTGCGCTTAGAAAACGTTAGAGCAGCTCGCGCAGCTCATCCATATTTTGTGAGATTACAGTCGAAACGCCGTTGCGCATCGAAACGCCGTAAAGGGTTTGTGCAATCTGCATCGTACGTTTTTGGTGGGTTATCACGATGAGCTGCGAGCGCTCCCCTAGTTCTTGCAGTACTGTGAGGACTCGCCCTAGGTTGCGGTCGTCAAGGGCTGCTTCTACCTCATCAAGGGCATAAAACGGTGAGGGGCTTGCCATAAAGATGGCGATTAACAACGCCAGGGATGCGAGCGATCGTTCCCCTCCGGAAAGAAGCGAGAGACGTTTGACTTTTTTGCCAGCCGGACGGGCATAAATATCTACGCCTGAGTTAAGAATATCGTCAGGGTCGGAGAGCTCTAGGCGACCTTCACCTCCGGGGAAAAGTATGCCGAAGATACGTTCATAATGCTCGTTTACGGTGTTGAATGCCTGCGTGAAAACTTCGGCAATGTGGGTGGTGACTTCGTCCATGACGGTCATGACATCGCCGCGAGATTTTTTGAGGTCAGCGATTTGTTCTCGCAGGTAGGTGTGTCGTTCGCTAAGCGCTTCGTATTCTTCGAGGGCGAGGGGGTTGATTTTGCCGAGCTTTTCGAGTTCGCGTTCGGTGGCGGCAAGCCGTGTTTGAATGGTCTCGGTGGGTACGTAATCTTCGGCGTTTTCGTCTGGGTTGGGGTGTGTCTGCAGAATTTCGTCGAGAGGCAGCTGGGTCAGAAGCCGTGAGCGTTCTGCCAAAGTCTCACGACGGGTGTCGAGGCGTGCGAGTTCGGTTTCGGCGCGCGAGATGAGGGCGAGGGCTGCTTGGTGGGCCGTTGCAAGGTCTTGTTCTTCGGTGTAGGTTTCGGCACGTTGTTCGGCGGTTTTGCTCATGCTATGAGCGATTTCGTCAAGACAATTTTTCCAGGTTTCTGCTTCAGTGGCTAGAGCATCAGCTAGCGCGTGAGCTTGGCGCTGTTGTGAACGTGCTGCGGTAGCTAGGCGATGCGCTTGCTCGCGCGCTGCCTGCGCTGCGGTAAGAGCACGTTCTGCACGGCTATAAACCTCCCGGGTGCGTTCCATTGAGGCTTCTGCAGCATGCATTTCGGCGACTCGTTGTGCAGCTTCGGCCTGGACGCGGGCATGGTGCTGTTCTGCCTTATGCAGTGTTTTGCGTGCCTGCGCGAGAGAGCCTTCGAGATCGGCAGGGTTATCCGGGGTACCATCGGCTTCGGCCTCTGCACTATGCGTTATACGAGCTTCTTCATGGGCGGTCAGCTCGTCGCGTGTCTGTTGGTATGCGCTCTGAAGTTCCTGTGCTTCATCTGCGGCATGGTGCAGTTTTTCGGCAGCGCGCGCGATCTCGGCATGCAGACTTTCGGATCGGCTTAGGATGCGCGCATGCTCAGCCTCGGCGCGGGCGCGGGCGGCACGGGATTCACCTAGAAGTTTGGCGGTGCTGCGTTCCGCATCGAGTGCATCGGTGAGAGTTCGTTCGGCGGCCGTAAGCTTTTTCTTGGCACGGTTGAGTTTTTCTAGAGCTTTTTCGGCGTCGTCACAGGCGGCCTGCGCGGCGGCGGCAAGTTCGAGGGCACTCTGTTCGTGTGCCGGGTGCAGAACACTGTAGGCGGTGTATTCGATTCCCTGCCTGTCGTAAACACGGTAAGCGCCGGCGGTAAGTGCTAAGGCAGCTGCGGGCGCATCCTGCACAAAGTAAACTCCGTGCAGGCGTGCGTAGAGTGCCGCGTTAAGAGCTGTGCGGGCAGATTTATCGAGTAAATTCTCTGCCGAGTCTGTGACAGGAGTAATGACTGTAAGCGCCGCTACGGCATCTGGCACATCTGAAAGATCCAGAGTTTTTTCCGCTAATTCTTCTGTCTTTCGAGATGGCTTCTTAGTCTTCGCTGTTTTCTTCCCAGCATCAGAGATAAGACGAGAAATATGGGTGTCTTGCGGGGCGTTAATTGCCGCCGATGCAAAGGCAGCCAGTGCGGCAGAGGCGGCGCGCTCCCAGCCTTTCTCGATGGTAAGAACCTCAAAAACACGCACGAGCTGATCGAGATGTACTTCCGAGAGATTGCCAGCTATATCTAGGCTTTGCCCAAGGGCTTCTCGCAGAGTTGCGGCGCGTTCATGGGCGCCAGCGTATGTTTGGGAGGCCTCTAATACCCGGGCACTGGCCTTTTCACGGGTTTCTTCGGCTTTAGTTCGTGCACTAGCGGCAGCGGTGAGATCCCGCTGGTGAGTTTCTTCTTCCGCTGCCGCCGTCTGCAGGGCAGCCTCTGAGTGCGCTACGGTCTTAGCCATACGCGCAGATTCGGCGGTCAAGTCTTCGTGTTCAGCACGGCGGGTCTCTTCCACGGCACAAGCGCGTTCATAGGTGGCGCGTGCCACGGCGGTAGCTTCAGCAAGTTCGGCACGGCGTTCCCTAGCGCGGTCACGCTCAACCTCGCGTTTAGCACGAGTGTTTTCCAATGTGGCGAGAGCGCTTGTAAGTTCCTGTACTCGACGTTCAGACTCCTGAGCCTCCGTCTGCGCTTTTTCGTACTCAACAGCCGCGCTGTCACGATTTTTTTCATCCTCTGCAAGACGTTGTGCACAGCGCTCAACTTCCTGCCGATAGTCTTCAAGAGCAGGAGCGTTTTCTTCCGCTTGGGCACGCTCAGCCGCTACCGCAATTACCGCGTTAACCCGTGCCACAAGCTCGCGGATGCGCGCTAGATGAGCGTTCGCCTCCGTTTGCTCGCGGCGGGTTGATTCAAGATTCTCGTCGAGGGTTTTTCGCCGCGTCCGTATTTTTTCGCGGCTTTCATCGAGTTCATGCGCCTGCTCAATCGTATCGCTAAGTCGCCGGGTCTGTTCCTGTACTTGGGCGTTGAGCGCATGGGTTTCTCGGGTGATTAGTATGCCGTGCAGTTCGCGGATGCGCGCTTGCAGTTCGCGCGCGGTTGCCGCAGACTCTGCTTGATCCCCAAGCGGTTCCAACTGGTTGCTGAGCTCGGCAGCCAAGTCGTTCAGGCGGGTCAGATTAGCACTCATGGCCTCAAGTTTGCGGGCGGTTTTATCCTGGCGGCGGCGGTATTTTAGGATTCCGGCGGCCTCTTCCATAATTTCGCGGCGTTCGGCGGCAGAGGCGTGCAAAATTTTATCGAGCTGACCCTGTCCGATAAGCACGTGCATCTCACGCCCCATTCCAGCTTCCGCGAGAATATCATGCACATCGGACAGACGAGCAGGCGAACCATTAATCTCATATTCGCTGCCACCGGCACGGAACATAGTACGTGAGATTTCGACAGTGTCGGCGGGTATCGACAGCGCACCATCTGTATTATCTAGGCGCAAAACAACTTGGGCACGCCCTAATTGGGATTTTCCGCTGTTTTCGGCTCCACTCGTACCAGAACCCGCAAAAATAACATCCTGCATGGAACCACCGCGCAGAGTTTTTGCCCCCTGCTCCCCCATAACCCAGGCGAGCGCATCCATAATATTTGATTTTCCCGAGCCGTTAGGGCCTACCACCGCGTTAATGCCGGGTGCGAATTCAAATGTGGTGGACGATGCGAAAGACTTGAAGCCGCGTAGGGTGAGCGAAGTCAGGTGCACGGATTGCCTTTCATCGGGTGGAAACCGCGCCGGGGTTTTAGCAGGCGCAGAGTAGTTCTATTGTACTCAGATGCATCATCAGCGTTCCGGGCATGAAACGAGCTTATCCAGATTTTAAGGACGCACAACGGACGTTGCCCGGCTTTAGGAAAGTTTGCATCCTGAACTGCCGGGAAGCGTCGGCTTCCAGTTGAAGGTCTTAAGCGATAGGTGAACGAATATTCCGTATCTCGAAGCCGCCAAGGGCCGCACAATAACTTTACGCCTTGATATTCTAGGGATGTCTGCCATGCGGCGCACGGAGTCATGAATGCGGAATTTCGGACTTTAGGGCGCGGGTACGGTAGATTTAACTAAGTCGACGATGCGGGGAGCGTACCAGCGCCTCCGCTATTTCTTCGTTGCACCCATCATAGACGTACCTCCCTGTAAAGGTCATACAGATTGTCCGAACACACTGCAGCCGCGACTTCTGACGCAGATAAGCCCGGCGTAAATTCTGATATCCGGCATCGTAACGCTGCTTTACTTTCTATCGCGCATGAACTTCCTCCCCGTGTAGTTACAAGCTCATATTTTGACGAACAATTGTCCAACACCTATAAGCGTCTGAAGATGCCTAAGGGGTTACTGGAGCGTCTGGCGGGTATTAGCGAACGTCGTGGCTGGGCTGAGGGCCAAACTTTTGAAGATGGTGCCGTTGCTGCAGCAGAGAAAGCGCTTCAAGCTGCGAAGGTTGACCGGGACCAAGTGGGGCTGCTCATTAATGCTTCTGTAACCCGCGACAATTTTGAACCCGCAGTATCTGTGGGTATTCATGACCGCCTTAATCTGCCTCGTCACGCCCTAAACTTCGATATTACGAACGCCTGCCTAGGGTTTGTAAACGCTATGACTGTGGCGTCTACGATGATCGATTCCGGTGCCATTGACTACGCTCTCGTTGTTGCCGGTGAAGATCCTTCCCCATGGCATCGTACCGCCCTGCGGATTTTGAGCCAGCCTCATACATCTCGTGAGGATGTGCTCGCCCAGTTTGCTACCCTCACCCTCGGCTCGGGTGCGGCGGCGGCGGTACTCGGTAAGGCAGATGCGCATCCCGAAGGGCACCGCATCATCGGTTCGGTATCGCGTGCGGGAACTGAGCATCGTAATCTGTGTATTGGCGGTGAAGCTGATCAGGGCATGAATACTGATGCCGCTGGTCTTCTTGAGCATGGTCTGCAGCTGGTAGCTCAGGCTTGGGAACAAGCTCATGAGGACGGTTGGGAGTGGAGCAATATGGATTCCTATGTGACTCACCAGATTTCTAATGCTCACACCAACGCTATTATCGAAGCCGTGGGAATTAAACGCGACCGTATTCCGCTGACTTTCCCCGTTTGGGGTAACGTAGCGGCAGCGGCACTGCCCATGACTCTTGCGGAATGCGCCCCCACCTATAAAAAAGGTGACCGTATTCTATGCATGGGTGTGGGTTCCGGTTTGAATACTGCGCTCATGGAAATCGACTGGTAATGTGAATTAGTATCGTCTCATCGCGTGGGAGCCTCGGCAGGTGCGGGGCTCCTCACTGTATCGGTACATAGCCCCACGTCAAGGTACTCTGAATATCACCGGCGACGAGCCGTCGCAACAGCAAGGACAGTATATGCGCCACCTTAACTTCCCGAAGACCCAACCACCATATAACCCACACGAGTGGACGGGCGTTGATCCTCGCTACTCGCACATGCTTGAGGTACCTACCACCGCCCCGATTGAGCTGCGGGCCGCCCAAGCGCAGGCACGACGGTGGCATTACCTCGACAATACTCCAGCGCTTCAGGAACATGGGCTTGACCCTATCGGCACGATCCTGTGCGTACACGGCAACCCCACCTGGTCGTATCTGTGGCGTACCATACTCGATGCCGGCGTGAACAGTACAGCGCCGTGGCGCGTTATCGCTGTCGACCAGCTCGATATGGGGTACTCCGAACGCACTCACCTCGATCTGGAGGACGAACGGCGCTCTCTTGAAGACCGCATAGCAGACCTGGGTGACTTTACCCGTACACTTGGGCTGGATACAACCGATAAACCGGTGGTGACCCTCGCCCATGACTGGGGTGGTTTAATCTCGCTGGGCTGGGCGATTGAACACCAAAATATTCTTTCAGGCGTCATGCTCACGAACACGGCTGTATATCACGATGGTGTTGAGCGCATCCCGGCGGCGCTGCGCCTAGCTTTGGGGGTTCACAAGCTGGGTACACGAGACTCTACAGCTTTTCTAGACGTTACTCTGGGGCTGGTACAGAACCAGGGCCGGGTGCCCTCCGAAGGTGAGCCAGGCTCTTCGGAACGGGCTCTAGCCGGGCCACAGGAATCCCAACCGCGTGCGCTTTACCCCAGCAAACTTCACGAGGGGATTCGCCGCACCTATCGGGCACCCTATGCGCATCCGGCGTGGCGCGAAGGTATCCGCAATTTTGTGGGCGATATTCCCACGGGAACCGATATAGCCTCATACGCTCATATGGTGCGCATTGCGGAAGGTGTTCGGGATTTGAAGGTTCCCGCGTTCTTCCAGTGGGGTACTAAAGACCCGGTTTTTCAGCGGCGCTACCTCTTCGATCTGATGGATCGTTTTCCCCAGGCCAAGGTGCACCGCTACGAAAAGGCATCGCACCTAGTTGCCGAAGATGAAGATATTGCCGCCCCTATCTTTGCTTGGCTGGGGCAGAACTTTGGCACGCTCGTTGAGGGTTATCTAGAGAAGCCGGTCAACGCAGAGGCACAGCATCGTGAGGCGCGGCGAGCTTTGGACGAACGTATTCGGAATCTGAAAACTTCCGAAGAAGAAGCACACGAAGAATTCCGTCCGATGATAGCGGCGTTGAACGAACGCGCGCAGGACACCTCACTCGCAATTGTAGATATGGACTCCGCAGGCGATGGCACCCAGGTTGCAGCACAGCTTACGTGGCAGCAGCTCGCAACGCATGTGGATGCGGCGGCGGCGCGCCTGCACGCCCTAGGGGTACGTCCCGGTGACCGTGTGAATCTGATGGTGCCACCTGGGTCACGCCTGACAGCGCTTATTTATGCGTGCCTTAAACTGGGTGCGGTTATTGTGGTGGCGGATACCGGTTTGGGGCTTACGGGTCTTACGCGCGCGCTCAAGGGCGCCAACCCGCAATTTATCGTGGGCATTCCCGCCGCTCTCGCCGCCGCACGATCCCTGTTGTGGCCCGGGCACCGCATTTCCGTAGAACCGCTCGGTAAGTTCCAGGATCGGGTGCTCGGTGTAGAAGGTTCTGTCTTTGAGTCCGTTCACAAACGTGCGGCACGTTCTAAAACATCCGAAAACACACTCAGCGCCCCTATTGCCACTCCTGCGGTTATCGAGTTCCCCGGCCCCGATCCGGATGCGGATGCCGCTGTCCTGTACACTTCCGGCTCAACCGGCCCCGCAAAGGGTGTTGTGTACACCCAGCGCCAGCTGGCGGGTATGCGCGATGCCATCGTCAACACCTACGGGTTCAAATCCGGGTCAGGTCTGGTGGCTGGATTCGCGCCCTTCGCACTCCTAGGCCCGGCGCTGGGCGCTACGAGTGTTACCCCGAAGATGGACGTGACCAAGCCCAAGACGCTCACCGCAACCGCGTTAGCCTCCGCGACCGAGGCGATTGGCGCATCCACCGTCTTCGCCTCCCCTGCGGCACTCGTGAACGTGGTGGCAAGCGCCTCCGAACTCACTGATTCGCAGCGCGCAGCCCTAGCGGAGGTCACCACCGTGCTGTCGGCTGGGGCGCCTATTCCTGTTCCCCTGCTTGACGAACTCTCGAAGCTGGTGCCTCATGCCTCACTGCACACCCCTTATGGCATGACCGAGGGACTGCCGGTTACCGATGTATCTTTGGATATGATTCGCCAGGCACTAGCTGAGGGAACCCCGAATGCCGAGGGCGATATTCTTGATCCTTTTGCACGAGACGGGGTATGTGTAGGGTACGCGGTATATGGTGCGGCGGTGGCGATTGCTCCTTTGCAGGAGGATGGAACCGTAGCTTCGGAGATGACTCACGAACCGGGTGTGACCGGTGAGATTTTGGTATCGGCTCCCCATGTAAAAGACCGTTACGATACCCTCTGGGTGACCGAAGAAAAATCGATTTCAACCCCTGGTTGGCATCACACCGGCGATGTGGGGCATCTGGATGCTGCCGGTCGTCTCTGGGTTGAGGGGCGCTTAGCGCATGTCCTTTTGACTGCCCAAGGTGTGCTGACCCCGGTTGCCGCTGAGCAGTCCGCTGAGACCTTGGATGCAGTTCGCCGTGCCGCACTGGTCTCGGTCGGTCCTGCAGGCACAGCCGCACCCGTGCTCGTCATTGAGGCCGCCAACCGTAAACTCAAGCAGGGTCAGGCACCCTTCGAGCTGAGCCGACAGATCCGCGAGCGCGTTCAGGATGATACGGGTATCGAGTTGGCGGCTGTGTTGGTTATCAAGGAGCATCCGACCGATATTCGCCATAACTCGAAGATTGATAGGCCTGCCCTTGGCGAGTGGGCTTCAAAGGTACTTGCGGGTGCTTAGTTCTTAAGATAGCGGTGAGAGGATACACAGGGGATCCGCCTGATACTGTTCTCCCGTTGTGTTTTCGCATGTAGATTCTTGAAGATCAGGAGAAACCTGAATTTTGGAGGCTTTTATGGCTACCCCGGCTCCTTTAGCGGCTCGGTATACCGACCCTGCGCCGCGGTCTTTGCGTCCCGTCGATGAATCGTATTTTGCTGCCCGTAGCGGCGAACGTGTGCTTATTACCGGTGCAAGCGGCATGCTCGGTCGTGAAACCGCCATCGCGCTGTTGCGTGCCGGGTATGATGTGCGCGTATTCCAGCGCAGTGATGCGGGTATTGCAGCGCTACTGCCAGATACGATACGCCCTCGTTTCGAGCAGGTTCGCGGTTCTCTTAATAATGCTGAGGTTATTGAGCAGGCTCTTGTGGGAGTGGACGGCATTGTACATGCCGCTGCGAAAGTCTCGGTTTCGGGCGATTGGGAGGATTACGAGCGTACCAATATTGTGGGCACGCAGGCTCTTCTGGATGCCGCTATAGAGCGTTCGATTTCTAAGTTTTTGTATGTATCTTCTCCTTCGGTTGCTCATGCCGGAACGGCTCTCATCGGCGAGGGGAACGGGGCGGCGTCCCCCGAGCATGCTCGTGGAAACTATGCTCGTTCTAAGGCGACGGCAGAGCTTGCGGTTTTGGCGGCGAACGGCACAAAACTCGCCTCGGGCTCTACCATGCGCGTGGGGGCGTTACGACCGCACCTGATTTGGGGACCGGGCGATACTCAGTTGGTGGAGCGTATCCTAGATAGGGCTCGGTCCGGGCGGCTGCCCCTACTTTCCGGGGGCACAGGTCTGATCGATACGCTCTATATTGATAACGCGGCAGATGCGCTGGTACGCGGTTATGAGCGCCTAGAGTCGATAGCCGGGCGCGCGCTGGTGGTCACAAATGGTCAGCCCCGCACGATTGCTGAGCTGATGAGTGGTTTCTGCACGGCGGTTGGGGTTCCTGCGCCGCGTTTCTCGGTTCCCGCGCCAGCGGCGGCTTTTGCGGGGCGTTTGATCGAAAAGGTGTGGGGTCGTCTGCCGAAGTCGGTAACAGCCGGGGATGAGCCTCCCATGACCGAATTTTTGGCAGAGCAGCTTTCAACGGCGCACTGGTTCGATCAGAGGCTCACCCGCGAACTTTTACAGTGGGAGCCCGCTGTTACGATCGACGAGGGGTACCGTCGTCTGGGTCTTTTTTACGGGGATAAATATTCGCGTTCCTCTTCAGCCGTGTAGGAAAAACATTAGCTGATTTTTAGCCCGCGCGGGCTGCGTTGGCAGTGCGGACAGCGGTATGAGGAACGGTTCATAAATGGTTCACGCACAATAATGCTGGTGCGCCCGGCCTCTAAGCACCGTCGACAGGGTTCTCCGGCGCGACCGTAAGCGTTCAAGGACCTGTCAAAATAACCGGATTGTCCGTTGACGTTCACATAGAGCGCATCGAAACTGGTCCCGCCCGCATGGAGCGCTTCGGTCAGTACCTGGTGTACGGCGGCGAATAGCTCCCGGGTTTGGGTGGCGCTGAGAGATTTTGCAGGTTTTGCGTAGTGTATTCTGGCACGCCAGAGCGCCTCATCCGCATAAATATTTCCGATCCCAGAAACCACGGACTGGTCCAGAAGCAGGCGTTTAATGCCGCTGGAAGTGCGTAGCATGATGCGGCGAATCTTTGCCACATCAAAGGATGGATCTACCGGGTCACGCCCAATATGCTCAACAGCTTCAGGAACCAAGAACTCTTCCGATATTTCTTCCGCACCAGCGGGCGAAGTGCCCGCAGGAATATCGGGAACTAGATTTGAGAGGAACATTCCACCAAAGATACGCTGGTCGACAAACCGTAATTCAGTGGCTTTATTGGTACTCTCACCATCGGCGGGTTCGAGTTCAAGTACGATTTTGAGGTGCTTCTCAGCGGGGAATTCTGGAGTCTTCACGAGTAGCTGCCCGCTCATCCCCAGATGAATAACAAGCGCGTACGGCAGTAACGTGTCATCGCTGTCGCCACGCTTCGGGAAAGGTTCGTCTTCGGGTGCAGAGAGTGTCAGCCACATATACTTGCCGCGCCTATATGCCCCGCGAATACGGGTTCTTTCTAAACACGTCGTAAAATCCACAGAACCTCCGATATGGCGGCGAATAGAGCGTTCATCGAGAATGCGTACCCGCTCGATTACACAATCGACAGCATGATGATGCACACCCTCACGCACAGTCTCAACCTCGGGTAGCTCCGGCATCTCTCCCCTTCACAGCGTCATGAACTCGCCACTCGACGCAAAAGATAGTTTCTCCCGCCGGGCGGCGCAAACTTATTTTTAGACTAGTATGCGATACGCAGCTTCTGCGGCAAGACGCTCCGCTTCCTTCTTGCTAGGTCCGCTTCCGGTACCCGCGGTCTGCTTTGCCACGATAGCGCGGGCAGTATACACGCGAGCATGGTCGGGGCCTTCTGCTTCGATCTCGTAGGTTACATCTCCCCAAGACCGCGAGGTTACCAGCGTCTGCAGATCGGTTTTCCAGTCGCGTCCGGAATTGAGAATTTGTTCGTCTTCTAGCATGGGCGCAATCAACCGCAGAACGAGCTCACGGGCGGCTTCCCGCCCCAAGCTGATGTACGTTGCTCCAAAGATAGCTTCCATGGTGTCGGCAAGAATCGAATCTTTATCGGCACCTCCCGTAAGCCTTTCCCCCTTACCTAGACGGATATGCTTACCCAGCTCTAGTTTACGGGCGGCTATTGCCAAAGCGGGAGCCGAAACCACCACATGGTGCAGTTTCACGAGCTCACCTTCGGGAAGTTCGGGGTAGCGGCGGTACACCTCCTCAGCAATGGCAAGAGAAAGTACAGAATCCCCCAGGAACTCTAGGCGTTCATTATGCTCTACTCCGGGGTTTTCAAAAGCGTAGGAACGGTGGGTGAGAGACAGCAAAAACGTCTCGGCGTCAATATCGACACCGAGACGTTCAAGCAACTCCCCAGCTTCGCTAGGAATGTTAGTCATCAGGAATACTCGCGTGATTAAGCGTCGGCGACCTTACGGCCCTTGTATTCCAGGAACAGGGCGTTGCCTGCAGCGTCGGTTACAACCTTTGCCTGGTGAGGCAGGCTGTAAGTCACGCGACCGTTTTCAACAGTCTTAACCAGCGGCGGCACAGATGCCTTCCACTGGGAACGACGCGCGCGGGTGTTAGCGCGGGACATCTTGCGCTTGGGAACAGCCACAGCTATCTCTCATTCTCTCGTAACAACAATTTAGTTTTCGGTATCCTCGCTCAGCAAGCCCTGTAGGGCTGACCAGCGCGGATCCAACACCTCGTGATGATGCCCGGGGTCTTCCTCCAGGCGCGCTCCGCATTCAGAGCACAGTCCCTGGCAGGTTTCCCGGCAGACGGGCTGGAACGGCAGTTGAAGGATTACTGCATCCCGCAGTGCCGGCTCAAGGTCAATAGATTCACCTTCAACGGCATACTGCTCATCGTCTTCGTCTTCGGGGCCGCCAGAGGGGGCCTTCTCGAAAACAAAAAGCTCTTGTATGTTGGTCGACATTTCGTAATCAATCGGATCCAAACATAGGCTACACTCGCCGTGTACATCCACTACGGTTGTGCCGCTTACCAGGATACCATCTACTACCGACTCCAGCCGAATGTTCAGGTCCATGTCGGTGCCTTCTTGTACACCAATCAGGGCATTACCCATCTCAGCGGGTGCCTGTACAACCTCGTCGAGGGTTTCCATAGATCCGGGACGGTGCACCAGATTTTTGACTGACACCACCAAATCAGAGGAGTTTTGAGGTGAAATGGCATATCTCCTTATACAAAATGCTTAAACCAAAGAGATATTCTATCCCCTCAACCGCCGTTAATCAAGGTTCGGGCGGCAAACTATGACATTCGACGCATCAAAATTCACATAAAATACGCGCAAACCCAGGAAAAAGCCTTCGATCATGGGAGAATCGCGCATAAAACTACGCAATCGTGTTATTGGTCCGAAGCCTGTGAGTGCTTAGCGACGAGCGCGTCCGAAACCACACGCGGCACATAAACCGAAACGTCGCCGCCTAAGGATGCAACCTCACGGATAATCGTCGAAGACACCCCGCCGAAACGGTCCTCCCCCGCCAAGAACACCGTCTCCAAGTTTGCCAAATGGCGGTTCATACTCGCCATTGGAGCCTCATACTCGTAATCCGTGCCCGAGCGGAGGCCCTTAACAAGTACCTGCGCCCCGTGTTCCTGAGCCCACTGTGCTAAAAGTACCCCCGGTGGAATAACCTCAACCTTCATGGTGGTAATACCGCGCTCCGCGAGGGAACGCTCCACCAAGTTCACTCGCTCCTGCAGAGAAAAAAGGTATTTTTTAGAGGAGTTATGTGCAACCCCCACGATCACATCATCAAAGAGCGCAGAGGTACGAGCAATAATCTCCAGGTGTCCATGGTGAATCGGGTCAAATGATCCGGGGCAGATAGCTAACATGAAGCGTTCTCGCTTTCGGCGGGTTCAGAACCAGTATCCGTATATGATTCATCTGGTTCAAGATAGTACAGCACTGTCTCGCCATATTTCTTCATTGCAAACCGGCGCAGCTGAGATTTCCACGCGGGTTCCGCGTCGCGCGAAGAACGCTCCACGACCACGATGGCGCCCTCCGCTAGATTCGGGGTGATGACACACAAAATATCGAGAATCTGATCTTGTGTAAACGCATATGGAGGGTCAAGAAATACAAGATCCCAGGGGCCGCTATGGACCGCTACATAGCTTTGCGCGCTCCCCTGAGTCACTCGGGTAACGCCGGTTGCAGTTTTCGACGTTGCCGCAACATTTCGGCGGGTAACCTCACATGCCTTGGGGTGCTTCTCCACGAACTCGACGGATGCGGCACCCCGCGAAAGCGCCTCGCACCCTAGGGCACCCGATCCGGCATAAGCATCAAGAACACGTGCCCCCTGCACAACGCCATAGCTCTCCAGCTTCGAGAAAAGTGATTCCTTCACCCGATCGGTCGTGGGACGAGTGTTCTCTCCCGGCACCGAGGCAAGGCGTAGACCGCCAGCGGTTCCGGCAATAATACGGCTCATGCGTTCCTCACGTCTGTTCGTCGATAGTCTCTAGTGGCGGAGGCCCAAGGTAACAAAACCGCCAAACCCGTGTGTTAGCCACGCCCCAAAAATGCCTCACGGTCGGCATCAAGCGCCCGGTCAATTGTACGTGCCAAGTTCGGATGCTTCGCCAGCGTGGGATCCGCCGCGATCAGCGCCCGCGCATCCTCACGAGCGCGCTCAATAATGGTTGCGTCGGCGAGCGCCCGCAGGAACTTAAGGGTACTCTTCTTCCCGGACTGCGCGGCACCTAGGATATCACCCTCACGGCGCTGCTGCAGGTCTATCTGTGAAAGTTTAAACCCGTCGGTGGTGGACGCTACCGCATCTAGACGTTCGCGAGATACCCCTCCTGCTTCTTGCCGGGTAACAAGCAAGCAGGTTCCGGCAAAACCACCACGCCCTACGCGACCGCGAAGCTGGTGCAGCCCGGAAATACCGAAGCGATCGGCGTCCATAATCATCATGAGGGTTGCGTTCGGTACGTTCACACCCACTTCAATAACAGTGGTGCTCACCAGAATATCTATTTCTCCGCGTTCAAACGCGGTCATTACAGCAGTTTTTTCCTCGGGGTCCATGCGCCCATGCAGGCTTGCAATCCGGGTTCCGGTCAGCGCCGGATTCTGTTTTAGATAGGCGGTCATCGCAGTCACGGAGGTCAGGCGTGTTTTGCCGTCAGAACTCTGAGAACCTTCACGCCCGGCATCGCCGAAGAGCTGCTGGCCTTCTTCAAGTTCTTCATCGTCATCGCCAATTTTGGGAACTACCACGTAGACCTGGTGCCCTGCATCGATCTCTTCGCGAGCGCGTGTCCACAGGCGATCTGCCCAGGTCGGTTTTTCGGCAAGCGGCACCACGTGGGTTGCGGTCTGCTGCCGTCCGGCGGGCAGCTGATCGAGTACGGAAACATCAAGGTCGCCAAACACGGTCATGGCGACGGTACGGGGAATAGGGGTTGCCGTCATCACCAGACGATGCGGCAGCTCGCCGTTGTTCCCACGCAGAGAGTCACGCTGTTCCACGCCGAAACGGTGCTGTTCATCGACCACAACCATGCCAAGGTCGCGGAAGGTGACCGTGTCCGAAAGCAGGGCGTGGGTACCGATCACCACATCGGCGGTTCCGTCGGCGATTTCGGCGAGTACGGCACGCTTGTGTGCACTAGGCATTGAGGCGCTGAGTAGCCTAACCCGCACACGATGCGCGGATTTTTTGCTTTCTTTTTGGTTCTGGGGGTGAAAAAGCGTAGTCTCATATCCCGGTATTCCCTCTGTATCCGCTAAATCCCCGAGAATATCGAGGATCGAACGGAAATGCTGTTCGGCAAGCACTTCGGTGGGCGCGAGCATCGCGGATTGCCCACCAGAGTCGGCTACCTGAAGCATAGCGCGAAGGGCTACCACCGTTTTACCCGAGCCAACATCGCCTTGTAGAAGCCGATTCATAGGTGACGGTGAGGCGAGATCACGGGAAATCTCCTTGCCCACTCGTTGCTGCCCCTCGGTGAGCTCATAGGGAAGCACCTTTAGCAGAGCATCTGCTGCCCCATCCGGCAGGGCGGGCCGGGCCACGGTGGCGTGGGCGGCACGTGCGGCGTGTAACCGGGCCAAGGCGCTCTGCAGAACAAAGGCTTCTCGGTAGCGCATCTGAGCTTGAGCGGCGCGCCAGGTGTCCTCACTATCGGGAGTGTGCAGGGCGCGATAGGTCCACTCCAGCGAAGGGACTTTTCGGGCGCGGCGTATTTTATACGGTATTGGGTCTTCAAGCTCTTTTAGGGGCACAGATTCGATGAGCTGAGCAATAGCGGTCGCGATGCGATCCGTTGGCAGTTTTACCGGAGCACGATAAACGGGAATGGGCGCTTCGACCCGTTCGGGGGCGTTCGCATTTCTGTCGTCCGAAAGCAGGGCGTAATGCGGGTTTGTCAGTGTATACTCCCCACGATAAATCCCTACCTTCCCGGAGAACATCATGGTTTCACCAGCGTGGATCTCGCGTGCTGCGGTCCATGCGTTGAAGAAGGAAAGCTTCATGGTGGAGCCCACCCGCCCGGTTCCTGGTGCACCTGAACCGCCGAAACTATACTGCGGAACTCCGAAAAGATCATTTCCGCCGTTCTGTTGTCCGTAGGAATCAGCATAGCCCGAGTAACCGGCGGAAGGCGCGGCTAATCCGCTTACGCGCGGGTTTGTCTTGCCTGCGAGCATTCGTTGCGGTGTATTGGCCCTACCCTCGCGTACAGCGAAGGTGCCTGATGAAGAATTATCGACCGAATTCTGGTCGGATTCTGCTAGGGTATCGGTAATCGTGACTTCGGTGATTTTTCCTCTGCGTGCCGCCATGGTTCGGGTCGAAACGTTCGTGACCCTGGCGATAATTGTCACGTCCTGTCCCTCAACAAGGTCGGCAAACCGGCTAAGTTCTCCGCGAGGCAGATACTTCCGTGGAAAATATTCCAGCAGCTCCCCCACCGTGCTTATGCTCAGGTGAGTTTTGAGGGCGCGTGCCGTTGCCACTGACAGGTAGCGTGTTAAGGGTGCGTTTTCCAGGCGTTTCTCATCGTTATAGTGTGCTAAAGCCCGCGACCGTGCGGCACGTTGCTGTTGCTTTTCTTGCTCTTGAGAAGAGTCCGAACTAGACTTTGTATTCCGCGCTCCCGCGGCTAACTTATCTGCTTTCTTAGGGGTATTTGGGTCAGCGGCTTTCTTGCGCGAAGGTTTCTTTCCCGGTGTCTTTACGGCGTTCTTCGGTTCGACCTTTTCATGATGCGGCTCTTCTACAAGAGAAGCAAGATTATTGTTTTTCTCCGGAGAGATATCCGTGCTTAATTGCTTATGCGTAGAATTTTTTGGATTGGTTCGTGGGGGTTTCGCTCCCTTAGCTGCTGGTTTTTGCGATGCTGTTTGTGTGCTCTTCTTGGTTTTTCCTCGGATAGACGTTCCACGCTGGGACGGTGCTTCGGTACGCGCCGTATAAGCAATATCAGCCAGTTCGTACAGTTCCGCTGTCTCCATATTCTGAGCCGCCGCACCCAAAGAAGCACGCAGAGCATCCACAATACGCTGATACTCCGAGCTTTCACGCTGATGCGCAAGGGTGGAGAGTTCCGCTAACGTTTTAGTGCCGCGTGCATACTCGGCAAGGTCGCGAACCGTTACATATTCATGGGCTACAAGTTCGTCTTCAGAGAGAATGGCAGATGATTTAGGGTCAGAATGCTCGGTATCGGTTGGCTGCTGTTTGGCAGCTTTCTTGACCTGTCCAAAACCGCTTTCTAAAAATTCATCAGCAAAAAGGCTGGGAGTCGCGCCCTCATCATGCGCTTCTTTCGAGTTTTGAGGTGACACGTTTTCCCTCCTTTCTGCTCGCGGCACTCCGTCAACCCGAATACCTTCGGCTCGAACGGTCATATAAGACGTAGATTTAATACTACCGTTGCACATTTGGGGCACGCTACGAACCTCGTTAGCTCATGTCACCACGCAGCGCATGTCCTGATCGCCCACCCTCCCCGTGAACACAGGCTCTAGACATCAATCTTGAGAACACGATGGTGCGGCGCTCTCGTCCTCGTGAACAGTCAGCGAGCTTACTCGTTCGTCCGCTAATACACCGTAGTGAGCGATAACTTTGCGGGCTTCTTCCAAAGACGGCACATGCACGTGTAAGGTCCACATATTGTTCTTGAAATCGAGCGGGGTGAGCAACAGCGAGTCGCCAAGCTCTTCTAATTCTGCTCGAAGCTGCACGAGAGTAAGGGGGTCTATAGTTAGCGTCCCCATGATTTCCCAGGTTGACCCTGGGCTTTCCCGAGTACCGGTCGCATCAGTATGATGCTCTGCTTGGTCCTGCGTTCCTTCGGTCTTTCGCGCTTTCCGAGCAGACGTACTGTTTGGCTTTGTAACATCTGTAGGAGGCTCCGCCAAGGCATAAACCTCCTGCGCAGGCATACGCGAGCTCATCCAGCGCGGATTTGATTGTACCGCAGCCAGATAAAAGCCCAGGGCACCTGCATCTACGTATCCCTTGAGTTCTGGCAGCGGCGGATTCTGTGCCGTGCCCTCAAGCGCTCGGCGCATCGTGGCGCGACGAAACTCTGCACGTGCCGTCACATCGGTAAGCTCCGATCCTGCACGATAGTGAAAACGGTAATCTGCGAGCGCAACCATAATCGCTACCATAGTGCCCTGCTCTAGGCTTTCATCCGCAATAATACGGCGTACTCGTTCGGCGGCAAGCGCTAACGCATAGCTCTCACGGTACGCGCTCTCGCGTGTACCGGTTTCCGTAACAGATGTTTCGCGGTACATCGCCTCAAGCTCCTGAAGAAGCGGCAGATTATGTGCCTCTTCGCCCAGCTCTTCTGCTAGACGGCCGGGAAAATTCCAGTAGGTACGCACTGCCTCCAACGCCCAGGCGCACAGGAGCGTCCCAGAATTACCGCGAGCCACCCGACTAGCTTGCACGAGAGCGTTCTCATAGATTTCACCCAGACGTTGGTTAACGCTCTGTATATCCGTCGTGAGAGCGTGAAGATCATGCAGAAGGGTATCAAGCTCCTCACTAAAGGCCTTATTGAGAGCCTCTAAAGTGTGTACCAAATTCGAGCCTGTGTCCTGGTCGGGAACAGGGAAAGCGTTCAGAGAGTTAAGTGTGTCGCAATATACTCGCACTGTTGAGAGCGCCTCGCCAATCCACGTGACCCCGAAGTTAAGCGGGGTTTGTGCGGCAAAGTGCTCGCTCGTCATAACGTATCCTTCCCATCCGGGGTTGGGTAACCGTGCTCTTTCTAGCATACGACGGTTATGCTCGGTAATGTTCCCAACCATAGTTTTGGAGCTCATATCCATCGCACAGAATTCGTGATGCACTTCGTTCTTGAGCACTGCAAGAGCCTAAAGCGACAAAACCCTCAGGAATCGTGGCACCCGCCGGAAAACATGCTAAAAGCCCGTGGTCCTCGCCACCGCCCAGAACGCATTCACGGGCCAGGCTGACCGCAGAATCACCATGATCGTTATGAGGCTGATGCTCAAGAATAAGACTTGCCACTGGTACCAGCTCACGTGCCAGCTCGGTAATCGCAGAATCATTGAGCACGATATCGACGCCGGATGCTTCGGCAATTCGACGCGCGTCTTTAACGAGTCCGTCTGAAAGGTCTAGCATTGCGTTGGCACCGTATGCTGCAGCGCGTCGCCCTGCGGGTATGGGCGATACGGGCCTTAGCTGATGGGTAACAGCGCGTTCGATACGTTCTTTCTGCGTGGAAGGCAGCTGCTCGATCGAGTCGAGAGAGCCTGTGGTTGTCAGTAGCCGCAGCCCGGCATCAGCCCACCCGGTACAGCCCGCCAAAGCTACGGTATCTCCCGGTTGCGCCCCGGACCTCAGCACGGGGATTTCGCATCGTCCAACAGCCGTTATGGTAACGCTGGCATCGCGTGCGCTGCCTAGATCACCGCCGCCTACCGTACAGGCTGTAGCGCCGCATGCATGCAGCGAGTCGAGGATACCGCGGGCAAAGTCTTCAACCCAACCATAGGGGGTTTCGGGCGGCAGACTTAGAGATACAAAAAGGCTAACGGGTTCAGCACCCATAGCCGCAATATCGGCAAGGTTCTGGGTGGTGGCTTTCCACCCTACCTCGTAACCGCCGCTGCGCGGACCGGCAGGCCAGATATCGAGAAAATCTTGCCCATGTACCAGAGTATCTGTGGTGATAACCGTGCGTCGATTATCGCCCGTGAGCACTGCGCAGTCGTCACCGGGACCTACTTCAAGCACCGGTTCCTGCCCATGTGCGGAGGCAACCTGGATTATGGAGCGGTTATGCTCATCCAGCATGGGCATAAACAATTGCAAAACACGGGACTCCCCCAGCTGAGCCAATGTGCTCTTCCGGAGTGAACTTTCCCGTGCTTTATGCTTTTTGGTCCGAGGGTTCATTCCCCAATAATCGCCCATACCCTGTTACCTGGCACGGATAAAGTACCGAATCGCCACAATGGTAATCGCAAGAATTAGCAGGGAGAAGAACGCCAACGGCACGAAACCTGAGAGTCCAGGGCCACGAGAATCCGTTGAACGTTCCTGAACACTCTTAGGGCTATCGCCGTTCCGTTGCGCTTGCGAACCAGCGGACGTTGCAGGCGGACGAGCAACCGGGTTCACAGCAGATGGAACAGAATAAGAACCGTTTCTAGACTCCTGTGGGTTCGCCATTCTCAAAGTTGGCGAGCCGTTCCGGGCGTTCTCTCCACGGGACAAATATCCCTGTACCCAGTCCGCGGCGCCGGGGAACGCATTGGGGAACCCTGAATTTGTTGCAAAACGCCCCAACGTCGCGATGCTATTGGGGAAGGGTTCAGCAGATGTAGACGGCGCGGGTGCTGGAGAGACATTGCTCGACGGCGTTGCCGAAGGGCTGGCATCTGGAGCTGGCGAATCGTCAGACCCCGGGTTTCCATGCCCCGACGGGCTCGGGCTAGGAGTTGGAGCTGCCGATTCGGAAGCACTTGGGCTCGGGAACGGAACAGGCTGGCTAGTAGGCTGCTCCGAAGGCGCAGGGGTCCACCCAGGATCCTGAGACGGTGCGGGTGCGGGATCTGCAGGAGTAGGTGTTACGGGCGACGGGGTCGGAGAGACCGGGACCGGTGTGGGGGTCACGGGTGTTGGCTTAGCCGGAGCCGGTGTTACGGGAGTGGGGGTAGGATACACCGGTGTCGGGTTGGCCTGTGTAGGCGTAGGGTTCGCTGGGATCGGTGTGGGATTCACCGGAGCAGGGTTAACCGGAGTCAGATCCGGACTAGGCACAATGGTCGGTACAGGATCAGGCGCAGGGTTAACTGGTGTCGGGTTGGCCTGTGTAGGCGTAGGGTTCG